>NZ_BAFY01000251.1 GCF_000308555.1 Nocardia cyriacigeorgica NBRC 100375 | reverse complement strand
GGCCCGGCATCGGCGCACCCGGGCGCGGTCCACCCGCACCGGGGCGGGGGCCGCTCACCTGCGGACGCGGACCGCCGGGAGCACCGGGGCGGCCGGGAGGCGGCCCCATCGGACGTGGGTTCGGGCCTGGTTGTGGGCTGCGCTGCGTGCGGGCGTTCGGGTCATCGCCGTGAGGGCTCTCGTAGGGCGAATTCACTGACAAGATCTCCAAAAGCTCGTATCGGTCCGGGTGGCTCGGGGCCGGGCAGGTCGCGATGGACCAGGTTCGGCTCTATAAGTCACCCGACGGGCAGATGACCAGGTGTTTCATTCGGCAGCGGTCCGCCGGTTGGCTCGGGTTCCGGAGCGTCGTCGCGGCGGAACCGGTGTGGTGCCGAGCACATAGGACTGCACCAGATGGTTCCAGCTGCAGGTCCGGCACACCTCGACCACATGGACCGAGAACTCCTCGCGCGTCTCGGCGAGACGGAGCAGTTCCTCCGGGGTGCGAGCCGAGCCCGCTACCGGTCCGAGGCCGTCGCCGTAGACCCAGGATACGAGGGTGAGCTGTTCTTTCCGGCAGATAGGGCATGTGACCTCGCTCCCCCGACCGTGGAATTTCGCCGCACGCAGCAGATATGGATTCGCATCACACACCTCGGCGACATCGACACGGCCCGCATAGACGTCAGCCAGCAGCGACCGGCGCCGTAGCGCATAGTCGACCACTTGCCGCTGAATTCGCACGTTCACCAGAGTAGCCGTGTCCAATTCGTTGCGCTGGCGCCCGGCGTGTTCGGTAGGCGCCCGCCACGCGGGCGGCGGTGGCGTATCTGCGACACCGGGCCGGCGGGATTCCGCGGGCCCGTGCTCCGTGCGCCGGCTCGTATCGGGACTCTTTCCGGCTGGTCCGGCCGTTGATCGAGAAAGCGAAACGTGGGTCTGTCCGATTAGACTGCGTTGGTGTCGACGCCAGTCCCCGGTCGGATGCGTGCCCGTGATCTCGACCGCGCCCACACCGCGAGCGTGCTCGATGCCGCCTATGCGGAGGGGCAGCTGGGTGCGGACGAGTACCACGACCGGATCGCGCAGGCCGGTGCCGCGAAGACGGTCGGCGACCTGTCCGCCCTGGTCGACGATCTGCAAACGCCGTCAGCGGCGTCGACGGCCGGTCCGCGGAACCCGGCCGCGAAGCCGGCGGGCGCCGCGTCGGCCTACCCGTCGTCCACCAGGGCCCGCACCGCCGATCGCGCCGCCGCTGCCGAACTGCTCGACCTGGCCCGCACCGAGGGCCAGCTCACCGAGGACGAACACCGCGCCTACTCCGAACTGCTGGCCGAGGCGAAAACCCTCGGTGATCTCGCCGAACTCACCGCTGACCTGCAAGGCCCGCGCCGCACCCCGGCCCCGCCGCGGCGCGCGCAGCCCACGTTTCAGGGTGCCTACCTCGCCGCACTCACCGCAGCCGCGCTGCTCGTCGCCTTCGGTGCTTTCGCGCTGACCGGCCGCGCGGACGACCCGGCGCCCGCCGAAGGATCGGTGGCCGCTGCCCCGCCCGCCGACGCCCCGCAGGCCGAGCTGCCCGCACCGCGCCCCGAGCTCGACGACGTCGAACCCATCGTCGTCAAGACCCCCGAGCTGATCACCGGCCCCGGACTGGCCCACTTCATCGCCGAATATCGCGCCGAATTCGGCGACACCATCGCCGACGAGATCTCCCTGTATCCCGATCACGGCGACGTCGACCGAGCCGTGCCGGGCCAGCCGAACCGTCAGGTGTCCTACGACTACCGCGGCGGCTTCCAGCGCCCGAGCGCTCCGACCACCCGCAAGGTCGACACCCCGACGGTCGACCTCGGCGTCCTCGATACCGCCGCGATAGGCGCCGCACTGGCGAATGCGGCGACGATCGCCGAGGTGCCCGACGGAAAGGTCTCGCACCTATCGGTGGAAATCCACAGCTTTCCGCCGAACGAAGGCCGCATGGTCGTGGCCGTCTACGTCGGCAACGAATTCCGCGAGTCCGGCCATTTCATCCTCGGCCCCGCCGGCGAGGTGCTTCGCGTCTGGCCGTTCGAGGGGTAGGCGGCGCGTGATGACGAGAAACGACCAGCTCAGGGCCCGCGACACCGATCGCGTCGAGGTATGCGCGCTCATCGACGCGGCCTTGCGTGACGGACAACTCACCGAGCAGGAACACACCGCACGCACTCGTGCGGCGATGCGTTCGACAACCTTCGGCGAGCTGAACGACCTCATCCGCGATCTGCAGATTCCGAGCGATCTCGCCGGGTCCGGGGTGCTGCATCGCGACCGTCCGCAACGGCGCTGGTGGGTTCCGGTCGCGGTGCTCGCGGTCGCCGCGGTGATCGGTGCGACGGCGGGCATCCTGCGGCCGGAGGGAGCCGGCGGCCCGCTTGCCGTGGTCGGTGTGGAGCAGGCCGAGGAGGCCGAGGCGACGGAGCTGCCGAGTCTGGTCACCGGTTCCGGATTCGCGCTGTTCGTCGACAGCTACCGGCGCGAGTTCGGCGATGCCATCGCCGACACCGTCACGATCATGCCCGGGTACGCGGTGGTCCAGCGGCTGGAGGCGGGGCAGCCGGTGCTGTACCGGTTCGACGCCGAAGGGTTCCAGGCGAGCGGTTCCTCCACGGTGAGCTGGGCGAACGGCCGTCCGGTCGACCTGGGTGCCATCGACCTGACGGTTCTGGCCGGGATCCTGCGCGGGGCGCCGGAGTCGGTATGCCTGCCGGGCGGCGCGGTGAAGCATCTCGGCATCGGTTACGAACTGAGTGCCCCGGTCGATGCGGGACCGATCATCGACATATTCGTCGGGGACGGCGACGACCGATCGGGGCATATGACGGTCGATCTCTCCGGTAAGCCGCTGGAGATCTTCCCGGCCGACTGACCATTGGCCCAGCTGTCTTACCTGCGTAAATGCGGAATACATCACCAACAACTATGCGTGGTTATATCGCTCCGATATAGTTGGTAATCGCATCCATCGGTTAGGTCTGCACACAGTCAGGGGGTGAAGCCCGATGCTCGAACTCGCAATCCTCGGGCTGCTCCTCGAATCGCCCATGCACGGTTACGAGCTGCGCAAGCGGCTGACGGGCCTGCTCGGCGCGTTTCGGGCCTTCTCCTACGGGTCGCTCTATCCGACACTGCGCCGAATGCAGGCGGACGGGCTGCTGGAGGAGGAGATCCCGGCCGGTGCGACCACACGTCGTGCCCGGCGGGTCTACCAGCTGACTCCGGCCGGACGGGAGCGCTTCAACGAGCTCCTGGCCGACACCGGACCGCAGAACTACACCGATGACGGCTTCGGCGTTCATCTGGCCTTTTTCAGCCGCACCCCCGCGGAAGCGCGGATGCGGATCCTCGAGGGCAGGCGGCGTCAAGTCGAGGAGCGCCGAGAGGGGCTACGGGAGGCGATCAAGAAGGCGAGTGGCTCGCTGGATCGCTACACCCGCCAGCTCCATCAACTCGGACTCGAATCAAGCGAGCGCGAAGTGCGCTGGCTCAACGAGTTGATTGCGGCGGAGCAATCGACGAAGGCGGCACCACAGAAAGAGGGAAATACCGGCCATGAGTGATGTCAAAGCTGCTGAGAGCGCCCCAGAGGTTCGCGTCGCCATCGTAGGTGTGGGCAACTGCGCATCCTCGCTGGTCCAGGGCGTTCAGTACTACAAGGACGCGGACGAGACCGCGACCGTTCCCGGTTTGATGCACGTCAAGTTCGGTCAGTACCACGTGCGCGACGTGAAGTTCGTCGCCGCGTTCGACGTCGACGCCAAGAAGGTCGGCTTCGATCTGTCCGAGGCGATCTTCGCTTCCGAGAACAACACCATCAAGATCTCCGACGTGCCGCCCAGCGACGTCGTCGTGCAGCGCGGCCCGACCCTCGACGGCATCGGCAAGTACTACGCGCAGACCATCGAGCTGTCCGAGGCCGAGCCGGTCGACGTGGTCAAGGCACTGAAGGACGCCAAGGTCGACGTGCTGGTCTCCTACCTGCCCGTGGGTTCGGAAGAGGCCGATAAGTTCTACGCGCAGTGCGCCATCGACGCGGGCGTCGCCTTCGTCAACGCGCTGCCGGTGTTCATCGCCTCCGATCCGGAGTGGGCCGAGAAGTTCACCAAGGCCGGCGTCCCCATCGTCGGCGACGACATCAAGAGTCAGGTCGGCGCCACCATCACCCACCGTGTGATGGCCAAGCTGTTCGAGGACCGCGGCGTGCAGCTCGACCGCACCATGCAGCTCAACGTCGGCGGCAACATGGACTTCAAGAACATGCTCGAGCGTGAGCGCCTGGAGTCGAAGAAGATCTCCAAGACCCAGGCCGTCACCAGCAACCTGAAGAAGGAGCTGGGCGCCAACGACGTGCACATCGGCCCGTCCGATCACGTCGGCTGGCTCGACGACCGCAAGTGGGCCTACGTGCGCCTGGAGGGCCGCGCCTTCGGTGACGTGCCGCTGAACCTGGAGTACAAGCTCGAGGTGTGGGACTCGCCGAACTCGGCGGGCATCATCATCGACGCGGTGCGCGCGGCCAAGATCGCCAAGGACCGCGGCATCGGCGGCCCTGTCATCCCGGCGTCGGCGTACCTGATGAAGTCCCCGCCGCAGCAGCTGGCCGACGATGTCGCCCGCGCTCAGCTGGAAGCCTTCATCATCAACGCCTGATCCACACGGGTCGACACGGCAGAAAGCCGGTCGAAGCATCGCTTCGACCGGCTTTCGTCGTATGTGCGCTCAGTCGAGGGAGACGTAGACCTCCACCGAGGTGGGCCCGGCGTAGCGCTCGATCTCGGCGGTGTGCGAGCGGGTGATGGTGCCGGCGCTTTCGGCTTTGCGCACCTGCGCCCAGGCGGTGCGCAGCAGGTCGTAGGGCTTGTCGGAGACCACGAACTTGGCGTAGCGCCCGCGCGGCACCTTGGTCACCACGTCGCCGGCGTCCATCTCGTCCATCGACGTCACCTCGTAGCCGAGGACGGCCACGGCGTGATCGTTCTGGCCGATGTAGGCCGCGACCCGTGGCACGTTCTTCTCCCTGGCCAGGTATCGATCCCAGGTGAAGTTCACCAGATCCAAGTCGCGGGCGGCGACCTCGCGGCCGGCCAGCGGCACGGTGAGCCCGGCGACCAGGCTTTCCTCCAGGGTGACTATCTCGAAGTCCACAGCGTTGTTCCTACCCGTCCACCGAATCGTCTGCCAGCGCCACGAAGACCTCGACCGTCCGGTTGTCGGGGTAGCGCTCGAAATCGCCTGTGTAGGAACGCTCCAGCCGGCCCGCGGCTTCGGCGTCCCAGATCGCGCGCCATACCGTCACCACGGTGTCGCCCAGATCGTCGCCGCTGAGGGTGAACCGGGCGAATTTCCCCGCCGGGATCCGGGCGAGCACGTCACCGGGTAGCAGGTCGTCGAGACTGCGGCAGCGGTAGCCGACGATATGGGTCAGGTAGGAGTTGATCTCGGGCGCGTGGTCGACGAACGCGCTCGCCGGCGGACCGGGTAGCGCGCGCGCCAGATTGCGCTTCCACGCTTCTTCCACCTTGGTGCGCCGCGGCCCCTCCACAGCCAGTGCCGGGCTGCGGAGCACGGTTCCCGCCACCAATGTCTCTTGGCGGTCAACGACATTGAAATCCACCGGCGTAGCCCCTATTTCTCGTCTGTCGTTCAGTTGGCGGCACGCGCCGGGCCCTCCGCTCGTGCCGCGGTGTTCGTTTCGGCGGCGCTCCCCGGCTGCTGTGTGGCACGCGGGCTATCGCCTGCGGGCCACTGCTCGCGCCGCTGTCGTGTCGCTCGTCGCTTATCCTTCCGCATCGATCCGTCGGCGTCGGCGTCGGGCCGGTGCCGCCGCCGCACGGTCACGCTCTCACCCTGGCAAACGATGCTGCCATGGGTTGCGTTCCCTCGGCGTCATCCCGGCACCGGAATGACGATTCCGGGCAGGATCTCCACCTGCCGCGGCGGAGGCGGCGGCGGTGGCGGCGGCGGTGCGGGCGGGAAGATGACGATCGGTTCCTGCGGTTCGGGCTCGGGGGCCTGCGGCGCGGGCGGGAAAATGATCTCCGGTCCGCGCGGCTGCTCACCGGGCGGCGGATTCAGGATGTCGTAGGGTCCACCGGAGGGCTGCGGCGGGCCGGCCGGAATGATCGGCTGCCCGGACCCGCCTTCGGGAGCCGGGAAGCTCTCGGCCGGTGCGCCTTCCAGCGCGCCGTCCATCGTCTGCTTCCAGATGTCGGCGGGCAGGCCCGACCCGTAGATGCGGGCGCCGCCCGCGGTCCGGATCGCCTGCGAGTGTTCGGTTCCCACCCACACCGCCGTAGACAGCGACGGGGTGAAACCGACCATCCAGGCGTCCTTGTTCTCGCCGGTGTCGCCGAGCTGGGTGGTTCCGGTTTTGGCGGCCGAGGGCCTGCCGTCGAGGGCGTGGCCGTTGGAGTATGCGGCGATGGGCAGCATGGCCTGGATGGTGCGGTTGGCGATCGCGGGCGGAAAACGCTGCTCACCGGGCGGCAGCTGCTTGCCCACCTGATGTTCGGGGGCGCCGCGATCGAGCAGCACCCGTCCGGTGCCGGTCACCACCCGCTGCACGAAATAAGGCTGGTGATACATCCCGGAGGCGGCGATGGTCGCGTACGCCGAGGCCATATCGATCGGGCGCACCTGGTAGACGCCGAGCACGATAGAGGGCGCGGGCGGGCCACCGTTCTCGCTCAGCGAGCGCCCTGGCACCCCGGGAATCTCCTCCGGGATCCCGGCCTGATGGGCGGCGTCGGCGATGGCCTGTGGACCGTTGAACATCGACTGGGTGAGCCGGTAGAAGCTGGTGTTGAGCGACCGCTTGAACGCCTCGGCCAGCGAGCAGGTGCCGCAGGACTCGTTGTCCACGTTGCGCACCAGCACGTCGTTGACCTGCACCGGCGAGCTGTCGAACTGTTTGGCCATGGAGATGCCCTGGCGCTGCGCTGCCAGCACCGCGAAGGTCTTGAACGCCGAGCCGGTCTGCACCGGTGCCTGCGCGAAATCGAATCCGACGCCGTCGGCGCCGCCGTAATACGCCCGCACCGCGCCCGTGCGTGGATCGATCGACACCACCGCGGTGCGCAGTTCGGGCGGTTGGCCTTCGAGCGCGCTCTGGGCCGCGGCGACCGCCGCCTGCTGCGCCTTGGGGTCGATGGTGGTGGTGATCTGCAGTGCGCCGGTATTGAGTTCGTGTTCGGAGATACCGGCCGCGCGCAGCTCGCGCAGCACCTGGGCACGGATCAAGCCTTCGGGTCCGCGCGCGGCGCCGTCATCGGCGACGTCGGTGATCGGGATGACCGGCGGGAAGGTCGCGGTCTCGCGGTCGGCCCGGTTCAGCACGCCCATCTCGACCATGCCGTCGAGCACGTACCGCCAGCGCGCCTTCAGATCCTCGAGATGGGTTTCCGGATCCAGGATCGACGGCGAGCGGACCAGTGCGGCCAGCACCGCGCCCTCGGCCAGGGTCAACTCCGGCACCGGCTTGTTGAAATAGGCCTTGGCCGCCGCCGCGATCCCGTAGGCGCCGCGGCCGTAGTAGATGGTGTTGAGGTAGGCGGCGAGGATGTCGTCCTTGCTCCACTCGCGCGCCATCTTCGCCGCGATCACCAGCTCGCGCATCTTCCGGGTGACGGTGCGCTCGGAATCGAGGAAGGCGTTTTTCACATACTGCTGGGTGATGGTCGAACCGCCGCCGGCGTTCTCCTTGCCGAGCAGGTTGTCCCTGGCCGCGCGCAGGAAGGCGGGGATCGAGTAGCCGGGGTTGGTGTAGAAATTGCGGTCCTCGGCCGAGAGCATCGCATTGCGCACATGCACCGGTACCTCGGCGAGGGGTACGGGGGTGCGGTTGCCTTCGGGCGGGACGACCTTCGCGATCACCGTGGTGCCGTCGGCGGCGGTGATGGTGGCGATCTGGTTGGTGCGCATGGCCGACGGCGAGGGGATCTCCGCGCTCCAGTAGAACAGCGCCATCAGCAGCGCGGGCACGGCGATGAAGATGACGAACAGCGCGAGGATCAGCCTGCGGATCCGGCTACCCCTGGTGCGTGGTCTTCGATCCGGCCCGTCCGGTTCGCGCCCGGGTTTTCCGCCGGTGCCGCCACCGTCCTCGGATTTGCCGGCGCGCGGGTCGAATCCGCTGATCGAGGCATACTCCGGCTCCGGCGTTCGGCCGCCGCCGCGAAGCCGGTCACGAAACGAGCTCACGATCATCTCCTCCCGGAGCGTCGGTAAAACTCGGCTACCCCACCGTCTGATCACACATCGTCACCGATCCACACCCGCCTGGGTACCGGAAACGGGCACAGACTTACCCGCCGATCATAGCTGGGCGATAGCTAGCCAGGCGTTTGCCTGGCCGCCGCCCTCAGCTCTTGACGCCGCCCGCCGTCAGACCGGAGATGATCCGCCGCTGGAACAGCAGCACCATGATCACCAGCGGAATCGTCACCAGCGTGCCCGCCGCCATGATCGAGGCATAGGGCTGGACCAGCGGGTTGTTGCCGGAGAACCCGGCGATCGCGACCGTTACCGGCTTGGTCGACTCACTCGACAGCAGCCGCGCCAGCAGATACTCGTTGACCGCCGCGATGAACGCCAGGATCGCCGTGGTGAACACCGCCGGCGCCGCCAGCGGCAGCATCACCAGCCGGAACGCCTGCAGCTTGGTGGCGCCGTCGATGCGGGCGGCCTCCTCGAGTTCCCAGGGCAGTTCGGCGAAGAACGCCGCCAGGATGTACACCGTCATCGGCAGCACGAACGAGATGTTCGGGATGATCATCGCCTGGTACTTGCCGATCCAGCCCAGATCGGTGAACAGCTGGAACAGCGGCGTCACCAGCACGACCACCGGGAACATCGACGCGCTCAGGATCAGCCCGGACACCAGGTACCTGCCACGGAAGGTCAGCCGCGCCAGCGCGTAGGCGGCCAGCACGCCGAGCAGCAGCGCGATGACGGTGGTGATGGAGCCGATGATGACGCTGTTGACCATCGCCTGGCCGAAGTCGTTGCCGCGGCTGGTGTCGAAGACGTCGCGGAAGTTCTCCAGCGTCACGTGCGTAGGCCACGGCGTGTTCTCGAAGGTGTAGCGCGGGTCGCGGAAGGCGGTGACCGCCATCCAGTAGAACGGGCCGAGCCCCCACACCAGCACGATCAACGCGCCGATGTACAGCCGCGCCGACCCGAGCCTGCGGGTCCACGGCACGTTCCTGGTGACGGGCGCGGCGGGCTTGTCTTTGGTCATCGTGGTCGCGGCCATCATGCCTTCCGCTGCTCTTCCTGGGTGCGGACCGCGTTCGCGCCCAGCACCTTCACCAACACGAACGCCACCGCGAAGATCAACAGGAAGGTGATCGTCGACAAGGCGGCCGCACTGTTGGGACCTTGCCTGACCTGCTCGACCACCAGCATCGACACCGTGCGGGTGGCCGGGTTGTCGGCGGTCATGATGGCGGGCAGGTCGTACATGCGCAGCGCGTCCATGGTGCGGAACAGGATCGCGACCAGCAGGGCGGGCTTGAGCAGCGGCAGGGTGATGTGCACGAAGCGCTGCCAGGCCGAAGCGCCGTCGACCTTCGCGGCCTCGTAGACGTCGTTCGGGATCACCTGCAAGCCCGCCAGCAGCAGCAGCGCCATGAACGGCGTCGTCTTCCACACATCGGCCGCGATCACCGCGAACCGGGCGGGCCATTCGTCGGAGGTCCACAGGATGCCGGTGCCGAGCACCCGGTTGACCACGCCGTCGTACTGGAACATGAATTCCCACAGTCGCGCCGTGACGGCGGTCGGGATCGCCCACGGGATGAGCACGGCGGCCCGAAGCAGCGCGCGGCCGCGGAAGGTCTTGCCCATCACCACGGCCATGGCGAGGCCGAGGATCACCTCGAGCGACACCGTGACCACGGTCAGGAACAGCGTGACGCCGATCGCCAGCCAGAACTGCGAGCCGAGGTTGCCGGTCGGGCAGTCGACGGTGCCCGCCGCGGTCTCACACTGTTGCAGCAGCCAGTGCGTGTAGTTGGCGAATCCGGCGCTGCCGCCCTCGACGAACATGCCGGTTTCGGGGTCGATGCCGCCCGAATCCTGCTGGAACGACATCCACAGCGCCCGGAACACCGGGTAGCCGATGACGACGGCGAGCGCGATCAGCACCGGCGCGACGAACATCCACGCCTTACCGGAACGCCGCAGCTCGTCGGCGATCACCGCGCCCCAGCCGCGCTTGTTCCGCGGCGGTTTACCCGCCTCGTCCGCACGCACTTTCCGCACGGCCGTATCCGTTCCCGAAGGATCCGACACCCGTTCTCTCCTCATCCGGCAGGTCGGGTCCGTCCGAACTTCCCGCTAACCGGCCGCCTCGATGCCCTTCTGCATGCCGATGATCGCATCGTCCACCGACTTCTCGCCCTTCAGGGCGGCGAAGGCATTGTCGCGGATGGCCTTCGACACCGCCGGGTAGAACGGCGTCACCGGGCGCGGCACGGCGTTGGAGATCGAATCCTTGAGGGCGGGCAGGTACGGCATCTTGGCGATCAGGGCCGGGTCGTCGTACATCGATTCACGCACCGAGGGCAGCGCGCCGGAGGCGACGATGTGCTGGGCGTCTTCGCTGATCAGGAAGCGCAGGAAGTCGAGCGCGGTGGCCTTGTTCTTGGAGAACGCGCTGATCGCGGCGTTGTAGCCGCCGAGGGTCGAGGCGCCGATTCCGCTCTCGCCGGGCAGCGGGGCGACGGCGAACTTGTCGCGCACCACCGAGGATTCCGAGCCGGCGTCACCGAAGGTGGACGGCCACGAACGCAGGAACATCAGCTTGCCCTGGGTGAATGCGGCGCCGCTCTCGGTCTCGGTGAAGGTGACCGCCTCCGGCGGGATGTCGCCCCGGTCGTAGGCCTCGACCAGCTTGCCGAGGCCGGCGCGGGCCTGCGGGCTGTCCACGGTGGGGGTCTTGCCGTCGGAGCCGACGAAGGTGCCGCCGTAGGCGTTGATCACCTCGGCGGTGTTCACGGTCAGGCCCTCGTAGTTCTTGAGCTGGCCCGCGTAGCAGCCGATGTTGTTCGCCCGCGCGATATTGCACATGCCGAGCATCTCGTCCCAGGTCTTGGGCGGGTTCGGCACCAGGTCGGTGCGGTAGAACAGCAGGCCGCCGTTGGTGTTGCGCGGGGCGGCGTAGAGGGTGTTGTTGTAGGTGGCGCTGGCGACCGTCGGCGGCAGCAGGGCCGAGGTGTCGATGGCGAAGGAGTCCTTCAGTGGCTGGATCCAGCCCTTGGCGGCGAACTCGGCGGTCCACGGCACGTCCATGGCGAACACGTCGTAGTCCGAGGACTTCGAGCGCATGTGCTCGACCAGGTCGTCGTACTGCTGGGAGGCGTCGTTGGACTGCTCTTTGTAGGTGACCTGCTCGTCCGGGTGGGCCGCGTTCCACCGGTCGATGAGCTGCTTGACGACACCCGTCTCGGTGGTGTCCTTGCCCTCGACGTAGGTGATGGGCCCACGTCCGGTGAGATTCTCACTGGTCGGGTTGCCGCCGCTGTCGCTGGTGCAGGCGGTGGCGAAGGCCGTGGTCAGCACCGCCGCCGAGGCCACCGTGAGCGCGGCACGGGACACCAGAGCGGCACGTAGGGACACCTTCTTCAAAGCCATCGCGGATACTCCAAGGTCGAGACGTGAGCGGCAGCACACCCGGCGGTGCACAACGCAACATACATGTTGATCACCCGACGCGCCCGGGCATGTCGGTCGGTATGCCTAGGCTGGTTCGCGATGACTGTCGCAGATCCCGCCCCCGACAAGATGCTGACCCGCATCGGCGGGCTGCTGCGCAAGGCCGAGTCGACCGACAACGAACACGAGGCCGAAGCCTTCCTCGCCGCCGCGCAGCGGCTGGCCACCCGCTCCTCGATCGACCTGGCCGTGGCGCGCGCCCATGTGGCCGGCCGCGAGCGCAGGCCGACCCCGATCCAGCGGATCATCCCGATCGGCGAGCCGGGCCGCAAAGGGCTGCGCACCTACGTGCAGCTGTTCGTGGCGATCGCCTCGGCAAACGATGTGCGTTGCGATGTGGCCCGAACCTCGACCCAGGTGTACGCCTACGGCTTCGACTCCGATATCGACACCTGTGAAGCGCTCTACACCAGCCTGCTGGTGCAGATGGTGCGCGCCTCCGACCAGTACATCAAGTCCGGCGCCTACCGGTCGGCGATGGTGGAGAAGATCGTCGTCGAGGTGCGCGGCGGCCGCCGGGTGCGTCGCCGGGTGCAGGCACCGGTCGCCGCGGTGACGGCCCGGCTGAACTTCCAGATGGCGTTCGCGGCGCGCATCGGCAAACGGCTGGCGGAGGTCAAGTCCGAAGTGGAGACCGAGGCACGAGCCGAGCCGAGCGCCGCGTCCACCGGAACCGCGCTGGCCCTGCGCAACAAGGAGGTCGAGCTGGTCGACTTCTACACCCGCACCTCCGAAGCGCGCGGGACCTGGCCCGGGCCCCAGGCGTCGACGGGGTATGCGCCGGCCGCGCGTACCGCGGGCGACCGTGCCGGCCGCGCCGCCCGCCTCGGCACCTCGCCCGAACTCCCCGCCCCGCGCGGCCGTCTCACCGCCCGCCGCGCGGACTGAACATGGCCCGCCTCCGCGCCCGGTCGTCCGCCCGCCAAGCCTGCCGATCAGGCGAGCGCCACGTCACCGTGCACTATCGGTTGTGCCGGCGCGAGAGCTACACCAGCGTGTGGTGTTCCCGGCCGATGCCTCGCTCATGTGACGCTCGCGACGGGTCGGTGTGGATGAGCCGGCGAGTCGGAGGGGCGGCGCCTGCGCTCGTGGTGATGTGATGGCGGTGCGAGACAGTCAGCGGGCGAAGGTGTATGACGCCGAGCAGCTGGTCCGGGGCGCGTTCGATCGGGCCGATGAGTTCGGTCATCGCACCGTGCAGGTGTTCGGGTCGCAGATCACGTTGCCGGTGGAGCGGCGGTTCGCCTCGGTCGAATCGGTGCAGGCCTATTGCGACCGGGTGCTGGCGTTGAACTGGGTTGTGGGGCAGTGGGACCGGGCGCGCTCGCCCGTGCGGGTACGTTCGCGCGCGGGCACTACCGCGGCGCATTACGAAGCCGACGGTGCGGTGCTCGCCGTCCCGCTGCACACCGGCGCAACCTCTTGGGCGCTGCGGGAATTGGTGGTGCTGCACGAGCTGACCCACCATCTCGAACCGCGTCCGGGCGAGCACGCACCGCACGGCCCGGAATTCTGCGGCCGCTACATCGAATTGGTCGACGGCGTGATCGGCCCCGAAGCCGCATTGCTGCTGCGCGGAACCATGATCGGTTGCGGTGTGCGGCTCGGCTGACGCCGGACGAGACCCCGAGCGCGCCGGGCCGGCAAGTCCGCACCACGCACCCGCCGCCGGTCACCCTGCCCGCACCGGGAATGTCGCTACGGGCCCTGATCGGGCGCCGCGCGCCGGGTGCAGGCGTGATCAGGGCCGTCCGAGCACATCGTGGACGCGGTCGAACCGTTCGTACCACCACGCCGTCCGGTCCGGATCGGGATGCCGATAGCGTTCCAGCAGGTCCGGATCGGGCACCGGGGGTGTGCGCGGGACGGGCAGATGCCCGTTCACCGGAAGCATTGGTTCGGCCACCAGGTCGCCCTCGAACAGCGCGACTGTGCCAAGCCCGCAAGCGAAGTCGAGTTCCGGGAGCGCTCCGGCAAGGGCGAGTTGGGCCGACAGCCCGACGCTGGTTTCCAGCGCCGAGGACACCACGCACGGCAGTCCAGCGGCCTCGGCGACCTCGAGCGCCCGCCGCACACCACCCAGCGGCGTGCACTTCAGGACCGCGATGTCGGCGGCGCCGGCGACGGCCACCTTCATCGGATCCTCGGCGCGGCGAATCGACTCGTCCGCCGCGATCCGCACCTCGACGCGCCGCCGCACGGCCGCCAGCTCCTCGATGGTGCGGCACGGCTGCTCGACGTACTCCACACCGCCCGCAGCTCGGTCGAGTTCGGTGATGCTCCGGACCGCGGTCTCCACATCCCACACCGCGTTGGCATCCACCCGCACCGCGCCGCCGGGGCCGAGCGCATCCCGCACGGTCTCCACCCGCGCCAAATCCTCGGCCAGCGAGTCGGGATGGTCGGCCACCTTCACCTTGGCCGTGCGGCACCCCGACCCCGCGACGATGGCGTGCGCCCGCTCCGGCCCGACCGCCGGCACCGTGCAGTTCACCGGAATTCGCGCGCGCACCGGCGCCGGCCAGCCCACGGTCACCTGTTCGACGGCGGTGGCCAGCCACTGCGCGGCCTCCCGGTCGTCGTATTCGGGGAACGCGCAGAACTCACCCCAGCCGAGCGGCCCGCGCACCAGCATCCCCTCGCGCACGGTGATGCCACGGAACCGGGCGCGCATGGGCACCGCGTACACGCCGACGGCTTCGACCTCGCTCATCGTCAGCAGGGTAGTCGGCCCGGTACGGTCACCACCGCGGCACCGACCGATGCTCGGCCGTGACCCAGTGAAGCCGGTACATCCACGGGATTGCCCCGTCGCCGCACCGCCCGCACACTCGAACTGTGCGATGGCGAATCCCGGATCTCGCGCGCGCGATCCTCGCGACCCTGATCACGGCCGGAACCGGCTGGGTGACAATCCAATTGCTGGAGTGGTACGAGCTGACCGGCCGCGACTCCGCACGTCCGCACGATCTGACGGCCGCCTATGCGATCGCGGCCGTCGGCATCGTTCTCACCATCGGCACTGTCGCCGTGACGATCCTCGATGCCGTCCGCGGCAGACGCCCGATCGGCTGGGCGCCTTTGATCGGCGCCCCGCTGTTCGCGGGAACCTGGGTGTGCGGGTTCCTGGTCGCGATCTTCACAGCGCCCGGGTGAGGGCGCGCGTCCGTCAGTTCAGCCGACGCCCATCGTCGGCGGCGAAGAAGTACGTGTGCTCGGGATCGGCGGTGAGCAGCACCCGTTCGCCCTTGGCCGGCGGATTACGCCAATCCGCGCGCGCCACAATCGTTTCCCCGGGTCCATCGGCGATCGTGCGGCCATAGATGTAGGCATCGGAGCCGAGTTCCTCGACCACATCCACTTCCATCTCGATCCCGGCGCCACCCTTGCTCAGTCCGGACGCGTCGCCGCCGACCTCCAGATGCTCCGGCCGCACGCCGACGGTCACCGAGCCATTGCTCGCATCGGCCACCGAACGCGGCAGCGCCAGCTGGTGGCCCCCCAGGGTGACCGCGCCGTCGGAGACGGGCAGGGTGAACAGATTCATCGCCGGCGAGCCCATGAACCCGGCGACGAACACATTGGCCGGATCCCGGTACAGGTCGCGCGGTGAGGCGCACTGCTGCAAGAGCCCGTCGCGCAGCACCGCCACCCGGTCGCCCATGGTCATGGCCTCGACCTGGTCGTGGGTGACGTACACCGTGGTGGTGCCGAGCCTGCGCTGCAATTGCGCGATCTGGGTGCGGGTCTGCACTCGGAGCTTGGCGTCGAGGTTCGACAGCGGCTCGTCCATCAGGAACACCTGCGGCTGCCGGACGATGGCGCGCCCCATGGCGACGCGCTGGCGCTGGCCGCCGGAGAGCGCCTTGGGCTTGCGATCCAGGTAGGGCTCGAGGTCGAGCAGTTTCGCCGCCTCCAGCACTCGCTGCTTGGTCTCCGCCTTGTTCACCTTGGCGAGTTTGAGCGCGAAGCCCATGTTCTCCGCGACGGTCATATGCGGGTAGAGCGCATAGTTCTGGAACACCATCGCGATATCGCGTTCCTTCGGTTCGGCGTGGGTGACGTCCCGCTCGCCGATCAGGATCCGCCCGCCGTTGACCTCCTCCAACCCGGCCAGCATCCGCAGCGAGGTGGATTTCCCGCAGCCGGACGGCCCGACCAGGACCAGGAATTCACCGTCGGCGATCTCCAGGTTCAACTGGTCGACAGCCGGTTTACCAGCGCCCGGATACAACCGGGTGGCCTGGTCGAAGGTCACCGTAGCCACGGCAGATCACTTCCCTTCACCGGCAGGAACGTGCCGGACGATCCGAGTAGAGGGTTCCGGCGGATCTTACGTGCGGTGCGCCCGTCCCGCACCGGCGGTCGCCGCGGGCCGTCCTGCCGCGGGCGCCGACACCCGGCGGCCGCGGGATCGGAGAAGGCGGGCGGTTCATCGAGCCGCGCGCCGCGCACGGCGGTAGCCTCGGTCGGGCAAGCGCCCCGAGGGACGAGGAGTCAACGCGATGAGTCGACCGGTTCGTGTGGGAGTCCAGTTGCAGCCGCAACACGCGTCCGAATACGGGCTGATCCGGGACGCGGTGCGGCGGGCCGAGGACGCCGGCGTTGACATCGTCTTCAACTGGGACCACTTCTACCCGCTCACCGGCGACCCCGACGGCGCGCATTTCGAATGCTGGACGATGCTGGGCGCGTTCGCCGAGCAGACCGAGCGGGTCGAGATCGGCGCACTGGTCACCGGCGGTGGTTACCGGAACCCGGATCTGCTCGCCGATATGGCGCGCACCGTCGACCACATCAGCGGCGGCAGGCTGATCCTCGGGATCGGCGGCGGCTGGTTCGAGCGGGATTACGCCGAGTACGGCTACGAGTTCGGCACCGCCGGCACCCGGCTGGACCTGCTGAAATCGTCGCTGGCGCGGATCGACGCACGGATGAAGAAGCTGAATCCGCAGCCGGTGCGCGATATCCCGATGCTCATCGGCGGTGGCGGTGAACGCAAGACCCTGCGCCTGGTGGCGCAGCACGCCGACATCTGGCACAGCTTCGGCGATCTCGAGGTCTTCACCCGCAAGAGCGGCATCCTCGGCGAGCATTGCGCCGCCGCGGGCACCGACCCGGCGCGGATCGAGCGCTCGGTGAGCTGGCCCGGCCGAAACCTGGCGCCGTCGTTCCTGGCGGCGGGGGCGACCCTGTTCACCGTCGGCGTCAGCGGGCCCGATTACGACCTGAGCCGGGTGGTCGAGGCGATCACCTGGCGCGATGAGATCAATCCGGAGCCGGTCAGCGGCATCGCTTGATCCGTCGGGTGGCACAGGACCGTCGGCCTTCGGTTAGCAGTGCGTTGTCCGGCGGTTGCGCCGGCGATTTCTCGCACGGTGGTCGAATCGTGCGGAGCGCGCCGGTCCAGTGGTCAACTACCTCTCGCGGGCGCGGCGCGAACCGGTAGCCGCCGGTTAGCCTGAGCTGGACGGCTAGGGTGTTCTCCCATGGCTGGTCTGCTCGCTGTGCGGTCTCGTGTGTTGATCGCCGTGATATTGCTCGCCGTCGTCGGCCTGGCGACGGCCTGCGGTTCCGGTGACGGCTCGTCGGCCCGCGATCTGTGCGCCCCACCCGGGGTCGAGGCGGCGGCGGCCGCGCCGAAGAACCTGGCGTCGCCGGCGAAAGCGGGCGAGGACCGCTACACCACGCCGACCACGGTGCCACTGGAGTCCATCGACATCACCAAGCTCGGGCTGATCACCCCGGGCAAGCTGAGTGTCGGCACCCTGTCCGACGCCCCGCCGAGCATCTGCGTGAACTCCGCGGGCGCGTTCACCGGTTTCGACAATGAGCTGCTGCGCGCGGTCGCCGCGAAGCTGGATTTGCAGATCGAGTTCTCCGGCACCGAATTCGCGGGCCTGCTCGCGCAGGTGGCCGGCGGACGTTTCGACGTCGGCTCCTCCAACATCACCACCACCGAAGAGCGCAGGCGGATGGTGGACTTCACCAACGGCTACGACTTCGGCTACTTCTCGCTCGTCGTCGCCGATAGCAGCCCGATCGGCAGTTTCGACGATCTCGGTCCGAGCAGCCGGGTCGCGGTGGTGCAGGGCACGGTGCAGGACGAATACGTCGTCAACACCTTGGGTTTGGATCCGGTGAAGTTCCCGGATTACAACACCGCCTATTCCAATCTGAAGTCCGGCCAGGTCGATGCCTGGGTGGCGCCGTCGGCGCAGGCCGAGGGCGCGATCTCACCCGGTGACGGCACCAAGATCGCCGAAAACTCCTTCTCTCTGGAGAATTTCGCGGCCTGGGCGGTCGGCAAGAACAAGCAGCCGCTCGTCGATGCGCTCAACAGCGGTCTGGATGCGGTGATCGCCGACGGCACCTACGCCGAGCTCTACAGCAAATGGGTGCCGCGCGAATTGCCGCCGGGCTGGAAACCGGGTTCGAAAGCCGCTCCCGTGCCGGAACTTCCGGATTTCGCCGCCATCGCCGCCGAGCGCGCGCCGGCCGAACAGACTCAGACCCAACCGAAGTCGACGCTGGAACAATTGCGCGACACCTTCTTCGATTGGTCGCTGTACCGGCAGGCCTTCCCGGACCTGTTCAAGACCGGCCTGCCGAATACGTTGATTCTCGCGGTGGTGTCCGGTGTGCTCGGCACCGCGATCGGCATGCTGTTGGCGGTGGCGGGAATCTCGCGCAGCCGCTGGTTGCGCTGGCCTGCCCGGATCTACACCGACATCTTCCGTGGTCTGCCCGCCGTGGTGATCATCCTGCTGATCGGCCTCGGTGTCGGTCCGGTGGTGCGCGACCTGACCGGCAACAACCCGTACTGGCTGGGTGCGGTGGCGTTGGCGCTGCTGGCCTCGGCCTATATCGGCGAGATCTTCCGGTCCGGCATCCAGTCGGTGGAGCCCGGCCATCTCGAGGCGGCCAGGGCCATCGGATTCGGTTACCGGCAGGCGATGACGCTGGTGGTGATCCCGCAGGGCGTGCGCCGGGTGCTGCCCGCGCTGATGAATCAGTTCATCGCGCTGATCAAGGATTCGTCGCTGATCTATTTCCTCGGCCTGCTCGCTGCCCAGCGGGAGCTGTTCGCCGTCGGCCGCGACCTCAACGCTCAGACCGGCAACCTGTCTCCGCTGGTCGCGGCCGGTCTGGTGTACCTGCTGCTGACCATCCCGCTCACCCACCTGGTGAACTACATCGACCGGCGCATGCGCACCGGCCGACCCGATCAACCCATCGACCCGGTCGATCAGGCCGCGATCACGGAAGGGCGTGGGTAGATGAGCGCCTCACTCACCGGTACCGGCCTGCGGCTCAAGCTCGGGAACAACGAGATCCTGCGCGGGGTCGACATCCACGTCGACGCGGGTAAGACCACCACCGTCATTGGGCCGTCGGGTTCGGGGAAGTCCACGCTGTTGCGGGTGCTCAACCGCCTGCACGAACCAGACGCCGGCGACATTCTGCTCGACGGGAAATCGGTGCTCACCGAGGACCCGGACAAGCTGCGCCAGCGCATCGGCATGGTGTTCCAGCATTTCAACCTGTTCCCGCACAAGACCGTCGCCGACAACGTGGCGCTGGGCCCGCGCAAGCTGCGCGGACTGTCCAAGGAGCAGGCGCGGGCGCTGGCGCTCGAGCAGCTGGAGGTCGTCGGACTGGCAGGCAAGGCCGATTCCCGCCCGGCCAACCTCTCCGGCGGTCAGCAGCAGCGGGTGGCGATCGCCCGAGCGCTGGCGATGAAGCCGGAGATCATGTTCTTCGACGAGGCGACCTCCGCTCTCGACCCGGAATTGGTGAAGGGTGTGCTGGCGCTGATGTCGGACCTGGCCGCCGGCGGTATGTCGATGATCGTGGTCACCCATGAAATGGGCTTCGCACGCAGCGTCTCCGACAGTGTGGTGTTCATGGACGCCGGTCAGGTGGTCGAGGCGGGCAGCCCGGACGCGCTGTTCGACAATGCGGAGACGCCGCGATTGCGGCGGTTCCTCGACCAGGTGCTCTAGGGCGCACTCGCCGACCCGGCCCCGCCCCCCGCATTCGACGCTGGTCGATCTCGGCGACTCCGCGCCGGTCGCACGGCGTGGCGATTACATCGCTACCACGCATTCATGCGCACTTGATAATGTGTGAAGTGCTCTTCGGTTCCACCTGACCGCTACGGGAAGAAGGATTCTGATGACGACAGCACACGCTCAGCACACCGAACACGAGCACAAGCACGGCCCCGAGTGCGGCCACGTCTCCGTCCCGCACGGCGATCACGTCGACTACGTCCACGACGGACACCTGCACCGCGAGCACGAGGGCCACTACGACGAATGTGAGCCCGCTGCCCACACCGAATGCTCTCCGCACGACCACGTCCACGGCGAGGGCTGCGGCCACGTCGCCGTTCCGCACGGCGACCACGTCGACTACATCCACGACGGCCACCGGCACGCGCCGCACGACGGGCATTACGACGACCACTGAGAGCAATCGCCCATCCGGTACGTTGTCAGCTCCGAATGGGTAATATGTTAAACATGAGTACACACAGCTTGCGTGATCTCCGGATGCAGCTGGGTGCGATCGTGCGCGGCGTGGCCGCGACCGGGGAGGAAGCGATCATCACCGACAGCGGTAGCGAAGTCGCGGTGATCATCTCGATGGCCGATTACGAGCGGCTGCATGAGCATGCCGACCTGCTGGACGCGTTGCGGCTGCGCGATATGCGCGCAGCCGACTACACGTCGATGTCCATGTCGGAAATGCTCGACAGGCTGGGTGTCGATCCGGCCGAGCTGCTGGCCTCGTGAACGTCGAGTTCCACCCCGACGTCCTGAAACAACTACAGAAGCTGCCACGCGATGTGCTCGAGTCCGCCTTGCACGCGATGATCGCGCTGACCAAAGACCCGCGCCCGTCCGGCGCCAAGAAACTCGTCGGACGCAATGACTGGCGGATAAGAATCGGCCAATACCGCATCGTCTACGAGATCGATGACGCCGAATCGATGATCCGTATATTCGTGGTAGCCAAGCGTTCTGACGTCTATCGCTGAACATGATGCGGAGGTGCGGGTGGATCTCGCGCAGATCAACCGGGAAACGATTGCGAAGTTCCGGGCAGGTGAAGATCCCGACGGGATGCGTCGGGATCGGTTGCTCCTGCTGACCACGACCGGTCGCCGCAGTGGACGCCCGCACACCACGCCGATGATGTTCCACCGCGACGGCGACCGGTTATTGGTGATCGCTTCCAGCATGGGCGCACCCAGTCACCCGGACTGGTACTCGAATCTGGTCGAGCGCCCGCACGTCGTCGTGGAGGTGGGCGAGGAAACCTACGACGCGCACGCGGCACCGCTCGAGGGCGCGGAACGCGAGCAGATCTGGGCGATGCTGAAGCAGACCTACCCGTGGTTCGCCGACCACGAGAAGAAGACCGATCGCGTCATCCCGGTCGTGGCCCTCACCAGGGCCGATTCGACGGTCCCCGGCGAGTGAACAACGGCCGCCGCGTGGGTTGGGGCTGCGGAAGGGGTGGCATCGGCAGCGTATTTGCCGGGGCAGGTGGTACGCCGCCCCCCGGATGAACGATGATCCGGATCGCTACAGTGCAGGACAACTGTCTGGCCACCCCATGGTCGCGTACGCCGCAGCGGTCTGTCCGACGGCCACCACGGTAGTGCCGCCGGGCGGGGCCATCATCGCTGGGAAGGATGACCTCCGCCGCGCTGGGCGTCACCCGGCCTGCGGAACCAGGGTGTTCTGCCGCGCCGCGATCCACCACCGCCCGTCCTCTTTGACCAGCACATAGAGCGCGACCATCGCCGGATCGACATCGATGGTCTCGCCGTCCGCGGTAACCGCCCGTGCCGCCTTGTGCGCAATCGCGACGTCGGGGCGCAAGAACCCGATATCGGTGACTTCGTACCGCACGTATTCGTCCTTCAGGAATCCGGCCAGCCCGATCCGGCTCGCCTCCAGCACCGCGTCGCGTCCGTGGTGTAGCACCCCAACGGCATTGCCCACCACGGCGTTCGCCGCGACATCCCGAACCATCAACTCCGCGTCTTTGGTGTTGTACGCCTCCGCGACCGTGGCGACGATCGCCTCGATCGCCTCGCGATCCGCCGCGTGGTCGATACTGCTGTCCTCGATAACCGGCGCTTCGATATCCCGAATACTCATACCCCCATCCTCGAATCTCAACCACGCTCGAGGTCAAGGGTGGACCGTGCCGCGTGTGGTCCGTGGGCGCTCGCCGACGTGATCCCGGTGATAGCGGCGGCGAGTCCGATGGCGCCGACGGCGATCGCGGCTGTGGCCGGCCAGCCGAACCACTCGACCGCGGCCGCGCCGCAAGCGGTGCCGAGGCTGCCGCCCACGAAGTACACCAGCATGTAGGCACTGTTGAAACGGGCGGGGGCGGTGGGGTCGATGGCGAGGACGGTGCTCTGGTTCGCCACCTGAGCGGCGAAGAGGCCGGCATCGAAAAGGGCCAGGCAGACCAGCGTCACGACGACGTTGTCGAGGGTGAGACCGGCGACCACCGCGGTGGCGCCCGCCAAGGCCAGACCCGCCAGGACGACCCGTGGGGCGCCCACTCGGTCGGTCCAGACGCCGGCGACCTGCGTTGCGGGGATTCCCGCGAGCCCCGCCAAGGCGTACAGGCCGATCTGTTCCGCGGAGTACGAGAACGGGGGTTCCGACAGGGCGACCGCGAGTCCGGCCCACACTGCGCAGAACGCGAAGAACCACAGCGCGCCGCGTATCGCCGCGAACCGCAGGGTCGCGTGCCGCACGAACAATCCGGGCAGGGAGCGCAGAGTCGCGAGATAGCGGAGTTCGGCTGTGCCGACGGTGTTCGGCAGAGCCATCAGGCAACACCCGGCGGCGATCAGGCAAGCGGTAGCGAATACCAGAAGCATTCCGCGCCAGCCGATCTCGTCGGACAGCCACCCTCCCGCGATCCGGCCCGCGAGGATCCCCGCCGAGATCCCGGCGGTGACGACGCCGAGGATCGTGGCTCGCTGATGGGCCGGAGCGAGTCGCCCCGCCAACGAGCTGAGACTCGCCCCGACCGCCGAGCATGCGCCGATCACGCCGATCAACAGCCCCAACTGCCACGCCCGACCGGCGACGGCACCCACCGCCAACGCGACGGCCAGTGCCCCGAACTGGATCGCGAGGATCCGTCCGGGCGGGAATCGGTCGACCAGCGGAACAAGCAGCCCGAGGCCGATCATGTATCCGACCGGACCACACGCAAGCGAAAACCCGACCGCGGCGATCGAGGAATGCAGCGACCCCGCTACGTCCGCGATCGCCGGCTGCAGCGGGTAGATGGTGGACGTCCCGAGCGCGGCCGCAAGTGACATGAACAGTACGACCGCACGGCGCAGCCGACGGTCTTCACGTATCTCGGTGGCAGGAATACTCACGTCGAAAGACGCTAGGAATCGGCTGCTCTGGACGCTGGCGGGATATCGACACCACCGTCATCGAGCACGGTGAGATCCGGGGTCGCCGTCACCGTCGCGCGGGCATTCGACAGTCGTGGCCGGGTATGAGCGGCGGGAGCCCGCCCCTCGTGAACTCCCGCCACATCATCGGGCGAGTCAGGCCGTGACGCCGAGCCGCCGTGCGAGCGAACGGGCTTCGCGCTCGACGATCTTGCCGCCGTGCGCGAGCGGCGACGCGGGATGGCGCACCGAGCCCACGACTACGCGACAGAGGTGAGACCGACTCGGCGGCAGAGGTCGTTGACGTCGGATTTCATCCCCGACGGTGGATTTCGCATCAGCAGGTGCAGCATGTCTCGCGCATGCCCGTTGTATTGGATCGTCTCCGGTGCCGTGATCGCGGACTTGTTCAGCAGCGCTAGGGCGGCCACCGGCTCGTCGCGCTGGTAGTGCGCTCGGGCGACCTCGATGAAGTGGCGGCTTCGGCGGGGAATCGACGCGATCTGGTCGGCATCGAAACCGCGGGCCGATCGTAGTGCTTCGCCCGCGCGGCGCAATTCGACCCCGAGGGTTGTGGCGTGCGCCGCCATCACCGGTATCGAGAACGACGTCTGGATATGGCGGTAGTCCGCGCCCAGCGCCCGCGCGATCGAATCGGCTTTCTCCCAATACGACCAGGCATCGCCGTGGCGGCCGCGGCGGGCATGGACGTAGGCGACCTCCGCGTGCAGCGCGCCCGCGATGCCGTGCCAGTCGGTGGGAGCGTCGTCGCGGTCGAGGTAGGGCGCCAGCCCTTCGCCCGCGGTCCGTGCCAACGCGATGGCTTCCTCCCAGCGGCCCGAATCCCGCAGCGCCTGCGTCATCGACCATGCGCCGCAAGCGATCACGTAGGGGTCGTCGGCCTCATAGCCTTCGGAAAGTGCGCGATCGGCCACCAGCCACACGAGCTCGGGCGCGGGTTGGTAGGCAACGTAGAAGTCGGCCAGCTGGTAGACCCCCGCGAGGATCCGGCGTGCGGCCCGGCGGTTCTCACCGCCGGCCCGCACCGTACCCTGCGCGTCTCTGATCAACCCTGGGAGCAGCTTCCCGAGCTGAGTCCGGTGGTCCGGGCTGGCGTGCCGAATGGTCCAGGCTTGACGCAGACGTTGCTCGAGATGAGTGATGTTCGCAGGTCGCGCGGGTGCAGCCGATCGGTACTCGGTGAGGGCGGCCTGCACCTCGGTGAGCGCCCCATGTCGTTCCCCGGCGAATACCGCCACCGGGACCGCGTGCCCGTTCCCGGTGAGTTCGGCCAGATCCGCAAGCTCGAGCGCATGCGCGATCCGCAACAACATCGGCAGTCGCGGTGGTTGCAGTCTTCCGTTCTCGACTGCTTTCAGCCATTCGGTCGACCGGCCGAGCAAGCCCGCTAGTACAGCTCGCGACATGCCCGCCCGTTCTCGCAGGCGCTTGATGCGCGCCCCGATCGGAGCCTCCTCGATAGGGCTGATCACCACGGCATCCCCTTCCGCTGCTGAAACCCTTTCTCCCAGCGTAGTCCCGGGTACGCGCGGTCGAGGTACGAAACGTACCCGTCACCGGCCCTGCGCATTCCTACTGTCTGCATCACCGCGCGGCGCCTGGTGCGTGCCCCGCTTTCCCTGGCGCCGGGCGGGCCGAAATCCAACAACCGCAGGGGGTTCGATGTCCGACTACATCACCGCGTTCGCTGTCTCGAGCACGGTTGCCGTCTTATTGCTCGCCCTCATCTACGTCCTCCCGTACGCCTTCGATGACGACGAACCTCCTATCACCGCGCACGCGCCGCGGATGTCGGCGCGGATGGCGCATGCCACGATGCAGTCGCACCGTCGATGCAGTATCGACAGCTGCCCGCATAAGCGGGATGCGTACCGGACTCTGGTCGCGGTGGGGGCGATCGTTCCGGATCAGCGGGCCGAACGGTTCATGCGGTGACCGAGCCCGAGCCGCGCGGCTGGGTGCAGTGGGATGACAGCACCTGGTCGACGCTCGACGAGTACGGCATGCCGGGTGAGCGGCGCACGCTCGAGGAAGTTCTCCAGGAATGGGAACGCGGCGAACCGCGCTGACGGGGGTCTTCCGCCGACTATTTGTCCTGATCAGGGCGATAACTGAGGATTGCCTAATTCGATGGACGTTCACCTTGCCGTAGTCTGCGACTCGTCCTGGTGGTTTAGCGTGCGCCCGTCGGCTTGATCCAGGAGGCACCGTGAGCTTCACCCCACTCGCCCTGTTCGTGCAGCACGACGGTAAGTCGTCGCGCTCCGCGGTTACCTGCGCCTATAAGTGCGGTAACGCGTGCTTCCACGAGGTCTCCAACAAGTCCTCGGGCGAATACTTCGGCGACATCGTCTCGGCCATGTCGCGGCG
The DNA here is from genome assembly GCF_000308555.1 of Nocardia cyriacigeorgica NBRC 100375. Taxonomy (GTDB): domain Bacteria; phylum Actinomycetota; class Actinomycetes; order Mycobacteriales; family Mycobacteriaceae; genus Nocardia; species Nocardia cyriacigeorgica. The sequence goes on along the minus strand of NZ_BAFY01000251.1, from coordinate 19,660 downwards.
CGGGGTGCTCAAGGGCGGTGCGGCCGCGGTGCTCGCGGTGGGCGCCGGCAGTTTGCTCGCGGCTTGCGGTGACGACGGCGCCGAGGCGGCATCGAATTCCGACGCCGGGTCGGGCACCGGGTTCACGCCGGTGGCGCCCAACCAAGAAGACGCCGTCGTCGTCCCGGAGGGCTACGAGCAGGGCGTGGTGATCCGCTGGGGCGATCCGATCTTCCCCGACGCCCCGCAATTCGATTTCGACAACCAGACCGCTGCCGCGCAGGCCAAACAGTTCGGCTACAACAACGATTTCGCCGCGCTGCTGCCGATCGAAGGGCAGGCGAACCGTTACCTGCTGGTGGTCAATCACGAATACACCACCGAACCGTTCATGTTCAAAGGCTTCAACGGCGAGACCATGACGCCCGAACAGTTCGGCATTGCCATTGCCGCGCACGGTCTTTCGGTGGTCGAGGTGGCCGGTGAATCGGGCACCGGCAAACTCACCCCGGCGTTCGGCAAATACAACCGGCGCATCACCGCCGACACCGAGTTCCTGCTCACCGGCCCGGCCGCGGGCAGCGATTTCGTGAAGACCTCCGCCGACCCCACCGGCACCAAGGTCGCGGGCACCTTCGCCAACTGCGCCGGTGGTGTAACGCCGTGGGGCACCGTGCTTTCCGGTGAAGAGAACTTCAACGGCTACTTCGTGGGCAAGCCCGCCGATCCCGTCGCAGCGGAACGCGCCGAGCGCTACGGCGTCGGCGAAGTCGATTCCCCGCATTTCTGGGAGAAGTTCGACAAGCGCTTCGATGTGGCGCAGGAACCCAACGAATCCAACCGTTTCGGCTACGTCGTCGAGATCGACCCGTGGGATCCCGCCTCCATCCCGGTCAAGCATTCCGCGCTGGGCCGCAACAAGCACGAGGCGGCCAATATCCACGTCACCGAGGACGGCACCGTGGTCGCCTACAGCGGCGACGACGAGCGGTTCGAGTACATGTACAAGTTCGTCTCGTCCCGCAAGATCCAGCCCGGCACCGGCGCGGCGAGCCGCCGCCACAACATGACCATCCTGGACGCCGGCACTCTCTACGTCGCCAAGCTCACCGGCGATCACCCCGACCGGATCGACGGCTCCGGCAACCTGCCCTCCGACCAGGGCTTCACGGGTAAGGGCCAGTGGATCCCGATCCTCGAGGCCGCCGAGGACGGCAGCGCGAAATCGCTGGTCGAGGGCATGACGGCGCAGGAAGTCGCGGTGTTCACCCGGCTGGCCGGCGACAAGGTGGGCGCCACCAAGATGGACCGCCCGGAGGACTTCGAGGCCAACCCGAAGACCGGCAAGGTCTACGTCGCGCTGACCAACAACAGCAAGCGCGGCGAGGACGGCAAGGCCGGCGTCGACGAGGCCAATCCGCGGATCAAGAACAAGAACGGCCAGATCCTCGAGATCGTCGACGATCACAAGGGCACCGAGTTCACCTGGTCACTGCTGCTGGTCTGCGGTGACCCGGCCGCCGCCGACACCTACTACGGCGGGTTCGACAAGTCCAAGGTCAGCCCGATCTCCTGCCCGGACAACGTGGCCTTCGACCCGTACGGCAACCTGTGGATCTCCACCGACGGCAACGCGCTGAAATCCAATGACGGCCTGTTCGCGGTGACGCTCGAAGGTGAGCGCCGCGGTGAGACCAAGCAGTTCCTCACCGTGCCCGCCGGCGGCGAGACCTGCGGGCCGGTCATCACCGAGCAGCGGGTGCTGGTGTGTGTGCAGCATCCGGGTGAAGAGGACGGGGCGTCGGCCGACGCACCTGTCTCGCACTGGCCCGATGGTGGCGACACCCAGCCGCGTCCGTCGGTCGTCGCCGTGTGGAAGGCCGACGGCGGCCGCATCGGCGTCTAGCTCAGCTGCTGCCGAACAGCCCGGCCATGTTCGCGAACTGCGCGAAATTGCCCTGAGCCCCGCTGTAGACGTTCACGTCGGTACCACCGGCGATCCCGGGTACGGACCCGCTGTCGGTGGTCTGCCAGAACGTCCACGCGGGCCAGCCACCCGGTACCTCCGGCTGTGGATTGCCGCGATAGTCGGCGATCCACAGCGGGTACCGGTGGAACTGATTGCTGTCGGCCATCGCCGTGCGCCAGAAGTTCGGATAGGTGTAGATGATCGGCACCCGGCCGGTCAACGCCTGCACGGTATTCAGGTAGCGGTGCGTCCAGTCGATCAACGCGGCCGGCGCCAGCCCACCCGAATCCTCCAGGTCCAGCACCGGCGGCAGATCCAGCGGCCCGTTCTGCCCCAGCACCACCGCGGCGTACATCGCCGCCTGCGGTTCCGGCGGCAGGTGCGGCCGCGCGTAGTGGTAGGTCCCCCGCGCCACCCCGGCCGCCCGCATCAACACACTGTCCGGCACGAAATACGGATTGATATAGGTGAGTCCCTCGGTCGCCTTCACCATCGCGAAGTCGTGCCCCGCCCGCTTGACCGCGAACCAATCGATCATCCGCCCGTCGATGTGCTGCCACGACGACACATCCGGCCCGGTCTGCTCGGCCTGCGCCGCAGGCATGGTCGAGGTGAGGATTCCGCCCGCGATGAAGGCGGACAACGCAAGCTTGCAGGTCGCTCTCCAGCGGGTGTGTTCCATGCCGACTGACGATAGCCACCCGAGAAAGATGTGACCAGTGTTACATCTGATGCTTTTGCCGAATGTTCACCCGTGAGCGTTCACAGGGCGCCCTCAGACCGCGGGCTGGCAGGTGTCGCGCAGGGAGCAGGCTCCGCAGGAGTTGCCGCAGCTGCCGGTGTCGGTGGGTGGGGCGAGGGCGGCGGCGGCGCGGGCTCCGGCGGTGGCGCCCGCGCCGAGGGTGAACAGGGCGATGATCGCGACGCCGAGGGCGATCAGGACGACGGCGAAGCCGCCGGCCGCGAGGGTCACGAGCCCGCCGCAGAACAGCAGGGCGCCCGCGGCGAGGGAGGTGGGGGCGGCGACGCGGTTGGCGACGCGGAAGACCTCGTCGGTGCTCAGCGCCTCATCGGTGTGCACGCCGACGAATCGGTTGCGCGGCAGTTTGCCCGCCAGTCCCAGCACGCCGATCGCCAGCGCTACGGCGGCCAGCAGGAACAGGATGATAGGGACGACAACCACCCCAGCAGGCTACCGCAGGGCCTTTCACCTGCGGTCGGCCGATCCCTGGAGTCGCGGCCTGTCGTGGTCCGCATCACGCGTCGCCGGCGGGGGTGGCGCACCGAGCCCACCGTCGCGCGGCCTCCGAGGTGGGACCGCGAACCGCCGCGGTGCCGCATCGGCTGGGACGTAGAACGCCCAGCGGCCCCTTTTTGGGGTTGTCAAGTCCCAGGTCTTACCCTGTTCGACGACGATATTTCTCCCGATCGGCGAGCAAAGAAGGCAGAACCGTGCAGGACACCCGTGCAACCGACCCTGCGGCCGGGCAGACCGCCGCGTCCGACGACGCACCTGCGCACCGCTACACCGCCGAGCTCGCCGGCCGGATCGAGCGCCGCTGGCAGCAGACCTGGGCCGAGCGCGGCACCTTCCACGCCCCGAACCCGGTAGGCCCGCTGGCCGGCCCCACGCCCCCGGACAAGCTGTTCGTGCAGGACATGTTCCCGTACCCGTCGGGCGCGGGCCTGCACGTCGGTCACCCGCTGGGTTATATCGCCACCGATGTGTTCGCCCGCTACCACCGCATGCACGGCCGCAATGTGCTGCACGCGCTGGGCTACGACGCCTTCGGCCTGCCCGCCGAGCAGTACGCGGTGCAGACCGGTGCGCATCCGCGCGACACCACCGAAGCCAATATCGCGACCATGCAGCGCCAGCTGGACCGGCTGGGACTCGGCCATGATCGCCGTCGCTCGTTCGCGACCACCGATCCCGAGTACTACAAGTGGACGCAGTGGATCTTCCTGCGCATCTACAACGCCTGGTACGACCAGGAATTGGATCGCGCCCGCCCGATCTCGGAACTGGAAGAGCAGTTCGCCACCGGCGCGCGCCCGGTACCGGGCGACAAGGACTGGGCGAGCCTGTCGGCGGCCGAGCGTCGCGCCCTGATCGACTCCTACCGCCTTGTGTACCAGACGGATTCGGTGGTCAACTGGTGCCCCGGTCTGGGCACGGTGCTGTCCAACGAAGAGGTCACCGCCGAGGGCCGCAGTGAACGCGGCAATTTCCCGGTGTTCCGTAAGCGCCTGTGGCAGTGGATGATGCGGATCACCTCCTACGCCGACCGGCTGGTCGACGATCTGGATCGGCTGGATTGGCCGGAGAACGTCAAGGCCATGCAGCGCAACTGGATCGGCCGTTCGCGCGGCGCCCAGGTGCGGTTCGCCGCCGACGGGCACGAGCTGGAGGTCTTCACCACCCGCCCGGACACCTTGTTCGGCGCCACCTACGTGGTGCTGGCGCCCGAACACGAGCTGGCCGATCAGCTGACCGCGACAGCCTGGCCCGAGGGTGTGGACCCGCGCTGGACCAACGGCGGTGCCGCCACTCCCGCCGACGCCCTGGCCGGTTACCGCAAGGCGATCGCCGCGAAGTCGGATCTGGAGCGGCAGGAGAACAAGGAGAAGACCGGCGTCTTCCTCGGCAGCTACGCCACCAACCCGGTCAACGGCGCGCAGGTGCCGATCTTCGTCGCCGATTACGTGCTCAGCGGATACGGCACCGGCGCGATCATGGCCGTCCCCGGGCATGACCAGCGCGACTGGGAGTTCGCGACCGCGTTCGGCCTGCCGATCGTCGAGGTGATCTCCGGCGGCGACGTCACCGAGGCCGCCTACTCCGGCGACGGCACCCTGGTGAACTCCGACTACCTGAACGGACTGAGCGTCGAGGAGGCCAAGGCCACCGTCATCGGCCGGCTGGAAGCCGACGGCCACGGCACCGGCACCGTCCAGTACAAGCTGCGCGACTGGCTGTTCGCCCGCCAGCGGTACTGGGGTGAACCGTTCCCCATCGTCTACGACGAGGACGGCGCACCGCACGCGCTGCCGGAATCCATGCTGCCCGTCCAGCTTCCGGAGCTCGACGATTTCGCGCCGGTCACCTTCGACCCCGACGACGCCGATTCCGAGCCGTCGCCGCCGCTGGCCAAGGCCACCGACTGGGTGAACGTCGAGTTGGATCTGGGCGACGGCCCCAAGATGTATCGCCGCGACACCAACGTCATGCCGAACTGGGCGGGCAGCTCCTGGTATCAGCTGCGCTACGCCGATCCGACGAACGCGGAGACGTTCTGCGCCAAGGAGAACGAGCAGTACTGGCTGGGCCCGCGCGCCGAGGGCCACGGTCCCGATGATCCGGGCGGCGTCGACCTGTATGTCGGCGGTGTGGAGCACGCGGTGCTGCATCTGCTGTACGCGCGGTTCTGGCAGAAGGTGCTGTTCGATCTGGGTGACGTCTCCGGCTGCGAGCCGTACCGCCGGCTGTTCAACCAGGGCTACATCCAGGCCTACGCCTACACCGATTCCCGTGGCGCGTATGTGCCCGCGGCCGAGGTGGTCGAGCGCGACGGCAAGTTCTTCTGGACCGACGCCTCCGGCACCGAGATCGAGGTGAACCAGGAGTACGGCAAGATCGGCAAGTCGCTGAAGAACGCCATCTCCCCGGACGAGATCTGCGATCAGTACGGCGCCGACACCTTCCGCTTCTACGAGATGTCGATGGGTCCGCTGGACACCTCGCGTCCGTGGGCGACCAAGGACGTCGTCGGCGCGCACCGCTTCTTGCAGCGGGTATGGCGTCTGGTGGTGGACGAGGAGTCGGGTGCACTGCGGGTCACCGATGAACAGCCCTCCGACGAGACGTTGCGGCTGCTGCACAAGACCATCGCAGGCGTCGACGAGGATCTTGCGGCGCTGCGCGACAACACCGCCGGCGCCAAGCTGATCGAGCTGACCAACCACCTCACCAAGGCCTATCCCGACGGCGCTCCGCGTTCGGTGGTCGAGCCGCTGGTGCTGATGCTCGCCCCGCTGGCGCCGCACATCACCGAGGAACTGTGGGAGCGCCTCGGCCACACCACCGCGCTGGCCCACGGGCCGTTCCCGGTCGCCGATCCGGCGCTGCTGGTGGACGAGTCGGTGGAGTACCCGATCCAGGTGAAGGGCAAGGTGCGCAGCCGCATTCAGGTGCCCGCCGATGCCGATCAGGCGTCGATCGAGGCGGCGGCGCTGGCCGATGAGAAGATCGCGGCGCTGCTCGAGGGCAACGCGCCGCGCAAGATCATCGTGGTACCGGGCCGGATGGTGAACATCGTTCCCTGAGTGGGGCGTACGGCCTGAGCCCGCGGTTCAGGCCTGCACCTGCAACACATCGTTCAGCGTGACCATCGACAGGTTGCGTTCCCGGATGATGTCGACCAGTTGCCCGTAGCAGCGGGTGACGGGCGGGAAGTTCGCGTGCCCGATGACGATGGTCTGCGGGTTGAAATACTTACGCGCGCATTCCATCAGGTACGCCTCGGTGATCAGTCCGGAGTCCGACAGCGAGCCGTACCACATGACCGGGACGGTGTAGCCGAGGTCGGCGGCGACGGCGTCGACTGCCGGGTTGTGCCTGCCGAAGGGCGGGCGGTAGTAGGGCGTGCGGTCTACTCCGAAGGTGTTCCACAGGAACGTCTTACAGCGCTCGAGCTGCGACGCGGCCGCTGAAGCGGAGATGGCGGTGAGGTCGGCGTGATCCCAGGTGTGGTTGCCGAGCTGAATCTGCCCGGAATCGACCAGCGGCCGCAGTTCGTCGCGGTGCATGCTCCAGGATTCGTAGTACGCGGTGACGAAGAAGGTGAACCGGGCGCCGGTGTCCTTGGCGAATCGGATGTAGGCACCGACTACTTCGGGACTCGCGCCGTCGTCCACGGTGAGCGCCATACTGTTCCCGGGCCCCGGCAGCACGGTGATCGTCTCGGCCGCGATCGTCGTCTTCGGGCCACCCGGCGGAGGCGGCAGCAGCGGCGGCGGTACCGGCGCCGGAACCGGCACCTCCGGCATCCCCACCGCGGCCGGCTCACCCTGCGCGGCACTGCATCCCGCCAAGGCCATCGCCGTCCCCGCCGCCAACATCGACAACATCTGGCGTCTGTCCATCACGCAACCCCGCTCGTCCAACCGAACCGTGCTACCCGAAAACACTCACTGACGTGCCAATTCAGGCCGGACTCTACCGGCGGGGTGCCCGCGGGGGCGGGATCGCCACGCACGCGCCGGCCGTCCGCCGATCACGCGAACCGGGGCCTGCTCCATCGGTCCGACGGCAGGCAGCGGACCGGACAGACTCGCCCGCAGCGACTCACCGCGCGATCGGACGCAGGATGATCTCGGTCGGGTGGGCGTCGCGCGGCGTCTCGATCGCGTTGCGCACCGCCAGCGCGACCGTTTCGGCGGTGAGGAATTCCTCCGGGCGATACTCGCGCCCCTCACCTGCAACGATGTCGCGCTGCATATCGGTATCGATGCGGCCGGGGTGAATCGAGGTGACGCGCAGGCCGGGCTCCTCGAGCCGCAGCGCATCGCCGAAGGCGCGCAAGGCGAACTTGCTGGCCGCGTACGACCCCCAACCGGCGTTGGCGCGCAGGCCGGCACCGGAATTGATCAGCACCACATGCCCGTTCGCGGCGCGCAGCGCGGGCAGCAGCAGGCGGGTCAGCTCCGCGACCGCGATGACGTTGGCCTCCATGGTCGTGCGCCACTGCCGCACCGGCGATTCGGCGACAGTGCCGAGATCGGCGATGCCCGCGTTGTGCACCAGCACATCGAGGCGTTGGATCGGCGCCACCGCCTCGGCGACGGCCGCGTAGTCGGTGAGCTCGACCGGCATGCCGGTCGCACCGGGCAATTCGGTGAGGATCGGGTCGAGCGATCGCGCCGATCGGGCCCCGAGCAGCAGGTCGTGGGTCGGTGCGAGGGCACGGGCGATCGCGGCGCCGAGACCCCGGGCAGCACCAGTGATCAACGCCGTAGGGCGGGCCGAGTCGGAAGCGGAGGCGGTGGTCATGCGGGCAACGCTAACCGGCGGCCCACCATCCGGCGACAGGCCCGGCAGCGCATTCGGATATGCAGGGCGGGCCGAGCGCGGTAGTTTCGCCCTATGACGGATCCGTCGCGCAACTACGGGCGGGAAGACCCGCACCAGCAGCCCTACACCCAGCCGTACACCCAGAGCCAGTACAGCCAGTACTCGCAGCAACAGCCGCAGCAGTACGGGCAGGAGCCGCAGCAGTACGGACAGGAACGGCAGCGGCAGATGCCGCAGATCAATCTGGGCAGACTGTGGGCAGGCGGCGTCGGCACGGCGGTGGTCGTCGCGCTGGTTATCGTCGTCGCGATCATGCTGGTCCGCGGGATCCTGAAGATCGCGGTGCTCTCGCCGGAGGGCGCGGGCGCCTACGGCACGGTCTCCACGACGTCCTACGCCCTGGCGGGCGCCGCCGCCGCCATCGCCGCCACCGGTCTGCTCAACCTGCTGCTCGCGTTCATGCCGAGCCCGATGCAGTTCTACTACTGGATCACCGGTCTGCTCACCGCTCTGGCGGTGCTGCTGCCGTTCACGCTGGTCGCGGACCTGGACGCGAAGATCGCCACCGCCGTGATCAACCTGATCGCCGGTCTGTGCATCATCACCCTGCTCGGCTCGATCGGCGCCAGCGCGATCCAGCGTCAGCCGCAGCAGTACTGAGTCGCGCGTCGGCTCCATCCGGTAGTGCCGTGGAGCCGACGCCGCTACGCCGCTACGCGCATCGGTGACGCCCCGGAAACACGCAGCTCACGGCCATGTAACTACTCCGCCCGGGCAAGCGTTCCGGCCGGTGAACCCGCAGAATAGGAGCATGGTCCACCCAGGTTTCACCCCCACTCAGCTCTCCGCCCGCGCGGCCTATCTGCTGCGGGGTAACGATCTGGGCACCATGACCAGTGCCGCGCCCAGGCTGTATCCGCACATGTGGAGCTGGGACGCCGCGTTCGTCACCGTCGGTCTGGCGCCGCTGAGTGTGGAGCGGGCGGTGGTCGAGCTCGACACATTGCTGTCGGCGCAGTGGAAGAACGGGATGATCCCGCACATCGTCTTCGCCAACGGTGTCGACGGCTATTTCCCGGGTCCGGCCAGGTGGGAGTGCCGCACGCTGGCCGTGCACGCACCCGACGGGCCCGACACCTCCGGCATCACCCAGCCTCCGGTGCACGCCATCGCGGTGCAGCGCATCCTCGACCATTCCCGTAGGCACGGCCGCAGCACCCGAGCGGTGGCCGAGGAGTTCCTGAATCGGCGCTGGCCCGATCTGGTGCGCTGGCACCGCTGGCTCGCCACCGCCCGCGACCCCAAGGAGAACGGCCGGATCACGCTCTATCACGGCTGGGAATCCGGGATGGACAATTCACCGCGCTGGGATCGCGCCTACGCGAACGTGGTGCCCGGCGATCTGCCCGCCTACCGCCGGGAAGACATCCTGGTCATCGACGATCCGAGCCAGCGCCCGAGCGACCGCGAATACGACCGCTACCTGTGGCTGGTCGAGCAGATGCGCCGGGCGGGCTACGACGATTTCCAGCTCACCTCGACGATGAGTTTCGCGGTCGAGGACGTGTTCGTCTCCGCGATCTTCGCCATGGCGTGCGAGGTGCTCGCCCAGATCGGCGAGGAATATCACCAGCCCAACGCCGACGTGCGTGAGTTGTACGGCTGGGCGAAACGGTTTCGCGCGGGAGTGGTGGCCTCCGCCGATCCACGCACCGGCGCCGCCCGCGACTTCGACGTCCGGTTGCAGCGCTGGATCACCACCGAAACGTTGTCGATGTTCGCGCCGCTGCTCTGCGGTGGCCTCGAACGCGACGCCGAACGCGCCCTGATCCGCTCGTTCGAGGGCCCGCGGTGGTGCGCGCACCCAGATCTGCGCTACGCGCTGCCGCCGTCGACGTCGCCGGTGTCGAAGGATTTCCGGCCGCGCGAGTACTGGCGCGGTCCGGTCTGGCCGGTGATGACGTGGCTGTTCTCCTGGTCCTTCGCCCGCAGAGGCTGGGCCGAGCGCTCCTACATGCTGCGTGCCGAGGGCCTGCGCCAAGCCAGCGACGGCAGCTTCGCCGAATACTACGAACCGTTCACCGGGGAACCGCTCGGCAGCATGCAGCAGTCCTGGACCGCGGCCTCGGTGCTCGACTGGCTGGGCTGAGAACTCGCCGGTCACGCGGGTTTTACTGTTCCGCCACCGGTTTGTCGTGGCGCCGAACACCCTTCGCCCCGATACTTGGTGCAACAGTGACGCAGGTCGGAGGCGCGAAATGAATGTTGTGGAGCGGTTCGCCGCAGCGCATCCGGACGTACTCGCGGGGGAGACCTGGGGCATTTCGGGTCCGGCATTCCTGTCGGTGTACATCCCGGTGGCGATACTCGCGGTCGCGGCGGGAGTGTGGTTGCGGCACAATGCCGATCGGTCGGCCGCGCCCACAGAGAAATTGAGCGCACCCGAGATCGCCATGTTGTACGGCGATCAACGCCCGGTGATGGCGGCGCTGGCGTCGCTGCGCAGCCACGGCCTCATCGACTCGCGGGCCACCCCGACTCGTGCGATGACACCCGCTGACCGCGCCCAGCTCGACTGGTTCACGCTCGCGATCTTCGATCGGCTGACCTCGCAGGAACAGACCGTCGCCGGTATCGCCGCGTCGGCGAGTGCGCAGATCGAGCAGTTGCGGGCCTCGCTGACCGAACGCGGGTACCTGCCCGACGTGGCGTCGCGGCGGGCCGCTCGCGATGCGGGCATGCCCATCGCGATCGTCGGGATCCTCGGCGTCGTCCGGTTCTTCGCTGGCTTGATCAACGGCAATCCGACGCTGTTCCTGTTCTTCGTGCTGGCCGCGTTGGCGATCGCCTGGCGCCTTGTGGCCTATCCCGGCCGGGTGACCAGGCGCGGCGCCGAAGCCAAGAAGCGGGCGGTGGCCGAGCACACTTATCTGCGGCCGCGGAATTCGCCCGCTTACGCCACCTACGGCGTGGGTGCGGCCGCGATCGCGGTGGCCGTTTTCGGCACTTCCGCGTTGACCGTCCTCGATCCGGGGCTCGCGAGCACGGTGGACGCGCCTACCGGTGGCGCCGACGGCGGCGGAGGCTCCGGCGGTGACGGTGGCGGTGGCGGTGGCTGCGGCGGTGGTGGTGGCGGATGCGGCGGCGGCGGTGGTTGCGGTGGATGAGCGGATGACCACGCAGCCCGAGGTGCTCGCGGCAGGAGAAACCTGGGGCATCTCCGGCGGCGATTTCCTGATGGTCTACATCCCGGTCGCGCTGCTCGCCATCGCGGCGGGCGTGTACCTGCAACGCAAGTACGCCCACCGGCACGCGGCCGAATGGAACGGCGTCTCGCTGGACAAGCTGACCCCTCCGGAGACGGCGATGCTGTTCAGCGCGGAACGCGCGGTCACCGCCGCCGTCACGTTGCTGCGCAGCCATGAACTCATCGATTCCGATGCCACGCCCACCCGCACACCCACCGCGGCCGAGCGGGCCCAACTGGACTGGTTCACCAGCGCGATCCACAGCGCGCTCGGCCCGACGAAGCAGACGATCACCGAGATCGCCGCCGCCGCGAAGAAGCCGGTGCAGGAACTGGAGATCGCGCTGGTCCAGCGCGGCTACCTCACCGGCGCGGCGGACAAGCGGGACGCCCGCGATGCCGCAATGCCGATCGTGATCGTCGGGGTGCTCGGTGCCGTGCGGTTGATCGCCGGCGTGATCGCGGGCAATCCGTCGGGTTTCCTGGTGCCCTGCCTGCTCGTGCTGGCCTTCGCCGGCTGGTGGGTGATGACTCCGGAGCGCCTCACTCCGCGCGGCATGGCGGCCAGAGACCGGGCTGTGCAGGACAATGCACACTTGCGTCCGTCGAATTCACCGGCCTACACCACCTACGGTGCCGGCGCGGCCGCTGTCGCCGTCGCGGTGTTCGGCGCCGCCGCGCTGACGGTGCTGGATCCGGCACTGGCCCAGGCGGTCGAACCGCCGTCGGGTGGGGCCGATGGCGGCGGCGACGGCGGGGGAGACGGCGGTGGGGGCGGTTGCAGCGGCTGTGGTGGTTGCGGTGGTTGCGGTGGCTGAGTCCGGGAACGCCTTGCTGCCGGATCACGCGCTCGGCATCGGCTGGCGGTCGGAGATCTGCGGCCTGATCGATCAGCTCGACGGGCTGGACTTCTGTGAGGTGATCGCGGAATCGCTGCCCGCATCCGCCGCTGTGCCACCGGAACTGGAGGCGCTGCGAGCGCGGGGGACGAGCGTTGTGCCGCACGGAGTCACGCTGTCGTTGGGTGGTGTGGAACCGGTCGACGACCAGCGGATCGCCCATCTCGCGCTGTGTGCCGAGCGGGTATCCGCGCCGCTGGTGAGCGAGCATGTGGCGTTCGTGCGGGCCGGTGGCTTGGAGGCGGGCCACCTGCTGCCCGTTCCGCGCACCCGCGCGTCGTTGGAAGTGCTGACCCGCAACATCGTCCGGACGCAGGACGGGCTCCCGGTTCCGCTCGCGGTGGAGAACATCGCCGCCCTGTTCGACTGGCCCGACGACGAATTCACCGAATCGGAATTCCTCACCGAACTGGTCGAACGCACCGGCGCGTATGTGCTGATCGATATCGCCAACGTCTACGCCAACGCCCGCAACCGTGGCCGCGACCCGCTCAGCGAATTGCGCCGCCTGCCCGTCGACCGTCTCGCCTACTGCCACATCGCCGGCGGCACCGAATCCGACGGCCACTACCACGACACCCACCAGCACCCCGTTCCCGCCGAAGTGCTCGCGCTGGTCGCCGAATTCACCACCGACTACCCGGCCCCGCTGATGCTCGAACGTGACGGCAACTACCCGCCCGCCGAAGAGCTCCTGGACGAACTCGACGCCATCGCCAACGCGGCCGCCCGCGCGCCGATCACCGCTCGCGCCCGCGCCGCGCGGTCTGTTCGGGGGCGGGTGTGACTGCCGTGGCTCCCGGGAGGCGCCGCGGTGGCGCGGCGGGCGAGCGTCCCGATCCGATAAGCGACGGTGTTTCGTCCGAAGACGTCCGGGCCCTCGCCGAACGTCAAGCGGCGCTGGTCCGTGCTCTGGTCGCAGGCGAGGCCACGCCGCCGGGTTTCGACGACGTGGCCCTGCGCGCCGCCGAATCCGCCCTGCTGCGCAAGCGTGCGGGCATCCTCGCCCGCCACAACCCCATGCTCGCCCACGCCGCGGGGCCGGATTTCGAGAAGACGTTCGCCGCGTGGGCGCGGGGTCGCCCGAAGATTTCCACGGACGCGGATATCGCAGGGTTCGCGGCTCATCTGGGAATCCGATTGCCGTCCAAGAGGAGTCGAATCGTTGCCCGCTTGCGGACGCTACTGCGATTGAAGGGCTGAGCAGCCCGGCCTGCTTCGGGGGGCGATCATCGCTCTACCAGCAGCTCCTTGCCTGGAACGTGGCCGGCACTCAACGGAATACGGCGATGTTCTCAGCTACACACTGATGAAACGGCCGGGCGGGCGCTCCGGTAATCCGCTCCACCGTGTCACGCACCGCGAGTAGTTCCTCGTTCACGTCCCCGCCGATCAGATCGAGCACCGCATCCGCGGCATCCTCACCGAAGACCTCGACCATGCCCGATCGTGCCTGCTCCCGGCTGATTTCGAGAACGGCCACCTCCCGGCCGAGCCCGGCCGCGATCTGCTCGACCTGCTGACGTGCCGTGATCAGCTCCGGCCCGGTCAGCTCATACCTGCGTCCCCGATGCGCGGAATCGGTCAGCGCCACCCGCGCCACCGACGCGATATCGGCCGGATGAATCGTCGGCAACCCCACGTCGGCGTACGGAATCTCGACCGGCTGATTCGCACTGATCGCCGGCGCCCACATCGCGGTATTCGAAGCGAACTGCGTCGGCCGCAGAATCGTCCACTCCATCCCGCCGGCCTCGACCAACTTCTCCACCGCCGCGTTCTCGGCCGCCGGCCCCAAATGCGGATGCGTCGTCACGGTAATCGACGAGACCAGCACAACATGCTCAACCCCAGCCCGCCGAGCGGCGTCGATGATCTCCTCGTCCGGCCCCATCCGAGACAGCAGGAATATCGACCGAACCCCATCCAGCGCCTTTGGCAGTGAGCCGACATCCTCGAGGTCACCCTCGACGACCTCCACACCCGCCGGAACCCGCGCCCGTCCGGCATCGCGCGTCAACGCCCGCACCGGCGCGACGCCCGCCAGCTCCTGCACCAGCGCACTACCGATATTCCCCGTGGCTCCCGTTACGAGAATCATGGTGGGTTCTCCTGTTCGCTCAGATCAACTGAGAGTGACGGTAGAACCTAAACAATTGTCGAGGTCAAGCGGGTTCGCCGCGGGCGCGGCGAACCCGATGGCCGTGTCTACGGCTTCGTCGCCACTCTGCAACCCGACGCCAACTTCGGCCGCATCCTCGCTGCCTACGGCGGCGTCTTCGTAGCCGGCTCCCAACTCTGGGGCATGGCACTGGACGGCTTCCGCCCCGACCGCTGGGACCTCATCGGCGCCACCATCTGCCTGGCCGGTGTCGCGGTCATCATGTACGCACCGCGTCCGGCGTGAGCTGCCACAACGCGATTTACGGTGCGCCCGCCGAGTGGTAATCCGGTCGGCGACCTTCCGATTATCGAGTGGCGGGGGCCGAATGGGCGCCGTACGGTGCGATCGGTGATCACGAAGGGGGCGAGTATGCCCGTTGTGCGGCGGTTCTGGATCGAATTCGAGCGCGGCCACGCGTCGGCTCTGTGGTGGATCGGGTCGTATGCCGGTGTCACCGGGTACGACGAGCGGGACTGTCTGGCGATGGTGGCGGATCTGCTCACCGACGGTGCGGAGTTGCCCCCGGTGCGCCGCATCACGCCGGACATCGTGGTGGACGAGAACCTTCCGGTGAACATTCGCGCTCTCGGAGTCCCGGTGTGGCCGGGTGTCTGGTATCCACCGGTGAATCTGCGGACCGGGCCCAACCTGGCTCGGTGGTCCCGGTGAAGGAACGCCCGGCCGGCCGGGCGGGTAGCGGCGTTCGACCTGCGGGATGCCAGAGGGGGCTCGGATCCGAATCGGCTCGTGCGTTCGGTCAGCGAGCCCCGGTGCGGGCAACGGCGCGCACTGCTTCCAGCACCGCTCGCCCCGCGTCGACATCACCGACGGCGATCCGCGCGCTCCCATCGGCGTACGACTTGGCCGCGATCCCTGCGCGGCGTAGCGCGGTAGCAACCTTCGGGCCGGGCAGATAGAGGAAATTCGCGTAGCTCGGAGGAACGTCGATTCCTGTGCAGCTCAACGCCTCCCGCAGCGAATCGCGCTCCTCGGTGATCCGGGCTACGCGGACCGCGAGTTCGGGCTCGGCGGCGTAGCAGGCGGTGATGGCGGCGGTCGCGAAGGCGGGAACCCCGAAGGGGAGTTGGATGCGGCGGACTCGGGCGATCAGGGCTGCGTTGCCGAGGGCGTAGCCGATGCGCAGGCCCGCCAGGCCGTAGGCCTTGGAGAAGGTGCGCAGGATCAGGAGGTTCGGGTGGCGGGCGAGGAGGGTGCGTGGGTCGAGGCGGTCGGCTGCCGGGAGAAATTCCACGTACGCCTCGTCGAGGATCACCGGGATGTGGGTGGGGACGCTGCGTAGGAATCGGCGCAGGTCACGCTCGGGGATGAGGGTGCCGGTCGGGTTGTGTGGGCGGCACAGGACTACCACGCGGGTCCTGGAAGTGATGGCGCGGGACATGGCACGCAGATCCTGCTGACCTGCGGAATCGAGCGGGACGCCGATGGCGTAGACGCCGACCATGCCGGCCAGGATCGGGTAGCCGTCGAAATTCGGCATACCGAGCACCATTTCGGAACCGGAACCGGAACCGGAACCGGAGCCGGAGCCGGCCCCGCCGAGGGTGTGCAAGATCTGCATGGCTACGCCGGTGGCCCCGGAGCCGACCAGCACCTGATCCGGGTGCATGTCGAGGTGGGCGGCGATGACGGCGGCGAGACGGGTCGGCAGAAATTCGGGATATCTGTTTGCTCGGGCGACCTCGCGCTGGATCGCGGCTCGCACCGAAGGCAAAGGCGGGAAGGGGTTCTCGCTCAAGCTCACGTCGAAACGGATCGGGGTAGTGGGATGAAACCGCCGCGACGATCGGCTTCGGTCGGCCAGATGAACGCTCACCGCGCCGCACCCCACCGCACCGCCGCCGCGGCGGCGAAATCTCCCGCGTGAGCGAACGCCGACATCAGCACCACCGAACCGTTGCGCAGCCGCCCGGCCTGATTCTCCACATCCAACGTCACCGGAATCCCTGCGGCGAAGAGATTTCCGCACGAGTCGAACGTATCCGGATGACGTTCCGCGGGCAGCTCCAGTGCATCATGCCAGTTGCGCAGGAACAACCGGTTCGGTTGATTGGTGACGAAGGTGTCGATATCGCGCCCCTTCACCCCGATCCGGTCGCATACCGCCAGCGCCACTTCCGGAACCAGCCGATTACCGCGCGCGAACACCTTGGTGATCTTCGATTCGGTGAAACTCACGCAACCGTGGCCCGCACCGGGTTCCCAGTACTTGCGGTCGCCGTTGGTGGTGAAGTCCATGTCACCGGCGAATTCGGGGTAGGTGCGACATTCGATATCCAGGATCGGTGCGCTGTCGTCACGGACGAGCAGGCCGACGCCGCAGCCGTCGCCGGGGACGGGGGCCTGGGCGAGTTTGCGGATATCGGACTGGGTGAAAACCGGGCCCGCGCAATTCTGGGTGGCGGCGATGAGGGCGGTTCTGGCGTCGGTCGTGCGCAGAATGGTCTGGGCCAGCGCCATCATGTGTACGAAGGCCGCGCAGCCGCCGTTGTGCAGGTCGAAGACCCAGCCAGGCTTGGCATTCAGCCGCCGCGCCACCTCGGGTCCGCAACCCATGACGGGGTTGTCGGGCAACTGGGTGTGGGTGATCAGAACATCGAGCCCGGCCAGGAAATCCGCGCCGTGCCGTTCGACCAGCGGCGCCACCGCCTGCTCGACCATATCGACCGCGGTTTCGTCGCGCCCGACGTGATAGCGCGTTTTCGGCGAACGGAACATGACGTTCTTGGCCATCCGGTCCGACCGCGAGAACTGTGTGAAGTATTCCGTCCCGACCGGCTCGCCGGGCAGATAGCTCGCCACATCCACCAGGCTGACCTGCGGCCCACGCGTCGCTTCCGGCATCAGCTCATCCATTCCGGTTTGATGGGCAGGCCATGGCCGGCGCGGTATTCGCAGATCGCCTTGAGGTTGTCCATCTCCAATTGGTGTCCGGCCGAGAACATCTCCCAGAAGTCGCCGACCCACACCGGCCGTTTCGGTGGTGCCGATTCGGGATAAGGATTCTCGTCATAGAACGGGTGCTTGCAATTGACCCACAGCACAACCGATCCCGGCTTGTCGAACACTACCTGTGCGTCGACGACCCGCATCAGATACACCATCCACAGGTGCTCGCTCTGATCCCAAGCGCAGTGATAGTCCACCGTCATGGCATGCGTATCGGCGACGGTGCGGGTGTAGATCTTGGTCGCGTCACCGAGCCGGTCATAGGCCAGCCACAGGCCCGGCTCCTCGGTCTCGGTGAATCCGCGCAGGCTGTAGGTCCATTCCTCCAGCGACCTGGTGTCGGACAGATACTCGAAGACCTCCCGCGGCGGCGCGGCGATGTAGGCCTGGACGGGGCAGAAGTCACCGTAGATCTGATCGTGCGGATACACCGACCGCAGCATGTCCATGATGATCGGCGTGGTGGCCTCCTTATCGGAATTCTCGATGCGCAGAATTCCGGGAATCGGGTCGTCGCCGATGTCACTGAGGGCGGGCAGGGCACTTGTCGTCACGGTGTACTCCTCAGGAATGGCAGGAAGGGTGGGATTTCGTCGGGGTCGCAATCGATGGAGACGAACGAGGGGCCCTGGCAGCCGAGGCATTCGGTGAGGGCGGCGGGCAATTGGTCCATCGTGTGCACCGAGCGCACCTTCAGCGACGGGAACATCGCCGCCATCCCCTCACCTAGCAGTGCGGGATGGAATCTGTTGAAGCTGTAGCGGTCCCGGTACAGCAGCTGTTCGCGGGTGACGCACATGGCGTGCGCGTTGTTGTTGAACACGATGAAGGTGACCGGCAGCGCGTACTCGACGGCGGTGTGCAGCTCCAGGCCGTGCATGTAGAACGAGCCGTCGCCTGCGATCACCACGGTGCGATGACCCTCGGGGGAGCGGGCGAACGCCGATCCGATGCCTGCCCCGAACGCGTACCCCATTCCGCCCATGCCGAGCGCGACGACGAACCGGCCGTCGCGCGGCACCCGCAGCTGATGAACGACGGCGGCGCCGGTATTGCCCGCGTCGACGAAGACGTCCGCGCCCTCGGGCAATGCGGCTTGGATCGCCTCGACGATCTGGCGGTAATGCAGGCCAGGGCCGTGCGATTCGGGCACGGGCAACGGCGTCAGTTGTCGGGCGGGTGCCGTGCGAGTGACCAGGGTGGTGCGCACGGCGGTCGCGACCGGCGATGCCGCAGCGGTCCCCGTGGAGTCGGCGAGTTCGGCACCGGCGTGCCCGTCGTGCCCGCCGCGCAGCCGCGCCAGGATCATCCGCAACGCGACGCCGACATCGGTGCAGGTCGCGTGGGTCGTCGGCAGGTGCGGCATGGCCATCCCGATGCTGGCGATGGCGGTCCGGTCGAGCAGCTCGTCGAGCCCGGTGCGCGCGGTGACCGGCATCGGGGTGCCTACCAGCAGACACAGCGTGGCCTCGGCCAGGGCGTCGGCCAGCTCGCGATGCCCCATCGTGCCCGCGACACCGCAGAACGCAGGCGCGAAATTGTCGTAGGTGTCCTTGGCGTCGGGTGCGACGCCGACCAGGGCGTCCAGTTCGGCCACCACCTCGGCGAGCGCGGTGCGGGCATCGTCGCGTGCCACCTGGTCGCCGGCGATCACCACGATCTTGCCCAGCCTGCGCGCGGTTTCCAGCGCGGTCAGCACCCGCTCGAGTTCGTCGTCGTCGAGCCAGGTGGCGCGCGGGTCGGGGCGGAACGGGCCGATGCCACCCATCCCGGCCTGCTGGACGTCCTTGGGCAGCAGCAGCACCGAAGGCCCGCCGCGCCGGGCCGCCCGCAGCGCCCGCGCCAGCCGTTCGGGAAGTTCGGCGGGATGGGCCACGCGTGCGCAGTAGCGGCTGATCGTGCTGAACAGCCGCACCGCGTCGATCGCGCCGGCCTGCCCGCTCGAATCCTGGAAGGCGCCGTGACCTTCCAGCGTGGTCGGTGGCTGACCGATCAGGGCGAGCACCGGGACTCGCGAGGCATACGATTCGGCGAGTCCGGCAACGAGATTCATCGCACCGCCACCGGAGGTGGCGGCGACGACGCCGAGTCCGCCGGTGGAGCGGGCATACCCGTCGGCCATGGTGGCCGCGGAGAATTCGTGTTTGGCGACCACGCCGATCACCGCGCCGCCCGCCTCGAAGATGGCGTCGTAGAGGTCTTCGATATTGGCGCCGTCGACGCCGAAGATATGCCGTACGTCGAGCTCGGGCATGGTGCGTACCAGATAGTCCACAACTCTGTCGGGCATCGCACCTCCTTCCAGCGCCGAGTGGGCAGTGCTGCGCGCCGCCTGGAAGGAGATACGGGCTCGCTCACGTCC
>NZ_BAFY01000252.1 GCF_000308555.1 Nocardia cyriacigeorgica NBRC 100375 | reverse complement strand
GACCAGCCAAGCCAGCGCGAGACCGACCGCGATGACATTGAAGTAGATGACCACCTGCAGCGCGCCGGGCAGCGGACCGGCGTCCCAGCTCTTGGCGATCTGCATCGACACGTACTGGTAGAGCCCCGACAGCACCGGATACTCCATGTACCGGGTTTCGGTGCCACCGTCGGGCGTTTCCTCGGTCCAGGACTTCTTGTACGGGAACGCGCCCTCGTTGAGCCGTTCCGCTCCGTAGAGCGGGACGGTGTCCGAGTAGCACATCGCCGTGTACTGGCGGCCGTCGTTCCAGTCCAGGGTGAGGCCGCCGCCCGCGGCTTCGGTCTGCTGGATGCACGGGGCCTTGGTGCCCCAGCCGAGCGCGAGGAACAGCACCGTGAACAGGAACAGCACCCGCATCGGTGTCCAGAACCGGGCGCGGCCGATCAGCGCGTGATCACCGACCGGCCCGCCGATCACCGTGCACAGCTGCGCGGTCAGGGAGTCGTTGCGGCTCGGCCGGTCTCGGGCGTCGCAGGACCGGAGATCGGGGGCGAGCGGAGCCGGGGACTCGTATCGCGGGCTGCCCGGCTGCTCGGCCGACGGGCCGGTGTGCGCGTTCCCGTTGGTCGGCTCGCCCACCAGTCGCTGATCGGTCACGGCACCCGAGGCTACCGGGAGCGGCCGGGCGGAGCTCCGCTCGTCCCCCCGGAATCCTCGGCGCCCTGGCCGCCGCCGGTGCCACCACCACCGCCACCGGAGTCCTCGCCGCTATCGGAACTGTCCTCGCCGGATTGCCCCCGGCCGGTGGACGGTGATCCGTCGGCCGGTGCGGTCGGCTGCCCCGGCAGCGGCCCGGAGTTCGACGGCTGCTGCGGCTGCGGCCGCACCTGTGCCTGCGGGTTCGGCTGCACGCCTGGCACCGGGATGGTGATGCCGGGCAGGATCTCCACCTGGCTCGGGGTGATCACCACCGGCGGCTGGAACGGCGGCGCCTCCGTGGTCGACGGTGCGGTGTACGGCGCGGTCCACTCCGGCACACCCGCCTGGCCCTTGATCGGCGCCGGCTTGGGGAAGGTCTCCTTCGGCGTGCCCTCGAGCGCGCCGTCCATGGTGTCCTTCCAGATGTCGGACGGCAGGCTGGAACCGTAGATCATCGCACCGCCGTAATTGCGCAGCGGCTCACCCTGTTCGGTGCCGACCCAGACCGCGGTGGACAGCGACGGCGTGTAGCCGACCATCCAGGCGTCCTTGTTCTCGCCGGTGTCGCCGAGCTGGGCGGTACCGGTCTTGGCCGCCGATTCCCGGCCACCGGCCAGGCCGTGGTTGCGGGAGTAGGCGGCGATCGGCTTCATCGCGGCGGTGACGTTGTCGGCCACGGCCTCCGAGACCCGCTGTTCGCCCGCGACCTCGCCGCGGTCGAGCAGCACCTCACCGTCGGCGGTGACCACGCGCTGGATGAAGTGCGGCGCGTGGTATTTGCCCGAGGCCGCGAGCGTGGCGTAGGCCGAGGCCATATCGAGCACCCTGGCCTGGTACTGGCCGAGCACGATGCCGTTGTTCGGGCCGGAGCCGTCCGGTTCGGTCAGCGTCTTGCCGACGCCGGGAATCTCTTCCGGGATGCCCAGCTTGTGCGCCATGTCGGCGATCTTCTGCGGGCCGTTCTGCATATCCAGCTGCATACGGTAGAAGCTGGTGTTCAGCGACCGCTTGAGCGCCTCGGCGATGGTGCACATGCCGCAGGATTCGCCCTCGACGTTGCTGATCTTGATGCCGTGCACGGTGAGCGGCGAGCTGTCGTACATCTGCGACAGCGGGATGCCCATCTCGAGGTTCTGCGCCAGGCCGAAGACCTTGAACGACGAACCGGTCTGCAGACCCGCGTTGGCGAAGTCGTAGCCCTGGCCGTCCTTACCGCCGTAGTAGGCGCGCACCGCACCGGATTTCGGATCGATCGAGACCACCGCGGTGCGCAGCTTCTCCGGCTCGCCCTGCATGTTCTCGGCCACCGCGTCGAGCGCGGCCTGCTGTGCCTTGGGGTCGATGGTGGTGGTGATCTGCAGACCCGCGGTGTTGAGCTGCTGCTCACTGATGCCCGCGGCCGACAGCTCACGCAGCACCTGCTGCTTGATCAGGCCCTCGGGGCCGTCGTCGTTGGCCTTGTCGCCGAGCGAGGACAGCGGCCGCACCGCCGGGTACTGCATCGACTTGCGTTCGGCGGCGGGCAGATTACCCTCCGAGACCATGCCGTCGAGCACATAGTTCCAGCGGGTCTTGGCGCCCTCGGGGTTCTGCTCAGGATCCAGCGAGGAGGGCAGCTGGATGGTGGCCGCGAGCACCGCGCCCTCGGCCACGGTCAGATCCTGCACCGGCTTGTCGAAGTAGGCCTTGGCGGCGGCGTCGATGCCGTAGGCGCCGCGGCCGAAGTAGATGGTGTTGAGGTAGGCGGCGAGGATCTCGTCCTTGCTCCACTGCCGCGCCATCTTCGCCGAGATCACCAGCTCTTTGAGCTTGCGGTTGAGCGAGCGTTCGTCACCGACCAGCGCGTTCTTCACGTACTGCTGGGTGATGGTCGAACCGCCGCCCGCGCTTTCCTTGCCGAGCAGGTTGTCGCGCGCGGCGCGGGCGAAACCGGACACCGAGAAGCCGGGGTTGGTGTAGAAATCCCGGTCCTCGGCCGCGGTGACCGCGTTGCGGACATGCGGCGGCACCTGGTCGATGGTGACCTCGGTGCGGTTGCCCTCCGGCGGAACCACCTTGCTGATCTCGGTGGTGCCGTCGGCGGCGTAGATCGTGGCCACCTGATTGGTTTTGAGATCACCCGGCTGGGGAACGGAAACCGTGGAGTAGGCGATCAAGAACACCGTGCTCGGCACCACGATCGCCAAGGCGATCAGGACATAGATGGTGCGACGCACGATTCGCCACGGCGATTTCTTCTTGGCGCCGGGCCTGCGCCCGCCGGGACCATCGGGGCCGTCGCCGTCGCCACCACCGCGCCGCGGCGGCGGGCCGGACGGCGGGCCCGAACGCGATTGTGCCCGGCGCTCACCGGTATTCGAGGCCGCGGCGGCAGCACCGGCGACGGGCCTGCGCGCGGCCGGGCGCGGGCCGGTGCTCGAAGCCTTGCGGTCGCGCTGGGACACCGCCTCCGACAGCGAGGCCGGACGGCTGATCTTCTGCGTCGCCTGGGCCGACGGCGGCTTGGCGCCCTCGCCCGGCCTGGCGATCTTCTGGGTCGACTGCGCGGAG
>NZ_BAFY01000253.1 GCF_000308555.1 Nocardia cyriacigeorgica NBRC 100375 | reverse complement strand
GGTCTCGCGCTGGCTTGGCTGGTCACCGTCTGGGCGACGGCGCTGCTGGCGGGCCGGCGGATCTGGGACGCCGCGCTCGTGGCGTGCTCACCGCTGGTCATCGTGCACGGTTTCACCAATTTCGACGCCCTGGCAACGGCTTTCGCCGCCACCGGCCTGCTGGCCTGGGCGCGCAAGAAACCGGTGCTCGCGGGCGTGCTGCTCGGCTTGGGCGGCGCGGCGAAACTGTATCCGCTGCTGCTGCTCGGCCCGATCCTGGTGCTGTGCCTGCGCGCCGACCCGATGCACCGCACGCCGAGCGCGCACATCAAGATCCGGTTGAACGAGATCGACGGCCTGCCCGCGGCGCGGGCGTGGATCCGCGAGATTCCGCATCGGGTCCGGATTCTGGGCACCCGCCCGCTCGGTGCGGCCGGACTCACCGCCGGCGCTGCGGCGGGGACCTGGGTGATCGTGAATCTGCCGATCGCGGTGCTGTATCCGACCGGTTGGCGGGAGTTCTTCCGGCTCAACACGACCCGGCACGCGGACCCGGATTCGATCTACAACGTCATCACCTCGTTCACCGGCTGGCCCGGTTTCGACGGTGTGCTCGAGCACGGTCAACAGCCGACCATCCTCAACCTGGTCTCGCTGACGCTGTTCGTCATCGCCTGCCTGCTCATCGCCTACATCGGCCTTACCGCTCCGCGCAGGCCGCGCCTGGCCCAGCTGTGCTTCCTGGTGATCGCGGCCTTCCTGCTGACGAACAAGGTGTGGAGCCCCCAGTATTCGCTATGGCTGGTGCCGCTGGCGGTGCTGGCGCTACCGCATCGGCGGATCCTGCTGGCCTGGATGACGATCGACGCGCTGGTCTGGGTGCCGCGCATGTTCTACTACCTCGGCATCGACCGTAAAGGCCTGCCGGAGCAGTGGTTCACCGGCACCGTGCTGCTGCGCGATATCGCGGTGATCATCGTGTGCGCGCTGATCGTGCGCCAGATCTACCGTCCCGACGAAGATCTGGTGCGCCGCGATTTCGTCGACGATCCGGTCGGCGGGCCGCTCGACCACGCCACCGATCCCCTGCTGCCGTGGTTGCCGGAACGGTTGCGGCCGAGGGAAGGGCGGGTGCTCACGCGCTGAGCGGGCCGCACGGGCAGGTTCGCGGCCGACCGGTCGTCGACGCCTCGACCGGCACCGACCGCTCGCCGACCGCATGGCACGCACCGCCACCTGGACAGTTCCGGGGCGTCCTCGGCGGCCGCGCTCGGCGTCGATGCGCGGCGGGTGCGGGCGCCCTACCTCCAGACCGGCACCGCCCCCGTCTACGCGGTCTGCCCGTCGAGCGACTCGCGCAAAATGTCGGCGTGCCCGGCGTGCTGGGCGGTTTCGGCGATGAGGTGAGCCACCACTCGCCGAACGCTGTACACCGCGCCCTGCTCGAACCACGGCGCATCGGGCACCGGATGCGCCGCGGACAGATCGGGGATCGTGGCCAGCACTTCTTCGGTGCGCACGGCGACCCGCTCGTAGCGCGCGAGGATATCGGCCAGGGTGTCGCCGGGCTGCATCTGGAACTCTTGTTCGTGGTCGATCATCCACTGCGGGAATTCGCGTGCGGTGCCGCCCATGATGTCAGCCCAGGTGACGCCGTCGGGCAGGTCGTGCTGCATGGCCGAGGGCCCTTCGACGGCGAAGCGCATCCAGGTCTCCTCCATGGAGGCGACATGCTTGATCAGCCCGCCGAGGCACAGCGCGCTCACGGTCGGATGCTCGCCGGCCTGGGCGTCGGTGAGGCCCCGGACGGAATTGGTGAGCGTGGTGCGTGCGGCGGCGAGGGCTTCGAGTAGTTCGGTGCGTTCGGCGTCGAGGGTGGAGGCGGTCATAGCGTTCCTTTCGGCGTGATGCTCGGTCGGGATCAACCATGACAGGGGAAGCGGACAGGATGTGTCCGCTATTGCGGCCAGAATGGAAACATGCCGACGACTTCCGCGCGACTGCTCGCCCTGCTCTCGCTCCTCCAGGTGCGCCGGGACTGGCCGGGCGCGCTGCTGGCCGAGCGGCTCGAGGTCAGTGCGCGCACGGTGCGCCGCGACATCGATCGGCTGCGCGAACTGGGCTATCCGATCGCCTCGATCAAGGGGCCCGATGGCGGATACCGGCTGGAGGCGGGCACGGATTTGCCGCCGCTGCTGTTCGACGACGAACAGGCGGTCGCACTCGCGGTCGGGCTGGTACTGGCCGAGACATCCGGCGTCGGCATCGAGGACGCGGCGGCCCGGGCGCTGAACACCATCCGGCAGGTCATGCCGGCGCGGCTGCGTCATCGAATCGACACCCTGCGCATCGCCGCCGTCGACACCTGGGCGAGCGGCCGGACCGTCCGGGTGGACCCCGATGTGCTGATCGCGCTCGGCGCCGCCATCCACGCGCGGGAAGAACTGCGATTCGACTACCGCGCCGAAAAGGACGCGGCCACAGCGCCTTCCGACGACCCGCTGCCGCCGCGCCGGGTACAGCCGCACCACCTCGTCACCTGGGCCCGGCGCTGGTACCTCATCGCCTGGGACCTCGACCGCGACGACTGGCGCATCTTCCGCGCCGACCGAATCACCCCGCGCACCCCGACCGGGCCGCGCTTCACCCCGCGCACCGTCCCCGGCGGATCGGTCTCGGCGTTCGTCGCCGCCAGGTTCCGCGGGGCCGATTCCGGCCGATGGCCGTGCCGAGGCGAAGTGATCCTGCATCGGCCCGCCACCGAGGTGGCGCGCTATGCCTATGACGCGACGGTCGAAGCGCTCGGCCCCGACCGCTGCAAGCTCACTCTCGGAGCCTGGTCCTGGATGGCACTGGCCGCCTCCGTCGGCCGATTCGACGCGGATGTCGAGGTCATCGGCCCACCCGAACTCGCCGCTGCCTTCACCCGGCTGTCCCGGCGTTATGCGGCGGCCGGGTCGAGTATGGCGGGGTCGATGCGGTCCGGGCTTTGAACACGATGACGCCAACGCACTGAGGGCGCGCCGTCAACGGCTCCGGCGACCGCCGCCCTTATCGGTGACACCGGGATGGCCGACCGCAGCCTTGGTTATCCACAGCGTGCGCGTCTCGTCGTCGATCAGGTACCAGATCCGCCCGCCGGCCGTCACCTCGTACTGCCACTGCTCCAACTCGCGGTCGCCGAGCTTCACCGATCGGAGACTTGCCTTCAGCCGGTGTTGCCGATGCGGGTTGGCGACACTGCGAGGATCGCCGGTGATGTCCACCCAGGCCCGGTCGAGGGCGTCCAACGCACTTCGCTGCAATTCGGTCCAACCCCGCGCTGCCTGCGAACTGTGCAGCAAGACGCGCCAAGGCTTCGATCGCGGTGCCTCGTCACCGCGTTTCAGTTTGCTCATCCGGTGTGTCCGGGTCGGTGTATCTCCACGAACTCGGCCGGGTCGAGCGGGCGGGTAAGATCAGCAACCACGGAAGGATCTGTCCAGATCTCGGCGGTGTGCTTCCAGGCAATGAGCTCCCGCATGAACGGCAGGTAGAAGCCGGTGTCGGCCCCAGCGAGCAGGTTGTCGAGAAGCTCTCGAACGGCCTCGGCCCGATGCTCGGCGGGTAGCCACGTCAGCCACGGTAGCTCTTCGGCGAACACCTCCTCGGCCATCTCCCGGTTGGCTTTGGCAACCATGGACAGCGATCTGGCCGCGATCCGAAGGGCGCCGTCCATCGCCGTGTACCGATCGTTGCGCATCAGCACCACGTTCTCGGCATCGCGCCGCTCGAGCAGCACGTCGGCATCTTCGAGCAGCGGGAATACCGACGTCTGCTTACGCACGAGGTCGCTGAACGGCAGACTCTTCATACCGCCAGTGTAGCAAGTGCTGAATTAGTTCAGCACTTACGCCAGGGGCGTCCGCTCGCCGCATCGACGCTGGGCGGCCGAGGACGACGAGGCGCCTAGCGCTACCCCTGCGCGGCTTGGATCACTTCGTCCAATACTTCCCGGGTGCGGTGCAGATCCCTGATGCACGCGTCGATCCGGTCGCGTTCGGCCACAAGGGTTTCGGCGAGGAACGGGGTGGCCGTAGCGTTGGGTGTGCCGTCGGCGTCGTGGATGCAGGGCAGGAGTTCGGCCATGGTGCGGCTGTGCAGGCCGGCGGCGAACATTTCCTGGATCCGGATGACGCGGTCGACGGCGGACTCGGCGTAGTCGCGCTGGCCGCCGGGGGTGCGGGTGGACGCGAGCAGGCCCTGCGTCTCGTAGTAGCGCAGCGAACGGACGCTGACGCCGGTCCGTTCGGCCAGTTCACCGATGCGCATCGGCACACCTCCGCAATCCGGGCTTGACCCTGACATTGATGTCAGGTTCTACCGTACGCTCATGCTGCTACTCACCGAGTCCCGAGACCGGAATCTGACGCTGCCGAACCGAGTGGTGATGTCGCCGATGACGCGCCTGCGATCGCTGCCCGACGGCTCGCCCACCAGCGACGTCATCGACTATTACACCCAGCGCGCGACTGCCGGCTTGATCATCACCGAGGGTATCTGGCCGCATTCCAGCGGTCAGAGCGAGGCCTGGGTGCCCGGCCTCCAGACCCCCGCTCATGTCGCCGCGTGGCGGAGGGTCACCGATTCCGTGCACGAAGCAGGTGGGCGGATCTTCGCTCAGCTCATGCACGGTGGGCGCAAGGGGCATCCGCTCGCC
This sequence comes from Nocardia cyriacigeorgica NBRC 100375, assembly GCF_000308555.1. Lineage (GTDB taxonomy): Bacteria > Actinomycetota > Actinomycetes > Mycobacteriales > Mycobacteriaceae > Nocardia > Nocardia cyriacigeorgica. The sequence goes on along the minus strand of NZ_BAFY01000253.1, from coordinate 9,714 downwards.
CGCATCGACGGAACACTTCCGGCGGGCCCGTCGGCGGTGCGCGACGAGGACCATGTACATCTGCTGGACGGTTCCAAGGCCGGGCCGATCATGCCCGCCGCGATGACCGGAGCCGAGATCGCCGCCGCCATCGACCATTTCGCCGCTGCGGCCGCCAACGCGATCGACGCCGGGTTCGACGGCGTCGAGATCCACGCCGCCAACAGCTATCTGGTGCACCAATTCCTGGCCGACAACACCAACCTCCGCGACGACGAATACGGCGGTTCGATCCGCAACCGGATGCGTTTCGCGCTCGAGGTGACCGACGCCGTCATCGCGGCGGTGGGCGCGCACCGCACCGCGATCAGGATCTCGCCGGGCAATCCGCAGTTCGGCATGGTCGAGGCCGATCCCGCTCCGCTCTACCGGCCACTGGTCGCCGAACTGGACCGGCGCGGTCTGGCGTATCTGCACCTCATCGACAACGACGACTATCCGGCGCTGTCGGATCTACGTCCGCTCTGGCACGGCACCCTCATCGCCAATGTCGGGGAGAACCGGGAGCAGACCACCGCGGCCGCAGCCGAACGCGCGCTCGAAGAGACCGGCGCCGACTTGGTCTCTTTCGGCCGCGCCTTCATCTCCAACCCCGACCTGGTCGAACGCATCGCGCGCGACCTGCCGCTGAGTCCGATCCGCGATTCGCACCTCTACGGCCGGACCGCCGAGGGCTACTCGGACTATCCGAGCTGGGACGCGTCGGTGGACGCGGCCGTAGTGCGCGAGGTCGCCTAGGAGCATGAACCCGGCCTGGCCACAGCGCCGTGGTACCAGGTCCGCACCACCGGCCGCCCGGCGACGACCGCCGCTTGAGCGGAGTTCAGTACTGCTGCTGCCCAGCCAACTGCTGCGCCACCACGCCCTGGATTCGCTGCAACCCGGGCACGGTCATCCCGCTCTGCAGTTACCCTTCGATCGTGCGGACCAGCGCGGAATCGCTGATCACCTTCTCGCTCGACTGGATCAGCACCGTTCCGGCACCGGTGAAGTCGAATTGGCGTTCCTCGCCGGAGTTGACGCCGAAGCGGGCGGCGCCCGCGGCGAGGAAGCTCGAGATCCAGCGATGGTCGTAGTGGTGCGAGGGGGACGGGCAATCGGCCCAGCCGACAAGGGATTCCGGGTCGACCCGCAGCGGCGGTTCGGCGAACATGACCGGCCCGTTGGAGGAGGCCAGGAACTTGCCGGTGCCGATGAGGGTGAGGAATCCGGGCACGATGGACTGGTTGAGCGCCAGGCCGGGTTCGAAGGCGAGCAGGTTGGCGGCGCGGATGGTGAGGTTGCCGTCGTCGAGATCGTAGGAGTTGATGTCGTAGCCGCGGTCGCCGATGATCAGCTTGCCGTGTCCTTCGGCCACCACGTAATCGCTGGTGAACAGCGGTGCCGAGAACTGCTGCGACACCATGTGCATCATCGAGCCCTGCAGGCCGTGGGTGAGCAGCTGGAACTGGATCTGCCCGTAGTAGGCGATCATCGCGCCCTTGCGCATGAACCACGGCTTGTTCAAGTCGATGCAGTAGGCGTAGCTGTTGCCCGGGATGTTGTCGCTCTCACCGAGATTCATCGGGTTCAGGATCTGGCTCATGGTCACAGCTTTTCTTCCGAGGCTTGTACGTACACGACACCCTGTCCGGTGCACTGCAATTGCATCGCCTCACCGGATCCGCGGCCGACCGCGTCGCGCCAGCTCATGGCCGTTTTGAGTTCGGTCTGCACAGTGCCGTAGGCGCCGACGAAGGCCTGCGGATCCACCACGATCGGATTCGGCCCGCCCACCGGCAGTTCCAGGAATCCGCCGTGGGCGAGCAGCACCGCAGCACCCTGACCGGACAGCTGTGTCGTGAACATGCCCTGGCCGGTCATCGCGCCGGAGGCGGCCCCGCGCAGCGCGCCCATCAGGCCACCGCCGCCGCCCCCACCGGAGCTCATCACCGACACCACCGAACTCTGCAGTCCGGCCGTATGGGCAAGCAGCCGTGAGGCTTCCACCCGCAATGCGGCGCTGGGCTGCATCTGGACGATGTGGATTTCGAGCCCGGCGAAACCGTAGTGCACCTCGCCGTTGCCCTGGGCGAGCATGGTGCGTTCGTGTTCACCCTGCATCATCCGGCCCGCCATGCGCATGATCCCGCCGCCACCTCCCATGCCTTGGCCGCCGGGAATCTGGTGCGGGGCGAAGGAGACGTCGCCGGTGTAGAACAGCATCGCGCCCTGGCGAGCCACCACACCGCCCGCCATGCCGACGTTGACCTTGACGACCTTGCCGTTGACCTTCTCGAACATCGTGCCTACCGTTCCGCCGGCTGAATCGACACCACGCCCTGGCCGTCCCAGCGCAGCGAGAACGCCTCGCCCGCATCCTGTCCGACGACGGTGCGCCAGGAGACATCGGTGACGAAAGACTGATTGAGGTTGCCGCGCGCGGCGACGAACGCGTCCGGATCCACCACCAGCGGGAACTGGGGCGTCACCTCGAGATGGATGAGCGGCCCGCCCGCCGACAGCAGCGCCACCTGCCCCTGGCCCGACACCGTGGTGGTGAACAGGCCCTGCCCGGCGGACGCGCCGTGCAGCCCGGCGAAACGCACGTCGGTGCGCAAGTTGCCGCAGAAGGCGAGCAGCTGCTGCGATTCCACTTGCAGCGTCTCGTTGTTCAGGTTCACCACCGAGACGTTCTGGCCGTTGACGGCGAAGAACACCCGGCCGTGGCCGCCGCATTCCATCAGTGAGAGCTTCTCGCCGGTCGCGCGCCGTTTCAGGCCCGCGAGCACGCCGTCGCCGCCGCCGAATCCGGCCGACTTGAACTGGACGTTGCCTTCATAGGCGATCATCGACCCGGAGATCGCGCGCAGACTCGTGCCCGCGAGATGAGCCTCGATCACCTTCTTCGACTGTTCGAACAGTTGCGCCATAAGGGGAGTTGTGCCTGTCGTGTGGGGTCGGGAACACGGGCAGATCCCCCCATGCTCCATATGCGTCGCCGTCACCCTAATCGACAATGGCGACCGAGGCCGATCTCAGTCCGCGCGCAAGTGCTGCGAACGCATCCGAGCCGTGGTATCCACCTTTCTCGTAGAGTGGCTTCCGTACGCACCGACAAGCGAAGGGTCGAACTTGTCCGCAACACTCGCCAAGGGTCAGAACGGCCCGCTGTCCGGCAACGACGTGGTGATCTCCATTCAGCTGACGGCGCAGGCGGATCTGTCCGCGCTCCTGGTCACCGAGCAGGGCAAGGTGCGCTCCGACGCCGACTTCGTGTTCTTCAATCAGCCCAGCGGGCCCGGGGTGAACCTGGTGCCCGGCCCGGCGGGGCAACCGGCGTCGCTCGCGGTGTCGCTGAACGCGGTGCCCGCCGATATCGACCAGATCCGCGCCGTCATCACCCTCGATGACGCCACCAGCAATTTCGGCCGCTATCCGGCGCCGACGGCGATCGTGTCCGACCCGTCCGGCACCCCGCTCTACGAATACCGCATCGAAGGTCTCGACACCGAGTCGATCGTCATCGCGCTCGAGCTGTACCGCCGCCAGGGTGCGTGGAAGGTGCGTGCGGTCGGGCAGGGATACGCCGGTGGGTTCGCGGCCCTGGTCACCGACCACGGCGTGACGGTCGATGATTCGCCGCCCCCGCCCGCCGCCGCGCCGCAGCCCGCCCCGGCTCCGCCGCCACCCGCGCAGCCCGCGTACCCGACCCAGCCGCCGCCGGCCGCGCCCCCGCAGGGCGGTTACCCGGCGCCCCCGCCGCCCACCGCGCCCTACCCGCCGCAGGGTGGCGGTTATCCGCCGCCGCCGGGTCCCGGCGCCGGTTACCCGCCGCCAGGTGCTCCGGTGCCGCCGCCGCCCGCGCAGCCGCAGGGTGAGATCTCGTTGAGCAAGGACCGTCCGGTCAGCTTGCAGAAGGGCCAGCGGGTCACCCTGCGCAAGGAGGGCGGCACGGCGCTCACCTTCGTCAAGATGGGTCTCGGCTGGGACCCGGTGCGCAGCCGCGGCATGTTCGGCAACCGCACCGTCGATATCGACCTCGACGCCTCGGTGGTCATGTTCGCCGACCACCAGCCCGCCGACGTCGCCTACTACGGCCAGCTCAGCTCCAAGGACGGCTCGGTGCGCCACCAGGGCGACAACCTCACCGGCGAGGGCGAGGGCGACGACGAGATGATCCTGGTGGATCTGACCCGCATCCCCGCCCACATCAGCACGCTGTTCTTCATCGTCACCTCCTACAAGGGCCACACCTTCGAGCAGGTGCAGAACGCCTTCTGCCGGTTGATCGACGGCGGCAACAATGCCGAACTGGCCCGCTACACCCTCGCGGGCGGCATGCCGTTCACCGCGATGGCGATGGCGAAGGTCTATCGGGTCGGCGCGGATTGGAAGATGCAGGCGCTCGGCGAAGGATTCCAGGCCAAACATCCCGGGGAGGCAGTACCGCAGCTCGGCCGTTTCCTCGCGACCGGCTGAGTGACGACGGGGGAAGTGGACGTGCGGCAACTGACGGCAGGGCAGAACGTTCCCCTGACCGCCCAGTCGGTGCGGTTCGGCGTGCACGCCGATGCGGCACTGGACATTTCGGCGCTGGTGGTGAACGACGATCTGCGGGTGCGCGACGCCGCCGACGTCGTCACCGGCGATCGGACGACGACGGCGGGAGTGCGCCTCGGCGAGGACGGCGTGACCGTCACCCTCGCCGAGGTCAGGGACGACGCGCAGGCGGTCCTGCTGGTGGTGAGCACAGCGGGGCAGTCGGCGGAACTGGGCAAGGTCGTCGCGGAACTGGCCGAAAATGGTTCCGTCACGGTTGAATTCGCGATCGCACCGGCCGCGGGTGAGCGCGCGCTGATCTGCCTTGAGGTGTATCGGCGCCAAGGTGCGTGGAAGGTGCGCGCCCTCGGTCAGGGTTACGCCGGAGGTCTGGCCGAACTGTTGCAGGCGCACGGTGCGGCCGGGATGGCACCTGTCCCTGCGGCTTCCGCCCCGCAGTCGGATCCCTACGCGATGACCGCGCCCACGCAGGCCGCCGCGCCCGCGCAGGGCGGTGGCCCGCTCGAGGTGGGACACGGCCTGGAACGGCTGTGGATGATCTTCGAAGACGCGGCGCGCTCGGCGGCCGCCCTGATCTCCGCCCGCGACTACGCGGCGAAACGTCTCGATCAGGAACTGTCCGAAGCGGTTTCGGACCCGGCCACCAGGAACACCCCCGCCGCCGACGCCGCCCGCACCGCCGCCCAGCGCCGTCACGACGAACTCAACGCCACCGCCGAGGCCAACCACCGCCGCGACAGCGAACAACTGGTGCGTGAACTCGCCGAGGCCGATCAGGCGATGCCGCCCTCGCTGGCGTCCTGGGAATCACCGGCCTGGGACCGTGCCCCCGCACCCGCCGACGGCATCCGTCTCGGCGAGCTGTATGCCATCGACCGTGGGCCGCTGCGCATTCCGTACTGTGTGCCGGTCCCGCTGAACCGTCCGCTGTGGATCGACACCGAATCCTCGGCGGCGGTCGCGCCGATCGTCGGCGCGCTGCTGGCCCGGCTCGTCGCGGCGGCGCCGCAGCGCACCACCGTCGTCGACATCATCGACCTGACCAGTGCGTTCACCGGACTCACCGGCCTGCTCGCACCGGTGCTCGGCGGTCCGCCGATCACTCACCACACCGATATCTCGGCTCGGCTGAAGGCCCTCGCCGACGCCGCCGAGCTGGCCGAAATGGCCTACAACAGCGGCGCCGGCACCCCGCCCACCGAACATCGGGTGCTGATCGCGGCCGACTTCCCGCACGGCTATCAGGCCACCGACGTGCAGCGGCTCGGCTCACTGCTCATGCGCGGTGATCTGATCGGGCTGTCCACGGTGATCATCGGCAGCAACGAATCCGATTCCACGGACCCCCTGATCGCGACCCTGTCGCAGGCCTGCCGTCACCTGCCGACGATCCCCGGCACCCCGCTGTTCGATCCCTGGACCGGCAGCGCCTGGGAACTCGACCTGGACCTGCTACCGCAGGAACCCGAGCGGCAGGCGCGCATTCTGCGCGCTCGCTGAGGGTAGACCCGGCTGCACGACGTGCCGGGTCCCCCCCCAGAGCCCTGGACGATCTACTCAATTCGCGAATCTAGTTCCGCATACCGTGAAATCTCGTTCGCGACGACCGCTGCTGTCGCCGGCAAAACAACAGTGTCGTGGTCATCGACGTCGATGAGATAGCGACCCTTTGCCGCATGGTCGTCACGAATATCGATCCAGTACAGGTACTTCCGGGGAGCCGGGTTGCGATCGTGGAGGTAGCGCTCGATACAAACAGTGCCTTCCGCACGTCGCGGTGCCCGCAATAGCGCCCGGATCCTGCTATCCACCGGCGCACGACCGTCTCGATCATCACTCCATGACGCGGCGCCCTCGTGACCACGGACACGCGGCGTATAGCCGATCATTCGGTCCCGTGCTCCGGGATCAGCCGGCGGCATTGTCGCGGCGACTTGTCGTGCCAGATTAGCTCGCTGCGTCACCACAAGCTTGAGATCACCACCGAATTCAGGCATAGGTCCAGGCTGCTGGAACAGCACTACGCCGAGTTCGCCCACCGCCGCGGCGACTGCGCGGGCTCGTTTCGCCGATAACCGTGACCTTCCGGTACTGATGATTCGTAGGTCGGGATTAACGAGGACCCGCAGTGGACCGCTGAGATCCGGATCACCATTATGCGGGTAGCGCGTCCTGATATCCGCTCGTAGACGCACGTACTCGTCCATCGTGGATGGTGATTCGATGATGCTGATCGGGTAGGGGTACTCGTCAGCGCCGGTCTCCGCCCACACCCAGGCAAACTCGTCAGGCGTGAAGCTCCAAGATCTTCGCGTGTTCATCGATCCGCGGTTCCGCCAGTCTGCGTGGGCGGGTAATCGTCCATAACGGGACCTTGGAGCGTAAAGCTGACGGTTTTGGGCTTCTCCTCGGCTGTCTGGTCGGACTCCTCGACTGCGCGTTCTGTTGTATTCGCCGACGGCTCAGGCCCGTTCGCCATGGCCGATTGGTCACCATCGACGATGTCATCCCGCGGTGCGCTGCGTGCTGAAATGTCCTCACCGGTGTTTGCAGCGGACGGTTCAGGGACTGGCCAGGCGGTTCGGGCACCTCCAGCAGGAACAGATGGGACGGGCTGCGATGAACGTGCAGGTGTGACGACAGGGTGCTGTTGTCCGTCAGCCGGTCGGTCGAAGTCCTCGTGGAAATATGGCGCCCTGGTCGGCGGAGGAGAGCTCTCGACCGCACGCGTGCTCCGGTCCTCGAGAGGTTCGGAGTCGGACGCAACCGTCGCGTTGATGCCGCCACCATCGATCACACCGGGCGGCACCGGCGGAAGTTCCGTGAACTCGTCCTGCTGCCTGATCAGATAGTCAGGTATCGAACGGGTGTTTTCGTTGTCCTCCCCGCGCCGCGCGCCGGCTCCCGGCGCCATCGGCCCCATCGCGCCACGGCCAGGGGCTGCGCCGCGAGGGCTCGATCCCGCACCAGTTCCCGCACCTGGCACCGTTCCACCGGGCCCGCCTGGCTGCGACACTCCGGGCCTGCCGGGCGTGGGTGGCGTGCCAGTGACCCCACGACCGCCTGGGCTGCCCGGACCGCCGCTGGCCGAACCCCGGTTGGCATTGGTGCTGCCATATGGCCGATTGTCGCGCCCTGAACTCGCCGACGAGCCCGAACGACCACTCACCGGTCCGCCACCGGCCGAGGCAGACATTGTCGACTGATTCGCATTGCCTGGATTGGCTCCAGGACCCGCCGCGCCGGCAGTGGCAGAGGGCTGTTTTTCGGCCGTCGGCACACTGGCTGATGCAGCCTGGGTGACCGCCGCATCGGTGGACCCGGGACCGGTCGGACTCGGTTGCTCCTTATCCGTATCAGGACGAACCGCCGATCCGGGGTCGCCCCCCGGCACTATCGGTCCCGTTGTAACGCCCGCGCTTTGGTCGCCAGTGGCAGGTGGCGCGACGAACACGGGAACACCGTCCCCTGCGGGCGGGAATACCGGAAGATAGATATTCTTGACCGCGGCTACAGCCTGGTTCCGCGCCGCAATCTCTGCTTCACTATCGGCCCGATCCTTTTCTCCGCTGGTTATCCCGGGTAAGACGGACTCGTCTGGGTTGTCGGGGTCCGCCGACGTCGCAACCGGCGGCGGTGGGACGGACGCAGCCAACGCGCTAGCCGCGTAATACATCGCGTCGAGCCTGAACCCGACGGATTGAGCGACTTCGCCGACATCACCGCCGGCCTGAGCGAACCGTCGGACCGCTTCGTGCGCAGCGTCGGCACCAACGCCTTCCCAGCGCCCTTGCAGCGCTCGTTGGACGTGGATCTGATTCCATTGAAAGGCACTGACTACCGTCGTCGAGATACGCGCCCACGCCGACACCAGGTTCCACATCGCCTCCCGGTCGATCTGTTGCACAGCGTCCCAGATCTGCTGGTGGGTCATGGTTTCCGGTGGTGGCTCCGGCGCCGTGACATATGACGGATCGGTCCCGGCGTGCTCGATGCGCTCGTCAACCACGTGGGCGTTCTGCTGCGACGTCGAAGCCTTCTGTTGCGCTACGGCGATAGCGTCGGCGACTAGCGGATCGAGCACCGTTGGGACGGGCTTGACCTCCTCGCCCTCAGACATCGTAAGTCACCGGGCATACGGTGCCGGCCCGCGCAGTAGTCGCGATCGATGTCGATCGTCGCCGACAGGTCGACGGGCTCACCTTGGACAACGGCATGAAACCGGTCATCGAACTCCCCCCTTGCGAGTCTCCAGACGAACACTAGCATGCGCAGATACGGCCTGGTCGGGGCGAGTAGCCATACGATCTGGACCCAGGAAACGGCGACGTGTTGGCTTGCATCGTTCCGTTGTCTAAAGTTTCCTACGCAGTCGTGCCGCGATGGCGATGACAGGTCGGAGGGGATCCATGGCGCTACTGAAAGCCGATGTCGACAGGCTGAATGCCCTGGCAACAGTGTTGAATGACGTGGGTCAGCAACTGGATGACATCGAAATTCGATCTGCGGTCGCTGACATCAGGTCCGCTCTTCCCGGGTGTCCGATACCGGATGCTTGCGCCACGGCGGGCGAATCCACGGAGTACGCCTGGTTGAAGGTGGCTGACCGTTTCCGAGGTATCGCGCAGACCATCCGCTCCGCCGCAAATGACTTCCAAACCACCGATGATTCGTTTGCTCAGCGGCTGGATGCGATGGCCTTCCACGACAAGGGGCACTGATGCCCACTCGTGCGCAAGTTGAGGGGTGGCGGACATCCGCACTGTCCGATTGGGCCGCGAAGATCGAGGCCGGTGAGCAGAAGTACACCGCGCAGATCGACCGTGCCCGTGATCATTTCAGAAATCTGGACGGTGAGTGGTCAGGCGCCGCCCATGACGCTGCTTACGATCGTGTTTCCGAAGACCACGATGAGGGGCGGAAGCTGGCGTTCGAAATCCGAGAGTTCGTCCTTGCCTTGAGGAATGCCGATACACGCCTGGCAGACGAACGACGAATTCTGCTCGGTAAAGTGGCTGACGCGGAAAACGATCATCCACATGGGGCCAACTTCACCATATCCGATGTCTGGGCGATCACAGCCGAGTATCCGGAAACAGCGACCGCCGAAGAACGAGGGGTTATCACCGGCCG
>NZ_BAFY01000254.1 GCF_000308555.1 Nocardia cyriacigeorgica NBRC 100375 | reverse complement strand
GATCACCTGCGGCCACAGCACCAGCGAGGACACCTCGCCGCAGTGCCCGCCGCCCTCGGTGCCCTGACAGACCGCGAAGTCCAGACCGGCGGCCTTGTGGTTGAGCGCATGCTTGACCGAACCGCACAGCGCGCCGATCAACCGGCCCGACTCCTGGATCTTGCTCACCACATCCGGCGGCGGGGTGCCCAGTGCGTTGGCCACCAGCTTGGCCTTCGGATGCCGCAGGATCACCTCGATCTGTGGTGCCGCGGTGGTGGCGGTCCAGCCGAGCAGCTGCGGATGCACCTCGTCTTCCGGCAGTTCCGGCACGCCGTGATCGGCGAGCAGCTTGGCCGCGAAATCGCGGTGGCCCTGCGGAACGTGCTTGGCGAGTTCGGCTTCCAGCTCCTCGGGCGAGAGCCCGTCGATGCCCTTGCCCTCGTACTTCGACGGGATCACCAGGTCGACGCCGTATGGCTTGTCGCCGACGTGTTCGTCGAGCCAGCTGAGCTCGACCTCGAGCTGTTCGGCGGTGAAGCCCACCGCGCCGAGCACTCCGAGACCGCCGGCATTGCTGACCGCGGCCGCCACATCGCGGCAATGGGTGAAGGCGAAGATGGGGAACTCGATCCCCAGGCGGTCGCAGATTTCGGTACGCATGGCGGTTCTGGTCTCCCTATGCCCTGGAACGGGTTGCATAATGTTCGGCTCGCCGGACGTTGTCCGGTAAGCCTCCTGCCCGGCACTTCGTGTTCGAAAACGCCGCGTACCGCATTAATCGCCAGTGTGCGTACGCGGCGTCATCGTTCGGCGTCGGTGCCATGCATCGAATGTAACACGTTCTAGTTTTGCTAGGGAGGGGAAATTTCAGGCCGCCACGCCCGGGTCCTTTCTCACCAGCACACAGGCCTGATCGAACCGTTCATCCGGTTGCGGTGCGCGCACCATCCGGGTCACCGGCGCGAAACCCGCGGCCACCAGGAGTTCGAGCAGATGTTCCGGCGACCAGCGGTAGGCCGCGGCGACCTTGTGATCGAACGCGGTGATGGATGCGGGCGGGTCCGTCGCCTGGAAGGCCAGCAGCGCGTACCCACCATCGGTCAGCACCCGGTGGAAACCGGCGAGGACCTCGGGCACCCGCCGCGGTGGCAGGTGGATGATCGAGTACCAGGCGAGCAGCCCGGACAGCGAGCCGTCCGGAATCCCGAGCCGCTCCATGGTGCCGACCTCGAAGCGCAGACCGGGGTAGGACTGTTCGGCCAGCGCGATCATCTCCGGCGAGAGATCCGTACCGAACACATCGAGACCGAGTTCGCGCAGATGCGCCGTCAACCGGCCGGGCCCGCAGCCGATATCGGCCACCGGGCCGGACCCGTTCTCGCGCACCAGTTCCGCGAAAATGCCGAGCATGGCCCGCTCGAAGGGGTTGCGCTCGAGGTGGCCCGCGACGAGGTCGGCGTAGAGCCCGGCCACGCCGTCGTAGCCGGTGCGAGTCGTTGTGATGTCGCCAGGTTCGTTCATCGCACCATTGTCGGCCCTCAGCCGACGGGTACCAGTTCGCCGGAGTCGCGCCGCGGAGCCGGTGGGACGGTGGGTCTTTCGACGCGCGGGGCCGCTCGCACGAAGACGAAGAACAGCACGAGCAGCAGCCCGGCCCTGCCCCACACCCCGAATTGGACGATGGCCTCGGTCAGTTCCACCGAATTGCCGGTGCCGAGGGCATAGAAGTACCGGAACACGCCGACGCCGATGGCCGCGTCCGCCACCAGATAGGCGCCGACCAACGTCCACGGGACCCGCAGCAGTACCAGGAAAGGAATGATCCACAGCGTGTACTGCGGGGAATGCACCTTGTGGAACAACAGGAATCCACACAGCATCGCGCCGCTCACACCCACCCACGGGAACACACCCGTCGTGCTGAACCGCCGCCACCCCAGCCACATAGCCAGCACGAACGACAGCAGGATCAAGGCCGGCGAGGCACCCGAGACCACCTGCTGGAAATTCTCCTCGTCCACCGCGGCCGGCCCGAACAGCGGCCGCAGACCCCAGTACCAGATCGAATTGGTGGTGATGTCGGCCTGCCGCAACTGCTGGAAGGTGAACGAGGCCCGCCAGCCCTCGTACCCGGCCAGTGCGAACGGCAGATTGATCGCCACGACCGTCGCCAGCGCCGCCGCACCCGTCAGCAGCGCACCACGCACGTCGAAACGACGATCGCGCAGGCCCGTGCCCGCGGCATCGGCCCCACCCGTGAGCACATACGCCATCAACGGCAGGACGAATATCCCCGGATACAGCTTCAGGCAGAACCCGATCGCGAGCAGCACCGCCGCGAGCACCGCCCGCGTGCGCAGTGAACAGCGTGGCAGCATCGTCATGACGTAGACCGCCGCGACTGCCGTGCACACCACCGGCAGTTCCCAATTGTGGAATGCGTAGAGCACCAGGGGCGGCCCGGCAGCCCACAGCAGTGCGGGCCAGCCGGCCATCCGGCCCAGCAGCCAGGCGGTGAGCAGCGCGAACGGCGCCAGCAGCAACGCCGAATGCAGCAGGAACATCGCGTCGTTGTCGGCGCGCAGCGCACCGACCCACATCAGCAGCCCGCTGAGCACCGGATATTCGACCGCGCCACCGACCAGCGCACCGTCACCGGTGATGCCGCCGTGAATATAAGGAAAGACGTGCTGGTCGATATCGCGGCCGAGCCACAGGAACTGGATATCGGAATAACAGACCCGCGAATCCTTGAACAGATCGAACGCCACCGAACGCCCGTCCTGGCGGAACGGCGCCCCCGCGCACCGCGCCTTGTTCCAGAACGCGGCCAGCAGCGTCAGCCCGCACAGCAGCACCGCGACGGTTGCCGCCCCCACCCGTGGCAGGCGACCGGCGACCAGCTCGCCTGCTGCGGGTCCGTTCGGCATACCGATCAGCGTAGTGGCGGGGGGATCGATTTCGCCGGTCAATACCTGGTCAGGTAACCTTGCCGGGTTGCTGACGCGACGACCCTCCTGCCACGGACCGTCCGTGGCCGTTTCCTAGTCCACAGGAGGTGATTGGTCCGTGCGTCATTATGAAGTAATGGTCATCCTCGACCCGAGCCTGGACGAGCGCACCGTTGGTCCGAACCTGGAGAACATGCTCAGCGTGGTTCGCACCGATGGCGGCAAGGTCGACAAGGTCGACATCTGGGGCCGCCGCCGGCTCGCCTACGAGATCCGCAAGCAGGCCGAGGGCATCTACGCCGTGATCGACCTGACCGCCGAGCCCGCCACCGTGAGCGAGCTCGATCGCCAGCTGGGTCTCAACGAGTCGGTGCTGCGCACCAAGGTCCTGCGCCACGACAAGTAGTTCTTTCGGTCCTCGTTTGACCCGTGTTTGGTCGGTGCCTGTCTCTAGGCTCTAGCACGACAAGCGAGTGCACCCGGGAACTGCACACCGAGCAGGAGGAACCTCATGGCAGCAGGCGACACGGTCATCACCGTCATCGGAAATCTGACGGCCGACCCCGAGCTTCGATTCACGCCCGCGGGCGCCGCGGTGGCGAACTTCACCGTCGCCTCGACGCCCCGCGTGTTCGACCGTAATACCAATGAATGGAAAGACGGCGAAGCGCTGTTTCTGCGCTGCAACATCTGGCGCGAGGCCGCGGAGAATGTCGCCGAGAGCCTGACCAGGGGTTCTCGTGTGATCGTGAGCGGACGGCTCAAGCAGCGCTCCTACGAAACCCGTGAGGGTGAGAAGCGCACGGTCGTCGAGCTCGAGGTCGACGAGGTCGGTCCCTCGCTGCGTTACGCCACCGCCAAGGTCAACAAGACCAGCCGCGGCGGCGGGGGCGGCGGCGGATTCGGTTCCGGTGGCTCCGGTGGTTCCGGCGGCGGTGGTGGCAACTACCAGCAGGCCAACAGTGGTGGTGGGCGTTCCGGCGGCCAGGGTGCCGCCGACGACCCGTGGGGCAGCGCGCCCGCGGCAGGCTCCTTCGGGGGCGGCCGCATGGATGACGAACCGCCGTTCTGACAACGGCTCATATCGGCCCGCGATGACGGGCCACCAAGATTACGGAGTAGAAGACCATGCCTAAAGCGCCCGCGCGCGAAAAGGTGCTCAAGAAGAAGGCTTGCACTTTCTGCAAGGAGAGCAAGACCGGACTCGTCAACATCGACTACAAGGACACGGCGCTGCTGCGCAAGTACGTCAGCGATCGCGGCAAGATCCGTGCCCGCCGGGTCACCGGCAACTGCGTGCAGCACCAGCGCGACATCGCGGTTGCCGTCAAGAACTCGCGTGAGGTGGCGCTGCTGCCTTACGTGTCGACGGCTCGCTGAGCAAGGGAGGCACGCAAATGAAGCTCATTCTGACCGCTGATGTGGACAACCTCGGTGCCCCCGGTGACACTGTCGAGGTCAAGGACGGCTACGGGCGCAACTACCTGCTCCCGCGCGGCCTTGCCATCGTCGCCAGCCGTGGCGCGCAGAAGCAGGTCGAGGGCATTCGCCGGGCGCAGGATGCCCGTCGCGTGCGCGACCTGGACCACGCCAACGAGCTGAAGCAGGCCATCGAGGGCCTGGAGTCGGTCTCGCTGAGCGTGAAGACCGCGGGCACTGGCAAGCTGTTCGGTTCGGTCACCCAGGCCGACGTCGCCGCCGCGGTGAAGTCGGCCGGCGGCCCGGTGCTGGACAAGCGCAGCATCGACCTGCCGAAGTCGCACATCAAGTCGACCGGCAAGCACAAGATCTCGGTGCACCTGCACCCGGATGTGGTTGCCACGTTCGACCTGAACGTCGTCGCAGCCGAGAGCTGAGTTCACGGCCCAGCGCCGAATCACATCGAGTCGAAGGCCACGCCCGTGTTCCGCACGGGGGTGGCCTTCGACTGTGCACTGTTTGTTCAGCGGGCTATACCCGTGCTGATAGCCGGGGATTAGCTCTGTCTTCTGCTGGCTGCTCGGCAACCGAGGCGTGGGTTCGCGCTGTCCACAGCGCGAGAAGTTATCCCCAGATGTGCATGTTGTGGATCACTGGAGAAACCAACCGCTCGTAATGTGATTCACCTCATAGCTTGTCCATCGTCTGTTAACTCAACACGCCCGGCTGTTCAACTCCACCGACACGCCGAGACTTTATTTATCCACACATGCACAGCTGTGGAAATACGTACCTATCTGCGTGTTTGCGGTAGATGACCAGGGTTTTCCCCAAGTAGTGCACAGGAGGTGCACACCGTTGGGTAAACAGTCCACAAGTTATCCACAGATGTGTGCACAGGTGGGTTTGGTATGTGCATGCGCGGTCGCCTAGGTTCGTCGCATCGCCGTGCGCGAGCCCTCGAGCAGTCACGATCCGGTGGATGCCGGAGCGGTAACTGAACTCGTGACCGGGGGTGGGCAACGGTGCTGGTCCTGCCTGTCCGACACGCCGAATCTGTCGTACCCCGGGGGTAGAACCAGACGTCAATAGGGTGAGCCCTATCGGGTAGAGAGGACGGTCGAGTCAGGTGGCAGTCGTCGATGACCGTGGGCATACCGATTACCCGCCGGAACCGCCCGGCGAGGATTTCGGGCGCCAGCCACCGCACGATATGGCGGCCGAACAGTCCGTACTCGGCGGCATGCTGCTCAGCAAGGACGCCATCGCCGACGTCGTCGAGGCCCTGCGCCCCGGCGATTTCTACCGACCCGCGCATCAGGCGATCTACGACACCATCCTCGACCTGTACGGCCGCGGCGAACCCGCCGACCCCGTCACCGTCGCCGCGGGCCTGGATCGCCGCGGCGAACTCAAACGCATCGGCGGCGCCCCCTACCTGGTCACCCTCACCCAGACCGTCCCCACCGCCGCCAACGCCGGCTACTACGCCGAGATCGTCGCCGAGAAGGCCATCCTGCGCCGCCTCGTCGAAGCCGGCACCCGCATCGTCCAGTACGGCTACGCCGGCGCCGACGGCCAGGACATCGCCGAGGTCGTCGACCGCGCCCAGGCCGAGGTCTACGAGGTCACCGAACGCCGCACCACCGAAGACTTCCTCCCCCTCGAGGAACTCCTCCAGCCGACGATGGACGAAATCGACTCCATCGCCAGCCGCGGCGGCATCTCCCTCGGCGTCCCCACCGGCTTCACCGAACTCGACGAGATCACCAACGGCCTCCACCCCGGCCAGATGATCATCGTCGCCGCCAGGCCCGGCGTGGGTAAAGCGCTGGCCCTGGACACGCCGCTGCCGACGCCGCGTGGCTGGACCACGATGGGTGAGATCGAGGTCGGGGACGAGCTGCTCGGACCTGATGGCCGATCGACTCGTGTTGTCGCCACAACCGAAGTCATGACGGACCGGCCCTGCTACGAGGTCGAGTTCTCCGACGGCACAGTTCTCGTCGCCGACGAGGAGCACCAGTGGACGACGCTGGCTCCCACGCTGGCGCCGCACCCGGTGGTCCGCACGACCGGCGAGATCGCCCACAGCCTGCGCACCCCGCGCGACCACTTCGCCCATTCGGTCCCACGCACCGCGCGCTCGGAAGCCCGGCAGATCGTCGACGTGCGCAAGATCGACCCGCTGCCCGTGCGCTGCGTCGAGGTCGACAACCCCGCCCACATGTACCTGGCGGGCCGGTCGATGGTCCCTACGCACAATTCGACCCTCGGCATGGACTTCATGCGCAGCTGCTCGATCAAGCACGGCCTGGCCAGCGTCATCTTCTCGCTGGAGATGAGCCGGACCGAAATTGTCATGCGCCTGCTCTCGGCCGAGGCGAAGATCAAGCTCGGCGACATGCGGTCCGGGCGGATGAGTGATGACGACTGGACGAAGCTGGCGCGGCGGATGAGTGAGATCAGTGAGGCGCCGCTGTTCGTGGACGATTCGCCGAACCTGACGATGATGGAGATCCGGGCCAAGGCGCGCCGGTTGAAGCAGCGTCACGATCTGAAGCTCGTCGTGGTCGACTACCTGCAGCTGATGACTTCCGGCAAGAAGGTCGAATCCCGCCAGCAGGAAGTCTCCGACTTCTCCCGAAACCTGAAGCTCCTCGCCAAGGAACTCGAAGTCCCGGTGGTCGCCATCAGTCAGCTGAACCGCGGCCCCGAACAGCGAACCGACAAGCGCCCCATGGTCTCCGACCTGCGCGAATCGGGATGCCTACCGGCCTCGACGCGCATTCTGCGCGCGGATACCGGCGGCGAGACCACGCTGGGCGAATTGCTCGCGACAGGTGAACAGCCGCTGGTCTGGTCCCTCGATGAACGAATGCGGATGGTCGCGCGGCCGATGGTGAAGGTGTTCCCCAGCGGACGCAAGGAAGTCTTCAGGCTGCGTCTAGCGTCCGGGCGGGAGGTCGAAGCGACTGGAAACCATCCGTTCCTCACCGTTGACGGCTGGATCGCGTTGGACAAGCTCTCGGTCGGTGACCGCCTGGCTACCCCCCGGGTGGTCCCTGAACCCGTGCACACCACCCGCATGGCCGAGTCCGAAGTGATTCTGCTCGCGCACATGATCGGCGACGGCTCGTGCGTGAAGCGACAGCCCATCCGCTACGCGAGCGTTGACGAGGAGAACCTCGCCGCTGTCACGTCTGCGGCACAACACTTCGGCGTGACTGCTGTGCGTGACGAGTACGCGGCTGCCCGAGTGACGACGCTCCGTCTGCCTGCGCCGTATCGCCTCACTCACGGTAAACGGAACCCGATTGCCGCGTGGCTCGATGAGCTCGGCCTTTTCGGTCTGCGCAGTTACGAGAAGTTCGTTCCGCAGCCGGTCTTCGCGTTGCCGAACGATCAGGTCGCGCTATTCCTACGTCACCTGTGGGCGACCGACGGTTCGGTCCGTTGGGATGCGAAGGGCCGCCAAGCCAGGATCTACTACGCGTCCACCAGCCGCAGGTTGGTCGATGATGTCGCACAGTTGCTGCTGCGGCTGGGCGTGCACGCGCGAATCAAGAAAGTCACCAAGGGTGATTACCGCCCGTGCTGGCACCTGACTATCGACGGGGTCGAGAATCAGAATGTCTTCCTTCGCGATATCGGAGCTCATGGCGCACGCGGCCGGTCAGCAGAAGCGGCCCGCCTGGAGTTGGAGGCGATATCGCCGAACGTCAATGCCGACACGGTGCCCAAGGAAGTGTGGACCCGAGTCCGCGAACTTCTGGCGACGAAGCAGATGACGCATCGGGAATTCTCCGCCGCTATGGGTTCCCGCTTCTGCGGTTCGACCATGTGGAAGCACTCACCGAGCCGCTCCCGGCTCGCGCGAGTCGCAACCGTCCTCGACGACGCCGACATCGAGATGCTGGCCACCAACGACGTCTTCTGGGACCGCATTGTCGAGATCACCAGCCTCGGCGAGCAAGACGTTTTCGACGGAACGGTGCCTGGAACCGAAAATTTTGTGGCAAATGGCATAAGTCTTCATAATTCTCTCGAGCAAGATGCGGATATGGTTATCCTGCTGCACCGCCCTGACGCGTTCGAGCGCGACGACCCGCGTGGCGGCGAGGCGGATCTGATTCTCGGAAAGCACCGAAACGGTCCGACGGCCACGATCACGGTGGCGCACCAACTGCATCTGAGCCGGTTCGTGGATATGGCGCGAGGCTGAATCAGCCGCTATCACATGTACGAGGACAGTCACGCGATCGTGGAAGCCTTCGCCGCGTGACACCTCACCCGTAACACTCTGTGCCCGGCCCACGACCTCATACGTGACACATGGCCCGTCGGGGGGCCTGTCCTTCCACTTGTCGGTTACAGGAAACTGGGGTTCGGACATGGCTCTTCGTGAGTTCTTCGCGCGACATCGGTTGGCCTCGGCCGTTGCCGCGCCCGCGGTGCTCGGAGTGGCGGCGGCGGTGGCCGCGACGTTCGCGTTCACCGCCGCACCGGAAGAGGCGGATACGCAGTTGGTGGCCTCGGTCACCGAATGCCGCGACATGGTGACCATCTCGGTGGCCGGTCGCAATGACACTCCCCGCGAGGGGACGACGGCGATGCTGGTGGATGCCAACGGCAATCCGCTGCCCGCCGCGCTGTCGGGTGATCACAGCAGTGAATGGCTCGATCCGGTGGTCAACGCGCCACGAAACGACGTCGCGGAGGGCTCCTACGCCGCCGTCTACATCGCCTACCCGGCCAATATGGCCAGCTATGAAGACGCCGTGAACGCCGGTGTCGCCAATGCCAAGCAGGTGATGTCGGAGATCGCGGCGGCCTGCCCGGATACCAAGTTCTCCATCGTCGGCTACAGCGAGGGCGCCGATGTGGTGCGTCGCGTCGCGATGGAGGTCGGGCATCAGGAACCCGGCCAGGACGGTGGATACGGGATCGTCGATCCGGAGAACGTGCTCGGCGTGGTGATCCTCGCCGATCCGGGCCGCTCCACCGGCGACGGTCCGTTCCCCGGTGCGGAGGATCCGTACGCCAACCCGGACGGCTTCGACCAGAAGTATCAGAACGGGCAGAAGCCGGTACCCGGTTCGGGTGCGCTGCCCGGGACCAGCGGTGATTTCGGGTCGTTGAACGGCAAGATCGCCTCGTTCTGCTCCGACGGCGACCTCACCTGCTCGGCGCCGGAGAACATCTCGTTGCTGAACCTGGCGGTGAACGTCGGCAGGCAGTTGAATGTCGACGCCCTGGAACGTGAGGGCCTGACCCCGGCGACCGGCCAGGACGTCGCGGTGGTGCTCGGCCGGATCGCGATGACCGCGTTCGCCGATATCGCCTCCCAGCCGAACTGGATGGCCAGCGACGAAACCTTCCTCGAGGTGCTGCTGCGGGTTTCGGATCCGGCGTACAAGCCGGGCACGCCCGCTCCGCAGGAGCCGGGCCAGGCCGACGCGATCGCGGTGGAGCAGATGTCGCCGCTGGCGTACCTGCCGCTGAAGATCCTCAACGAGATCGTCGGGTTGATCGTGACCAACCAGAACACCATCCCGGTGATCCTGAGCGATCCGTACAAGCAGACCCTCGGCCCCAACCACACCGGTCATCACTTCGACTACTGGGATGACGCCGACCCCGGCAACGGTAAGCCGATGACGTCGGCCGAGTACGCGGCGGCCTGGATCACCCACCTGGCCAAGCAGGCGCAGGCCGGTCAGCAGGTGGACACGAACTCCAAGCCGACCGAAGCCGATCTGGCCGCGGCCTACGAGGCGGCGGAGTCGACCACCTCGGCGGCCCCGACGACCGAAGCGGCCGAGGGCACGACCACCACCGCGGCGCCGGCCACCACCACGACGGCGAAGCCGAAGGCCGAGGCCGATCCGTCGACCACGGCCCCGACGACGACGCCGAGCGAGGCGCCGACCACCACGCCGGAGGTCACTACCACCCCGCCTGCGCCGACCACGACTCAGGCGCCCGCGGAGACGACGGAATCCACCACCACGGCGCCGTCGTCCACCACCACGAAGGCGGAGGCCCCCACGACCGACGCCCGCGCGGAGGCGACCAACTGAGCGAATAGGCCGGTCGTACGGCGCGGATGCGAGGCGTCGGCCTGACGGCCGGATAACCGGTTATGCGAATCAGTAAGCCAGGCTCGCCTGGGAGCCTGCCCGCGAGCGCTGAGCCCGCGAAAACGGCTCCATAGACTGAAACACGTTCTACAGTGTGCCCATGCGAACAGCGGGGATCGGACGGTCGGAATCACTCGGACGGGGATGGCGGGCCAGGATCACCGCGCTCGCCGTCAGCATCACCACGACCTGTGCGGCTCTCGTCGCATTCGCCACTCCCGCGCCGGCGATTCCGAACACCACCGACGGCTTCTATCTACCGCCCGCGGGCTACGAATCGACCGCGCCAGGCACCATTCTGCGGACCAGGCCGATCGCCCCCGTATCACTGCAGCTGATCCCCATGCGGGTCCGCGCCTGGCAGCTGCTCTACCGGACCACCGATTCGCACGGCGACCCGTATGCCGCGGTGACCACGGTATTGATGGGCGAGCACGGCCGACCGCCGACCGCGATCCTGTCCTACGACAGCATGATCGACGCCATCGCCCCCAACTGCATGCCCTCGCAGGTCTTGCAGACCGGCGCGCCGTGGTTCGACTTCTCCGGTGCCGGCGGCCCGATCACCTTGTCCACCACCGCGAGTGAAGTCCCCATGATCGCGGCCGGACTGGCGCAGGGCTGGGCGGTGTCGGTTCCGGATCTGGGCGGGGTGGACAACCACTTCCTCACACCGAAGGAACCGGGGTATGTGGCGATCGATGGTGTGCGGGCGGCGCAGAACTTCGCCGACCTCGGGCTCGGGGCGCAGGCACCGGCGATGTTCTGGGGATACTCCGGCGGCGGCATCGCCACGGCGTGGGCGGCGCAGGTGCAACCGGACTACGCGCCGGAGATGAATGTCGCGGGGATGGCGATCGGTGCGCCGGTCGCGGATCTGCTCGCGGGCATCAGGAATGGCAACGGCACTCCGGTGGCGGGCCTGCCGCCGGTGGGTATCGCCGCCCTGCAACAGGATTCGCCGGAATTCACCGCGATGATGGATCAGGTGCTCACCGCCGAGGGCAAACGGCTGCTCGCCGGAGCCGCCGCGAGCTGCACCCCGCAGAACCTGGTGAGCTTCCCGTTCCTGGATTTCGGCAGCCTCTTGACGATGCCGCTGGAGCAGGTGCTGACCGCGCCGCTGACCCAACGCCTGATCGCCGAGCGAACCCTCGGTGCGACGGCGCCCACCGCGCCCGTCTACCTGTACAACGCCGTGGACGACGAGCTGAGCACGATCGCCTCCGCCGACCAGCTGGTCGACAAGTATTGCGCGGCAGGCACTCCGGTGACCTACCGGCGTGATGTCGTCCCGTCGGTGGTGTCGCCGCATGCGTTCGAATGGGGGCTCGGCGCACCGGCCGCCTTCGCCTGGTTGAAGGATCGGGCCGCCGGGCATCCGGTCGCCGGATGCGATATCCGGACCGGGACCACGCCGACTACACCCGATGCGATGAACTCCTTCGGCGCGGACTTCGTCGGCGGGATGCTGGCGGCAATCCTCGGGCATAGGTGAGGCGGGGCTCGGGACTCCTGCGTCTCGCGGACGGCACGCTCACTTCGGCCGCAGCCGCCGATACGCCGTCGCCACCCGCGAGGAATCGTCGAACGGCCCACGCCAGATCCGCTGATCGAGGATCTCGAGAAACGTCGGCACACCCTGATCGCTCAAGGAAATCCCCGAGTCGTCGATCCGGATGCCCTCGGGGAGTTCGGGATAGCGGTCGATCTCGGCTTGCAGCGACGTGGGCGTGATCTTCGGCAGGTAGTCGACGCCGCTGAGCCGTTTCAGCAGCTTGGCGTAGCTGGGCCGCTTGGCGCACACGGCGATGATGGTGTCTTTGACCTGCGCGGACAGCTCCAGGCCGAGCGCCTCGCTGATGTGGTCGACGAATTCCGGGGTGGCCTTGGTGAGCAGTTCGAGGTCGGTGAACAGACGCAGGAAGGTGTCGGGTTTGAGGATGGCGATCTCGTCGCCGGCGATGACGAGATCGAATTCCTCGGCGAAGGCGAAGACCGGGTCGCCGACGCGGTTCAGGCGTTCGCCGAAGGTGGCGAGGATGCGGTGCGCCGAGGCCACGCGCAGCCCGTGTTGCAACCGCACGAATGCCGTGCGCTGCCGATCGGGTCCGGCCGATTCGCAGATCAGGACGTAGAACAGGAAGGTGCCGTCGCGCATCTGCCGCGGTAGCACGGTGTTCAGCGTCGCCGAACGGGCGATGAGCCGGAGCAGCCCGGCGATCTGAGCGTCGGGTTCGCCGGCCGCGGCCCCCGGCTGGGCCCCATCGAGCCCGTCGAGGGAGAAGGTGAAGAACTCTTCGCCGTCGACGAGTGCTGCGATGGTGTCGTATTCGATCGGCGCCATGGCCCCGAGCCGTTCGAGGGTGGCCGCGGCGATCTCGCGCAACTCGATCCCGAGCGTGGCGGCGAACTCGATCCGCAATGCCTGCAAGCGTTTACGGCTGTCACGCCAGCCCAGCAGCAGGTCGAGCGGTTCGCCGCCGATATCGATGCCGGCCCAGTCCCGGCCGCCGCGCATGCTCATACCCGCTCCGTCATCACTCGGATTCCGGCGTGCTGGGCGACCGTGACGGTATCGCCGGGACGGGGTACCGAACGCACGACCACATAGGCCATGTCCCCGGTCGCGGTCTGTACCTTCACGATTCGGTGCAGCAGCAGATAGATCATCGGGTTGACCTGGATGAGGTCGGTGCGCACGTACACGATCAGCAGCACCAGCAGGAACAGGCCGTAGGCGAGCGCGTCGAGCCCGCCGGGTGTTTCGACGGTGAGGAACGGCAGCACATAGGAGACCAGGTAGCCGCCGGATTCGCTGCCGGTCTCGTGCACCCGCGCCACCGTGAGCGACGAGCGCGCCGACGAGCCGAGCAGATACAGCACCCAGATGGTGCAGACCGCGCCGAACCCCATGAGCGCGAGCGCGCCGAACGCCAGCCACGGGGTGGCGGCGAAGCGGGCGGCGAGGATCGCGAACAGCGGCGTATAGCTGGAGAAGAACAGCGGTGTACGCGCGACGATTTGCATCAGATCGTCGGCTGCGCGCCGAGGTGACGGGCCCGGCGCGGGATGGACCGCTGCTGTCATAGCGCCACTGTATTACCGGGTACCGACAAGATCGTCGCCGCTGGTGAGCCGGGCTGCGCAGGCTGTGCTTCGATCAGGACATGAGCTCAGAGACGCAAACAGTGGTCAGCGCCGAACGCGAGGTCGCGGCGCCCGCGGCGGTGGTGTTCGAGTTGATCGCCGATCCAGCGCAGCAACCGCGCTGGGACGGCAACGACAACCTGTCCGAGGCCCCGGCCGGCCAGCGGGTGCGCGCTGTCGGTGAGGTCTTCACGATGGTGATCACCAAGGGCGTCACCCGGCACAATCATGTGGTCGAGTTCGAGGAGGGCAGACTGATCGCGTGGCAGCCCTCCGAGCCCGATCGCGAACCACCCGGCCATCTGTGGCGCTGGGAAATCGAACCGCTGGACGAGCACCGTTCGCTGGTGCGCCACACCTACGACTGGTCGCGCCTGACCGACGAGAATCGGCTGCCGCGGGCCCTCGCCACCACCTCTGACAAGCTGGCCGCCTCCATCGAGCGTCTCGCCGAGCTCGCCGAGCGGCAGACATAGTCACCAGGACTCGCCACGCGGGTTCACCCGGCCCGATGCCGGCGAGTACGCAAGACTGAGCCCATGCTGCACGTGCGAGTAATGGCGCCCGCCGACAAGACCGACGCTGTGATCGAGATCCTCGAGGGCGACGACGCGGTCAGCGGGCTTGCGGTGATGCGCGGGGCCGCGCTGCGCCCGGCCGGGGATCTGGTGATCGCGCATATCGCCAGGGAAGCGGCCAACGAACTGGTGGATCGGCTGCGCGCGACCGGCGTGCACAAATGCGGGAGCATCGAGATCGAGCCGGTGCGGACCTGGCTGTCGCTGGCCGGTTTCGAGGCCGAGGTGCGTACCCCCGGTAGCAGCGCGGACGCGGTGGTCTGGGCCGACGTGGCGCAGCGCTCCTACGAGGAGACCGAACTCAACTGGACCTACCTGAGTTTCATGACCCTGGCGACCACGCTGGCCGCCATCGCCATCGTGGTCGACTCGCAGATCCTGGTGATCGGCGCGATGGTGCTCGGCCCGGAGTTCGGTGCGATCGCGGCGCTCGGGGTGGCGCTGGTGCGGCGCCGTTTCGTGCTGTTCGGGCTGGCGGTCCGGAC
This sequence comes from Nocardia cyriacigeorgica NBRC 100375, assembly GCF_000308555.1. Lineage (GTDB taxonomy): Bacteria > Actinomycetota > Actinomycetes > Mycobacteriales > Mycobacteriaceae > Nocardia > Nocardia cyriacigeorgica. Next base: position 15,613 of record NZ_BAFY01000254.1, on the reverse strand, counting down.
CCTGATCCTCGGCTTCCTCACCGCGATCCTGCTGACGTTCCTGCTGGTACTCATCGCGCGCGGGCTCGGTTGGATCACCGCGGAGGATGTGGGAACAGGGCCGGAAACCGCATTCATCTACACCCCGGACAAATGGTCGTTCATCGTCGCCGTGATCGCCGCCGCGGCGGGCGTGCTGTCGCTGACCTCGGCGAAATCGGGCGGTCTGGTCGGTGTGTTCATCTCGGTGACGACCGTGCCCGCGGCCGGCAATATCGCGCTGGCCGCGGTGTTCGCGCACTGGGACGAGGTATGGGGCAGCACACTGCAATTGGCGCTGAACCTGTCCGGGATGGCGTTGGCCGGTTGGGGAACACTGGCTTTGCAGGATGCGCTGTGGTCGCGGGTCGCGGTGCGCAGGCCGAAGGCGCGGCTGTATCCGCGGCGCATGCTCTGAGCGCCGGTCAGGCGCGCGCGGAATCCATGTCCATGCCCCACCGGTAGGTCCGCATCAGCTCGTCCAGCGCGCCCGTCAGGTACCTGGCCTCGCGGTAGACGGTGATGCCCGCGCCCTGGTTCTGCAACAGTGCGATGGCGCAGGACCTGGTGTCGGCCACCGGTTCGTCCAGTGCCAGTTCGACATTCGAGCCGATGGTGGGCGCCAGGGTGAGCGTGCCCTTGGCGGCGGCCCAGTTCGGCGCCTGCGCGGACAGCGCGAAGATCAGGACCTGGCGAAACGCTTCGGGGCGGGCCAGATCCATATTGAAGCCCGCGCTGCCGGGGCGGGCGCCGTCGCGGTCGAGCAGGATGTGCGGCTCGAATTCGAGTGCGCCGGCGTCGGTGGCGGTGCGCAGCACGCCGGTGCGCCCGTCGGCGAGTTCGTAGAGGCAGCCGAGTTCGAGTTCGACCGGAGTGGATCTGCGGAACAGGCTCTTGGCGCGCGCGGCCCAGGTCAGCTCGACCCGCATGATGCCCTGCAGCTCGCCGGGCCTGGTGAGATTGATGCTCGGCGTGGCCTTGGACAGGGTGACTTTCCCGCCGCCGGCCCGCTGATCGTCGATCGCCATCGCCGCGATCCCCCCTCAGGAGATGAGAACGGCAGCGGCCACGCCAGGCCGCTGCCGTTCGAGTCTTCGGTTGCGTCCGCCGGTCAGCCTACCGGGGTCGGCTCCTTTTCGGCGGCCGCTTCCGGCTCACCCTCGCGCCGGTTGCGCATGATGCTGCTGATGAACGCCGCACCGATGAACGCGATACCGATGAAACCGGTGACGAGCTCGTTGACGTGCACGCCGATCGAGATCAGCAGGATCGCCGCCAGCGCGCCGATCGCCCAGTGCGCACCGTGCTCGAGGTACACGAACTCCGACAGGGTGCCCTTGCGCACCAGGTACACCGTGATCGACCGGACGAACATGGCGCCGATCAGGCCGAGGCCGAGCGCGATGATGATCGGGTCGGCGGTGATGGCGAACGCGCCGATGACGCCGTCGAAGGAGAACGAGGCGTCGAGCACCTCCAGGTACAGGAACAGGAAGAAACCGGCCTTACCGGTGGCCTTGGCGGCCTCCGACGGGCCCGCGTGCTCCTCGGCGTGGAACATCGAGCCGAGACCGTCGACCGCGATGTAGGTGATCATGCCGAGCAGGCCGGCCAGCAGCACCGTGGAGCGGACCTCTTCCTCGGCGAGGAACTCCGCGCACAGGATCAGGCCGAGGCCGGCGACGACCACCGACAGCATGTCCAGCTTGCCCGCCTTGGCCAGCGGCCGCTCCAGCCACGACAGCCAGGTGATCTCCCGCTCGGCGAAGATGAAGTTCAGGAACAGCAGCGCCAGGAACATGCCGCCGAACGCCGCGATCTGCGGATGGGCGTCGGTGAGCAACGTCTCGTAGCTCGGGTCGCCGTTGGGGAAGTAGGCGGCATCACCGGGCGGCGGGTTGAGCGCCAGGTCGAAGGCCTCGACCGGGTTCAGCCCGGCGGTGACCCACACGATGGCCAGCGGGAACACCAGGCGCATGCCGAACACGGCGATCAGGATGCCGACGGTCAGGAACATGCGCTGCCAGAACTCGCTCATCCGCTGCAGGATGGTCGCGTTGATGACGGCGTTGTCGAACGACAGGGACACCTCGAGGATGCCGAGGATCGCGCAGAGCACCAGCGCGGTGGGGCCACCGTAGAGCAGTGCCACTACCAGTGATACGACGGTGACCAGGAAGGATAGGCCGAATATGCGCAGGACCACGCGGGGACCTTTCGTGTGCGGCGCCGGAGTCGGTCGTCATCCGGGCATATGGGACGTCTGAAGCTGCTGCGTGCGATCGCCGACCCGGTGCGAGCGGCGCTCGACACGACCGTACCGGTCGACGGTGAACCCGACATTTCGGGCCGACGTCGAAAGCGACCGTCATCATTCAGCCTGGTCGCCGGACCATGAGATGTCCAGTCGGACCCAGCGGAAGGGGGCCCGGCGCCGGGCCCCCTTCCTGGTCGAGGGTGAGCTCGATCAGACGTTCACGCCGTAGTCGCGGGCGATGCCGGCCAGGCCGGAGGCGTAGCCCTGGCCGATGGCGCGGAACTTCCATTCGGCGCCGTTGCGGTACAGCTCACCGAACACCATGGCGGTCTCGGTGGAGGCGTCCTCGGACAGGTCGTAGCGGGCCAGCTCCTCGTTGTTGGAGCGGTCCACGACGCGGATGTAGGCGTTGCGCACCTGGCCGAACGACTGCTGACGGGTATCGGCGTCGTAGATCGAGACCGGGAAGAAGATGGACTCGATGGTGGGCGGGGTGTTGGCCAGATCGACGTTGATGACCTCGTCGTCGCCCTCGCCTTCACCGGTGGTGTTGTCGCCGATGTGCTCGATCGAGCCCTCGGGCGAACGCAGGTTGTTGAAGAAGACGAAGTGCTGGTCGGAGACCACCTTCTTGTCGGCTCCGGTCGCGATCGCGCTGGCGTCGAGGTCGAAGTCCGTGCCGGTGGTGGTACGAACGTCCCAGCCGAGGCCGACCGCGACAGCGGTCAGGTTAGGCGCCGCCTTGGTCAGCGAGACGTTGCCGCCCTTGGACAAACTGACACCCATGCGGGATTCCCTTTCGATAGTCGTCTGTGATTCCCAGCATGTCCGAATCGCCGGGTACGAGATACGACAGTAGTAGGTTTCGGCGATCTTGCGTATAAACCGATGCGGGTAGCCCGCATTCGCTCGCGCCGCGTGCGGCCTCTGGACGCCGGGCGCCCGGCCCAGGCCGTTGTCCCGGCCCCGCCCCGGCAAGATCTCCTACCATCGGGTCGTGGCAGGCCGCAGGCGTGGATGGTTCCGGTCATCCGGGAATACCGAGTGGATCGAGCAGGCTCGGCACTCGCTCGCGTCGGCGTTCCTGGACATGGACCGGCGCCAGAGCGTCGCCGAATCGGCCACCGCGGCCGCCGAGCAGATCTTTCCCGAACGCGGCCTGAACCGGCGCTGGGAACCGGTGCGGGCCCGCTGCTACGCCGCCGCCGATGCCTACCTGAAGCTCACCGAGCAGCTCGATCAGGCCGAGGCCGGCGGTGCGGCGGTGCCGCAGGGGCAGGTCAGAACCGAGGAGACGGTGCGCAGGCTGGCCGAGGCGGCGCGCGGGGTGGACGAGTACTACCGCGGCAATCAGGCGCAGCTCGAGGAGGCCGTCGCGGTCGTGGCGATGGTGCCGCGGCTGGCCGATCAGGTGACCGCGGCCGCCGCCCAGGTGCGGGGGCAGGCTGCCGAGTCCCCTTACGCGCACTACGGGTCGGTCCGGCGGACGAGCGCCGCGGTCGATGAGGCACTGATCACATTGCACGCGGCCCGTGAGAGCGCCGGGGTCGGTGCGGTGCGCGAGGCCGCCAACCGGCTGGACGCGGCGAGCAAAGAACTGGCAGATGCTTTGGCGCAGGCCCCATCTCGGGCCGCCGCGGCAGCGACCGCGATCGTCTCGGTGCGCACCCGGCTGGCGGCGGCGCGGACCAGGGCCGAAGGGGTGGGCGCGGTGTACTCCGCGCTACTGCGGGAGTTCAATGCTGCGAGTTCGGCGGATCTGTCTGACAATGAGCGAGACAGCCAGCGGGCCATAGCCGCCGCGGATGACGCCCTGAGCCGGGCCCGCGCGGCCGCGGCCGAGAACGACCCGGAGTTAGCACTTGAACTGACCACGACCGCGCGCGGCAATCTGGCCGAGGCCGAACAGCAGGTCGACGCCGTCACCAAACGGCTGACGCTGCTGCGTGAGGTGCGCGAGAATCCGCAAGACAAAGCCAAGGCCGTACGATTCCGGCTGCGGGACGCGCAGATGCTCGCGGTGGGCCGCGGGCTCGCCGCCGAGTGGGGATCTGTCCTCGACGCGCAGGCCGAACGGATCGACCGGATCACCGGTGCGCTGTCCGGGCGTCACCCCGACTATTGGGCGTACGTGACGGAGCTCGACGCCGTCGCGGATTTCATGGCGGGCGTAGTGGATCGCATGAGAAAACAGTCAGGACCACGACGAGAGTGAGGGGTGGGGAGACGATGACCGCAGGCATCGCCGTCAAGCAGGAAGTTTCCCTGCGCAAGCGCGTGCTGCTGCGCCATTTCCGGCAGCTGAACGGTCCCGACGCGAGAACGCTTTTCCATCGCCAGCCCGAGCCCATCGGCGGCCAGACCGACCGCGAACTGCTCGCCGTGGCGCTGGGCGCGACCCTGTACGCGCCCGCGACCAGGGCCGATCTCACCGCGACGATCTGCAAGCGGGCCGCGCGCGGGGTGTGCTCGATGGTCATCGACCTCGAAGACGCGGTGGCCGACCACGAGGTGGAATCGGCGAAGGCGCAGGCGGTGCGCACCCTCGACGAGCTGGCGGCCGGCGTCGACCCGAATCCGATGCTGTTTGTGCGGGTGCGCGACGCCGACACCATCATCGAGATCGCCGAGCAGCTCGGGCCGGGCGCCGAGGTGCTCACCGGCTTCGTGTTCCCGAAGTTCGATTCGGCCTCCGGGTCGAAATATCTTGCCGCGTTGGAGCATGCGCGCACCCTGCTGGACCGCCCGCTCTACGGCATGCCGGTACTGGAATCGAAGGCGCTGGTGCATCGGCAGACACGCGACGCCGAACTCACCGAGATCGCCGCGCTGCTGGCCGAGCACCGCGACAATGTGCTGGCCGTGCGGGTCGGCGCGACCGATATGTGCTCGACCTTCGGAATCCGGCGCGACCGCGATCTGACCATCTACGACGTGCGGGTGGTCGCCGATGTGATCGCCGATATCGTCAACTATCTGGGCCGCGCCGATGGCACCGGATTCGTGATCACCGGCCCGGTGTGGGAGTACTTCGCCGATCACGAGCGGATGTTCCGGCCGCTGCTGCGGACGGCGCCGTTCGAGGAATCCGATGCGGTGCCGTTCCGGCGCTACCTGGTCAGCCGGGATCTCGACGGTCTGTTACGCGAGATCACCCTCGACCGCGCCAACGGCATTCAGGGCAAGACGGTGATCCATCCGTCGCATGTGGCCGCGGTGCACGCGCTGTCGGTGGTGACCCATGAGGAGTACTCGGATGCGCTCGACATCTTGCAGGCCGATGTGGGCGGGGTGGCGGCTTCGGAGTACCGGAACAAGATGAACGAGATGCGTCCGCATCGCAGCTGGGCGCGGCAGACCTTGCTGCGCGCCAGGGTGTTCGGGGTGGCCAACAAAGGAGTGTCGTTCGTGGATCTGTTGACGGCGTTGGTCACGGTATGAGCGAGGAGTCGACGGCATCGCCGCAGCCTTCGGCCTGGGCGACACGGCATCTCGGGATCGAACTGCATCATGAAACGTCGTACCGGCATGGCACCGAGGGTGGTGTGCTGCCCGCCGAATTGCCGATCGACGCGCTGATCCAACCGGGTCTTCGGCGCAATCCGAAACGCGCACACCTGCTGGTGTCGACGGTGCTCGGCAAACATCTGCCCACCGATCCACGGGTGGTGCTCGACGCGGGCAATCGGCTCGGTGATCTGGTGCGTAGCGCGCTGGGTGAGCGGGACGCCGTGGTGCTCGGGTTCGCCGAAACCGCGACCGGCCTCGGTCACTGTGTGGCCGCCCGCATCGGCGCCACCTGCTACCTGCATTCCACCCGGCGCGAGGTTCCGTTGGCGCAGACCCTCACCGGATTCGAGGAGGGCCATTCCCACGCCACCTCCCACCTGCTGCAACCCGCGCCCGCCGACATCTTCGTCAACGATCTGCCGCTGGTGCTGGTGGACGACGAGATCTCCACCGGCGATACCGCGATGGACGCCGTGCGCGCACTGCATGCCTTTGCGCCACGTTCGCATTACGTGCTGGCCTCGCTGGTGGATATGCGCACCGAATCCGATCGCGCCCGATTCGAGGCGGCGGCACGCGAACTCGGTGCGCGCATCGATACCGTGTGTCTGGCCGCCGGCCGGACACAGCTGCCCGAAGATCTCATCGACGCGGTGCAGAGCCTGCCGGAACCGCGGCTCAATCCCGTCGCGCCGCAGCGGGGCTCGTTCCAGCGGTGCGAATTGCCCTGGCCCGCCCACGTTCCCGAGGGTGGACGGCACGGCATCCTGCACTCGGATACCGCGGCCTTCGAATCGGCGCTCACCGCCGCCGCTGCCGCCCTGCGCGCACGGCTGACCAGCGATTTCGCCGATCGCCCGGTGATCGTGCTCGGGCATGAGGAACTGATGTATCTGCCGCTGCGGCTGGCTGTCGCCCTGGCCGACTCCGGTATCCCGACCAGATATCAGACCACCACCCGCTCCCCGGCCTACGTGCTGGACGAGCCGGGTTACCCGCTGCGGCGCGGATTCCGTTTCACCGCACCGGAATCCGGCCAGGATCAACCGCGCTACCTCTACAACGCGCATTGGGCCGAGGATTTCATCGCCGAACTCGATGCCTGGACCGGCGATGTGTCCGAGGCCGAGACGGTGCGCGGTGAACCGGTGCTGGTGACCGTCGTGGATGCGCCCGCCGATACCGAGGAGTTGGTCGCTGCCGGCGGTCTGGTCGATGTGCTGACCGCATCCGGTGCGGATGTGCTGGTCGCGGTGCTGCCCGGGGCCGACCCCCGCCTGTTGCAGGCGGGGCGGACCGATGCCGGCGCCTACCCGGCCGATTCCGGGCACGAGGAGAATAGGCAGGCAGGCCCGCCTGCCGGCCTGGTCGCGAAGGGAGTAGGTGCGATGTCATCCGCAGCCGACGCGCTCGCCGACGGCGACCGGCTGCCGGTGACCGGCTCGGCCGTCACCCAACCGGCGCAGGTCGGTGTCGCCGTCGATGCGCGGCCGGGTGCCGGGGTGGCCGGCAGCGAGCCGCTGTACGGACCGGAGTTCGGTTCCTATGCCCGCGACGACGTCGCCTGGCTGCTGAAGGACCTCTCCGACGTCGACCTCGAGGCCGACGTCACCGAGCGCGAACAGCGCATTCAGGCCGGAATCGCGCACTACGCGGAATCGCTGCCGATCGAATACCAGCCCGACGCCCAGTACCGCGAGCTGTTCGACCAGGTGCTCGCCGACAGCGCCGAGCGTTTGGCCCTCGCCGTCGGCACCGTGGCGGAACTGGTTGTCGCCGAACGCGGTACCGATATCGTGCTGGTTTCGCTCGCGCGTGCGGGGACGCCGGTCGGGGTGCTCATGCGGCGCTGGCTGCGCGACGGGCGCGGGCCTGGAATGCCGAGCCTGGATATCCCGCATTACGCGGTGTCGATCGTGCGTGATCGCGGTATCGACGCGGTGGCCCTGGATTATCTGGCGGCTCATCATGATCCGGCCTCGATCGTCTTCGTCGACGGCTGGACCGGCAAGGGCGCCATCACCCGCGAATTGTCGGAGGCCCTGGACGCCTACCACGCGGCGGGCGGCGCCCGGTTCAACGACGACCTCGCGGTCCTCGCCGACCCCGGCCACTGCGTGCGCACCTACGGCACCCGCGACGACTTCCTCATCGCCTCGGCTTGCCTGAATTCGACCGTCTCCGGGCTGGTGTCACGCACCGTCCTCAACGACGAGCTGATCGGGCCCGGCGACTTCCACGGCGCGAAGTTCTACCGCGAACTCGCCGCCGACGACGTCTCCGGACGCCTCATCGACACCGTCACCGCCGCCTTCGACGCGGTGCACGAACGCGTGCCCGCTTCGGTCGAGGCCATCCGCGCCGGCGACCGCACCCCCACCTGGGCCGGCTGGGCCTCGGTGGAGCAGGTGCGCGCCGAATACGGGGTGTCCAGCGTGAATTTCGTGAAACCCGGGGTCGGCGAGACCACCCGGGTGTTGTTGCGCCGGATGCCGTGGCGCGTGCTGGTGCGGGAACCCGACGCTCCCGAGCACGCCCATATCCGCCTGCTCGCCGCGGCCCGCGGTGTACCGGTCGAGGTCGTCGACGACCTGGCCTATTCGTGTATGGGACTGATCAAGGATGTGCAGCAGTGATTCCGCTACGAAGACAGGTGCTGGTCGCCACCGACCTGGACCGGACCATGATCTACTCCCGCAACGCGTTCAGCACCGACGATGAACTCGCGACCGTCTGCGTCGAACATCTGGAGGGCGCGCCGCTGTCGTATATGACGACCATCGCGGCCACCCGGATGCGCACCCTCACCCGTCCCGCCGCCGTCGTCCCCACCACCACCCGCACCATCAAACAGTTCGGCCGCATCCAATTGCCCGGCGCCCCATGGCGTTACGCGATCACCAGCAATGGCGGCAATATCCTCGTCGACGGCGTCCCCGATATGCGCTGGCGCATCGACATCGACGCCGAAGTCCGCGCGAGCGGCGCCACCCTCTCCGAGATCAGCGCCGAACTGCGCTCCCGCATCGACGAGAGCTGGGCGCCGAAATTCCGCGTCGCCGACCACCTGTTCTGCTACCTCGTGGTGAAACCGAAGGCCGTGCCGGACGGCTTCCTCGCCGAATGGGACGCCTGGTGCCGCCCGCGCGGCTGGTCGGCCTCCCAGCAGGGCCGCAAGATCTACACCATGCCGCTGGCGGTCTGCAAGAGCCGCGCCGTCGCCGAAGTGCGCCGCCGCCTCATCGAATCCGGCGAACTCACCGACACCGCCCTCACCCTCGCCGCCGGTGACGGAGCCCTCGACGCCGAAATGCTGCGCGCCGCCGACTCCGCCATCCGCCCCCGCCACGGCGAACTGGAACTGCTCAACTGGACCCACCCCAACCTCACCGTCACCGAATCCAGCGGAATCATGGCCGGCGAGGAGATTCTCGATTGGTTCATCGACGCGGCGCCGGCGGCGGCCTGAGGTTCCCGCCGGATGCCGAGTTCTCGGAGAAATTCTCGCAGTCTGTGACGGTGAGTTCAGCTGGCGTTGTCGAACTGGCCGCGCGCGATGCCAGCTGTGAACGCGTCCCACTGGCCGGGAGTGAAGATGAGAACCGGGCCCGTGGGGTTCTTGGAATCGCGGACCCCGACCTGCCCGCCTGGCAGATGGGCGGCCTCGACGCACGCCTTGTCACCTCCACTACGGCTGCTCTTGAACCACTTTGCGCCCGACAGTTCGTCTGTCATGTTGAGTACTCCTTAGCCACCCGCCGCAGCAGGGCCTTGCTCTCGGCATCATCCAGCGCCGCTTGCTGGAAGGTCCGGTACGCCTCAGCATACCGCTGGACAGTCGTAGGCTTTTCGAGGTAGAGGTCGCCGGTGAAGCTCTCGACGTAGACCACGGTCGGTTCCTTGACCTGTGTCAACCCGTCGCTTCTTGGGTGGAGAACAACGAAAGGACCGACAGCCACACCCATCGGAAAACCTGCCGAGAAGGGCAGGACACGAATGGTGACGTTGGGCAATCCGGCAAGGTCGGCGAGGTGACGGAGCTGCGCTGCCATCACCTTCCTGCTACCGACCAGCCCCCGCAACGCGGACTCTCGAAGCAGGATGTCGACCTTGACCGGCTTGGTCTTGCGAGTGATCATCGCCTGCCTCTTCATCCGCAGACGGACTCGTCTTTCGTGTTCGACCGGACTGTCATCGGGATAGACCGAGCGGATGAGCGTGCCCGCATACGCGGGAGTCTGAACGATCCCTGGGACAAGCTCGGGCTCGTACCACGTCAGCGCTCGGGCACTGGACTCGAGATCCACGAACACGTCGAAGTGCTCGGGGATGAGATCACCGAACTCATGCCACCAGCTCTTGTCATTTGCCTGTAGCGCGAGCCCACGCAGGACCTCGGTGAATTCCTCTGTGAACTCGTAGATTCTGCACAGCGCCTCGACATCGACGACTCGGATGCGCTCGGTCTTACCCACCTCCAGCCGATGCACCGTGCTGACGCTCCACTGCATCAGCTTGCCCACTTCAGCCAAGGTCATCCCAGCAGCCTCCCGGCCGCGCCGCAGATGTTTGCCCAGTTGTCGTCGGGGCAGGGTCGATCCACCACTCTCAGCCATACGGGTCACTCCAGTTCGAAGGGGTCGGCGTTTCATTTCATCGGACCAACACCGAGCAAGATGAAAAACACCCTGGTGATTCGCGTGAAATTTCATCGTGACCTAGTTCAGCGTTCTAGTCCAGTGTTGTCCTAGGTGTGCGCCCGGTCGGGAGTTGCCGCCGCGAACCCCTTCGCTACTCCCTCCCCGGTGGCCCCTTGCTCTACACCGGGACCGGGCGCACCCCAAACTACGCGACCACCAAAGGTGCTGCGATGGAGAATGTTCCGCTTGGCGATACTCCCTATACGCGCTGCGTCTACTACCGGCGGGTCTGCGGCCTGCCCGCGAGCATCGATCCGCCCGAACTGGGGCGCATCGTCATGCGAGCAGATCTGGTATGGGCGTTGATGATGCCTGCCGGCCTCGGCGCGCTGGTGAAGTGCGACCTCCAGCGCCGTCGAGGGAGGGAGGGCGGCGTTGGGCCGATCATGTCGCACCTTCGATCCAACCGTTGGACATTCCTGATCCGGCCTGACTTGCCTGATGAGACTCCACTTTTCGCCGAAATGTTTCGGCTCAACGTCTCCGTTGTCCGCATCGGAGCCACGATTGCGCTTCCGAGTCCTGCGGACGAAGGTGCACAATTCAGGCGGTGGGTCGAGCTACCCCGCTGTACCTACCGCCCGTCCGGCCTTGCTGTCGTCGACTCGGTCCGTGCCTGTACGGGTGGCCTATGGACCCGTCCACAAGCATCCAGGGGTCTGCGGTGACCGCCCACCCGTCTCCGCGTCCTGGCGAACCGGATCTCCATGTGACCTTCCAGCTCCACGGGATCCGATTCGATTTCGCTGCTTGCCTCACTGCGGCGCTGAACTTCATCGCCGACTGGACACGCCATCACCTAGAGCCGATCACGGTAGGCAGTGTCGCGACCTCCGGACTCACCCGGCTTCCAGGCGAATGCCTATACCTCGATCCGCGTCCCGCCCCGGTGCGCGAAGACACCTCAGTCGACCGATGGCATACTGCCAACGGAAGGTCAGCACCCAGCACGCTGACCGGGCCGACGGCCGGGATCGACCAAGGGGGCAGAACGATGGAAGCGGACTACGGGCGATCGGAGGTGGCGGCGTTCAAACAAGCCGCATCCGCCGGTGAAATCAAGTTCGATCCAGAGGTGGTCACCGATGTGGTCAAGTATTACGACCACCTGATCAGCACCTTGCAAGATCAGCTTGCGCAGATCGCCGAGGTCAGAGACTTCAGCGGAATGGGTGGTTTCGCTTCAGGTCAGCAACTGGCCGCCGGGTTTTCCAACAAGGCAGTCCAGTTCCAGGATGTGCTCGTACAGTTCATCGAGGGTGCCATGTGCATGCAAGAAGCATTTCTAATTGCTGGGGGACGTCTGGAAGAGGCCGACCAAAAGAATGCGGCTGCTGTTCAAGCGGCCGCCCTGCTGAGTGGGGGCGAGCGATGACCAGACGAGCCCGTCGTGCGCTGTTCACTGCCCTGGCCAGCGGCCTCGTGGTCACCGGTTGCGGTGAAGCTGGTGACGAGCAAGGTACTGACTCGGCATCAGCTACTGCAGCTGTTACAATTCGGCCGCAAATCGCGGTTTCTGTTCCACCGCCTGAGGTTCGCCCGAATAACAACCGCCCTCCGGTCGATTTCGATCCATGCACTCAGATAGGTGACGATACAATCACAGAGATCGGTTTCGACCCTAACACACGCGAAAGAAGTGACTGGGTTGCAGACACATACACTTACTACGGCTGCCGATTCAAACAATTAGAGTCAGGGAAAGTCACGTGGCGCTTGCGAATCAGTGGCACCAACATCGAATTTACCGAGTATCAGGATAAGTATCGGGACACACGATCGGATATCACAGTCTCCGACCGGAGGGCGATGACCTACAACCTCCCCGGCGGCACCTCGGATACATGCTTCCTTGCGATGGATTCCGCGGTCGGTGTCATTGGCCTTCAGCTGAGCTACAGTATCGGCTACACATCGGGCGACCCCTGCAGGAGAGTTGCGGAGATAGCGAGGGTCGTGCAGGACAGCCTGCCGACCGGGTAATTGCCTCGACCGCGCCATGCCTCAATGACGACTCGGCTCATTCGCTGTTCATGACAGCCGTTCTGCTCTCGCGTGCGTCGGATGCGAAATTGGTGATAATTGAGCTCACTAGGTTGTCGCGATAGTTTCTGACGAAGTTTATCACGTCGCTGTCGACCGCCTTGAGGTTACGCTCCGTGTCGTCGAATAGGGATTCAATACTTCTCAACTGCCCGCCGCTATCGAACAAATAGTCGTATTGATGGTCATGTTGCAGTACGCCATCGCGACGCTGGAGTGCTGAAGCGAAATCATAGTGAGGCTGAAGGAATCCGGCCAATCGATCATTGTCGATATATTGCGCCGGACCATCATCGGAATTCGACTGCCCCCTCGCGGCGGCATCCTGGGCGCGGTCGTCCAGCTCGATATCGACTGATCGATTCAAGAGGCCGGCGATAGTTCCATAGGCCGCGGGCAGTGCTGGGTCGGGATTACCGGACAGCGCACCATTCAGGTATAGGTCGGTGATCTCGGAGGCGAGTGCGTACGCCTCTGCCGCGAAGTGCTCGGCCGCCTTCGGGTCGCTGACTACAACGGCGATGAGCCTCTTTGTGCTGCTTCGTGTCGGATTGTCGCTGTCCAGGCCCGAGAATCCGGGCGAAGCGAATCGGTCGCCGAGCCCTGCGAAAGATCCCACGTACGGGGCCATGGCCTTGGAGATCGTCTGGACGGCCTCGGGTTTGGTCTCTCCGAGTGACCGAGTATGGGGCCCATCGACGTTCAGTAATTCCGTCGAGTGATCGGCCACGTAGCGGGCGAGGACGGATGCGGCTTCGCCGGCGCGTATCGCGGACGAGCTATCCGCAGACTCGGCGTCGCGACCGATCCAGCCGAACGCGGCGTTGACAGCTCCTCCGTCGTTCGTGCGCAGCACGTGACCAAGCACGTCATCGGTGGTTACCCCCGTCGGCAACCCGCGCCCGACAAGGACGGCATGGACCCGATCAGTATCACCCGACTCAGCAGCAGCAACGATCTCATCGACAACCTGCTGGGCAGGCTCTACATCATCCGCGCACGCGCTGGCTGCGCACACCAATGCGGCACACGTAGCCGCATAGAAGGTGCGCTTCACCTGACTGACTCCCTTCCGGCTTCGAGTCGGTCGTCGAGGTCTTGTAAGTGATTTGTCAGAATGCCGCCCTGATACCCGTTCAGAATGTTCGTGAGATAGCTGTCCAGAGACTTCTCGTTGATCCGCTGACCGTCCACAAGGGTCGTGTACTCCTTGAGCTGGCCGTTCGCGTCGAACAACTCATCATATCGGGGGTCATGTGGTAGAGATCCCTGGGTCGACTGGATAATATGGGCAATTTGATAATTCCGTGCGGCAGGCTCGTAGGTCGTGTGTGCATCAAAGTTCGGTGAGGCGGGGTCGGGGGGATAGTACAGGCCGACGATCGCATTTTTCGCCCAGGGGTTCCCCATATCGATCACGGGACCGGCGACCGAGCCGACAACTGGAATGTATTTGACCCCGGACGAGACGAGTGCCTTGACAGAGTCGTATGCAGCGGACTTGTCGGCGAGTGCCCGCGTCATGTCACCGGCCGTGTCTCCTGTGCGATCGGTCGACTCCTTGATGAGTCCGGCATCGACGAGCCCCTGGATCACGCCGGCCGTTGACGCGAATTCTGCCTTCGGATTTTCTGGGTCAGCAAGTACGGATTTAACCCACTCGCCCTGGAGTTCTTGCGCAGCTATCAGGGCTTGCGCATTGAATTCGGCGGCAGCATCCTTATCGGTATCGATCAGTGCGAAGAGTTTTTGAGCATTGGATCGCGCGCTATCGGTGTACGGGTCTGGAGCCGTGAAGCCGTTGGACAACGTTTGCGGGTTATCCGGCAGCCCGGCGAGTTCGGGGATATACGGCTTCAGTGCCGACGAGAAGCCCTGGACAAGCTCTGGATTGACCACGCCGATCGATTCGGTACGGGCTCCGTGCAGGTTCATCAGCGTGTCGTAGTTCTTGACCAGGTGGTCTGAGACCGCTGTCGCCGCTTCTCCCGCGCGCACCGAGACTTGTCCATCGGACGAGGTCGCGTCGGTTTCGATCCAACGGAAAAGATTACCGGCTGCGGCGCCGTTGTCCTCCCACTCGTGCTTGACAATAGTGGAGAGGAAGTTGTCGCGGTCGAACCCATCGAAGCTCTGACCGGGCGTCCCCTTCCCGAACAGTTCATCGGAGCCATTACCGGTGATCAGCGCATAGTTGGCTTCATTACTGCGTGTGCCCGCGCCCAGGAGATCTTGGATGGTTGCGTCATCAGCCAATCCAGGCAAACGATCCTCGCCGCCCCCCGCGATGGCCGCGTCCGCGAGCGAGACCTGATGTGCGGCCTGTCGAGACAACTCGACTCCGAATCGCTCGCCCGGCTCATAGCCTTCGCCTGCGCTGTTGACCAGATCTGCGAAGCTGGACATATCGCGTGAATACCGCCCGACATCGTCGGACTGGAACAGGCCACCCCGGTAGTCGTCAGGCAATTCACGTGTGTTGGAATCCGGCAACCCGGGGATTGCCTCAGGCCGCGTACCGATTAGCTCGCGCACTTCAGGATGTAGCTTCTCCCAAGCGCCACGATCAACTGTCTTGCCGACCTTGTCCTTGACGACCACATCCTGATTCGAAACGGTCATGAGCCCATTGGCCAGGCCCTGCCGGAGCTGTTGCGACTCGGGTGACCCGTTCGACTTCAACTGCTCGGAGATCGTCAGCAGGCCGTCACGTCCTGCCTTGTCGTACAGGTTTGTCAGGTACTCCATGGTTGATGCCGGTACTGTCGCCTCGCCCCCGTTTGCGAGCGCTTCCAGCTGCTCGGGGGTGAGGTTGGCCTGCGACAGCCGTGCGGCGATTCGAGCCGCTTCATCATCGGAAAGCTTACCGTCAGACAGGTTTTCACCATCTTCACGACCCAATGCTCCGGTCAGGTCACGCTGGCTGGTCCACCCCGCGGGTCCGTCGACAAAGATGGCCTGAGCGAGCTGATCACCGCGAGCCCGGACTTCGGTGTTGTTCGTGTTGATGCTATTTACGACTTCGGTAATGGCGTTATTGAAGCTGTTGTAGGCGGCAGTGATCGCATCCTGGTGGCCGAAAGCG
>NZ_BAFY01000255.1 GCF_000308555.1 Nocardia cyriacigeorgica NBRC 100375 | reverse complement strand
ATGTTCCGCGACATCGTCGAGGTGGAGCGCGGCATCGTCATGGACGCGCTGCTCGCCTACACCGCGGGCCGCTGCGACGCCGACCCGGCGGAGTTGAAGGCCGATATCGACAGGCTGGAATCGCTTGCCCGCCTGGAAGTTCCGGACTACCGCGAGATCCTCTCGGTGGAGATCGGCCTGGTGCGCCGGCTGCTCACCGCGCTCGGCTCCAGCATGCAGCGCGCGATCTTGAACTCCATCGGCGAGATGGTGCTGGAGGTACCAGAGGCGATCGAGGCCTACTTCGCCGGCGCCGCCGATCTGCACGTGCTGGTCTGGCGGGCCATGATGGCGGTGTGGGAGTCCGATTCCGGGCCGTCCGAGGCGCAGCTCGCGCTCTTCGAAGACCTCTTCGGGATGTATCACGAGAAGGTGCTGGCCCGCTTCGCGGAGTTGCTGGACGCGGCCGAGGAACCCGATTCCGCGCACGCCGCGACTGCCTGACGGTCTCGGGCTGCCAGAGGCGGCAGGGGTTCTCCGGCCGCCCAGCGGAACCGGTCCTCCGGAACGCCGTGATCGGCACCTTCCAGCCTCTGCCAGGTGCGGCGAAACCCATTGCGGCCGCGCGGAAAGGCCGCCGGGACCCCTCGGTCCGGCGGCCTTCCTTCGTCTGCTGACTACAGCGCTCCGTTGAGCTTGTTCAACCGCTCGCAGGACTCCACGTACTCCTCGACCAGCCGTGCCATCACGTCGGCGGAACGCTCGATCTTGTTCATCATGCCGACCACCTGGCCGACCGGATTGAAGTTGACGTCCTTGGCGGCCTCCGGGTACCGGTGCCCGCGCTTGACGCCGTCCAGGGCGACCATCATCTGCAACGGCATCGGCAGCGGATCCGGGGTGTCGGACTGCTCCCACGCCTCGGTCCAGTCATTGCGCAGCATGCGCGCGGGCTTACCGGTCCACGCCCGCGAACGCACGGTGTCGTGGCTGGTGGCCTCGATCAAGGTCTGCATCTGCGCGGGCGGCACATTGGCCTCCTCGACGGTCAGCCAGATCGAACCGGTCCACGCGCCGGCCGCGCCCATCGCCATCGCCGCCGCGACCTGACGGCCGTTGGCGATACCGCCCGCCGCCAGCACCGGCATATCGCCGACCGCGTC
>NZ_BAFY01000256.1 GCF_000308555.1 Nocardia cyriacigeorgica NBRC 100375 | reverse complement strand
CTCACCGGCTCGTTGGCGTCGGCTTTGTTCGTCGGGGCGCTGGTATGGCTGGTGGCAGCGGGCGTGGTCGCCCTGCTGTGAGTCGCCGACAACCCTGCTGTGAGCCGCTGATCAGCGGCGAAACAGCTTGTTGCCCAGCCACACCAGCGGATCGTACTTCCGGTCGACCACCCGTTCCTTCATCGGAATGAGGGCGTTGTCGGTGATCTTGATGTGTTCCGGGCACACCTCGGTGCAGCATTTGGTGATATTGCACAAGCCGAGGCCGTGCTCCTCCTGAGCCATATCCCGGCGGTCGGCCACGTCGAGAGGATGCATTTCCAATTCGGCGATGCGCATCAAAAACCGCGGACCGGAGAACGCCTGCTTGTTCTCCTCGTGATCGCGGACGACGTGACAGGTGTTCTGGCACAGAAAACACTCGATGCATTTGCGGAACTCCTGCGACCGCTCCACATCGACCTGTTTCATCCGGTACTCGCCCGGCTGCAGACCCAGCGGCGGCGTGAACGACGGTACTTCCCTGGCCTTTTCGTAGTTGAACGACACATCGGTCACCAGATCCTTGATGACCGGGAAGGTCCGCATCGGCGTCACCGTGATGAGCTCGTCCTGGGTGAAGGTCGACATCCGGGTCATGCACAGCAGCCGCGGCCTGCCGTTCACCTCCGCCGAGCACGAACCGCATTTGCCCGCTTTGCAATTCCAGCGCACCGCCAGATCAGGAGCCTGAGTGGCCTGTAAGCGGTGGATGATGTCGAGCACCACCTCGCCCTCGTTCACGGGCACGGTGAAGTCGTGCAGCTCGCCGCCGTCGATATCGCCGCGCCAGATGCGGAACCTGGCGTCGTAACCCATAGTCAGGCCTCTCCGTCGGTGGAAACTCCGGCCGCCGGATGTCCGGCGAGTTCGGCTGGGGTGTAGTACTTCTCGAGTTCGGCCAGGTCGAAAAGCGCGAGCAGTTCCGGCCGCATAGGTAACTGATCCTCGACGGTCACCGACACGCCGGGCACCATGTCGTCCGGTCGCGCCGGGTCCAGCGTGCAGACCAGCAGCTTGTTGCGCCACTGCGGGTCCATGGCGGGGTGGTCGTCGCGGGTGTGGCCGCCGCGGCTCTCGGTGCGCATCAACGCTGCCTGCGCGACGCATTCGCTGACCAGCAGCATGTTGCGCATATCGAGCGCGAGATGCCAGCCCGGATTGAATTGGCGATGGCCCTCCACCGTCACCGCGGCGAACCGCTCGCGCAGCTCGGCCAATTTGTCGATGGCCTCGCGTACCTCGTGTTCCTTGCGGATGATGCCGACCAGATCGTTCATGGTCTGCTGCAGATCGGTGTGCAGGGTGTACGGGTTCTCGCCGGTGCCGGTGGCAGGCGGATCGAACGGGGCGAGCGCGGTTTTCGCGGCCGCTGCGATATCGGCTTCGGCGACCGCGGGCCGGGTGGGCAGGCCCTCCACATACGCGGCTGCGCCGAGCCCGGCCCGGCGCCCGAACACCAGCAGATCCGACAGCGAATTGCCGCCGAGCCGGTTCGAGCCGTGCATCCCGCCGGAACATTCGCCGGCCGCGAACAGACCCGGCACCCGCGCGGCGCCGGTATCCGGATCGACCTCGATGCCGCCCATCACGTAGTGGCAGGTGGGGCCGACCTCCATCGGCTCCTTGGTGATGTCGACATCGGCCAGCTCCTTGAACTGGTGGTGCATCGACGGCAGCCTGCGCACGATCTCCTCGGCGGGCATCCGCGAGGCGATATCGAGGTAGACGCCGCCGTGCTCGGTGCCGCGACCGGCCTTGACCTCCTCGTTGATGGCGCGCGCCACCTCGTCGCGTGGCAGCAGGTCGGGCGTGCGGCGCGCGGAATCGTTGTCGCGCAGCCACTGGTCGGCCTCGGCCTCGGTCTCGGCGTACTGGCCCTTGAACACCGCGGGGATGTAGTCGAACATGAACCGCTTGCCTTCGGTGTTCTTGAGCACCCCGCCGTCACCGCGCACACCCTCGGTGACCAGGATGCCCTTGACGCTCGGCGGCCAGACCATGCCGGTGGGGTGGAACTGCAGGAACTCCATATTGATCAGCGCGGCTCCGGCGCGCAGCGCGAGCGCGTGTCCGTCGCCGGTGTACTCCCAGGAGTTCGAGGTGACCTTGTAGGACTTGCCGATGCCGCCGGTGGCCAGCACCACCGCGGGCGTCTCGAAGAGAATGAACCGGCCCGATTCGCGCCAGTAACCGAACGCGCCGCTGATCCGGTCGCCGTCTTTGAGCAGCTCGGTCACCGTGCATTCGGCGAAAACCTTGATCCGCGACTCGTAATCGCCGGTCTCGGCGAAATCCTCCTGTTGCAGCGATACGATCTTCTGCTGCATGGTGCGGATGATCTCGAGACCGGTCCGGTCGCCGACGTGGGCCAGCCGCGGATAGGTGTGGCCGCCGAAATTGCGCTGACTGATCCGCCCATCCGGGGTCCGATCGAACAGCGCGCCATAGGTCTCCAGTTCCCACACCCGGTCCGGCGCCTCACGGGCATGCAGTTCCGCCATGCGCCAGTTGTTGAGGAATTTGCCGCCGCGCATGGTGTCACGGAAGTGGGTTTCCCAGTTGTCCTTTTCGTTGGCGTTGCCCATCGACGCCGCGCAGCCGCCCTCGGCCATCACGGTATGGGCTTTGCCGAACAGCGACTTGCACACCACCGCCACCGACAGGCCGCGTTCCCTTGCCTCGATCACCGCGCGCAGTCCGGCGCCACCGGCACCGATGACGACGACGTCGTATGCGTGCCGTTCCACTTCTGGCATAGCCGCGAAAACTCCTCAGTCGATGAATCGAAGATCCGAAATCGTCCCGCTGGCAACCAACATCACGTAGAAGTCGGTGATCACCAGCGTGCCGAGGGTGGTCCAGGCCAGGGCCATGTGCCGGGTGTTGAGCTTGGAGACCTGGGTCCAGAACCAGTACCGCACCGGATGGGCGGAGAAGTGTTTGAGCCTGCCTCCGGCGATATGCCTGCACGAATGGCACGACAGGGTGTAGGCCCACAACAAGATCACGTTGCCGGTGAGGATCAGGCTGCCGAGGCCCATCCCGAATCCGCCGCCCGCGCCGTGATACGCGCCGATGGCGTCGTAGGTGTTGATCACCGAGATGATCACCGCGACATAGAAGAAGTAGCGGTGCACGTTCTGGATGATCAGCGGCAGCCTGGTCTCGCCGGTGTAGCTCTTGTGTGGTTCGGCGACGGCGCAGGCCGGCGGCGACAGCCACACCGACCGGTAGTAGGCCTTGCGGTAGTAGTAGCAGGTGAGCCGGAAGCCGAGCAGGAACGGCAAGGCCACGAACCCGAGCGGCAGGATCGCCGGGACGTCGCCGATCGGCGTGCCGAAATGGCTGGAGCCCTCGATGCAGGAGGTGCTCAGGCACGGCGAGTAGAACGGCGTCAGGTAGTGGTAGTCGGCGACCCAGTAGGCCGTGCGCACATACGATCGGATCGTCGCGTAGATCACGAACGCGGCCAGGCCCAGCACCGTGAACAGCGGTGGCACCCACCATCGGTCGGTGCGCAACGTCTGCTGCGTGATGCGGGCCCTTGTCCTGCTGAAGACGCCGGTTCCCGTTTCGGGGGTCACGGTCGGTGCGGCACTCACCGGTCGATCCCTCGCTGATCCGCGGTGCGGGTGGTCATCATTACCTCCGCGATCGAATGTGATGCTGAGCACCATACGCCGCAGGTGCTATCGCATGAGCAGGGTCTCGCCAACGCGGACCCCGCCGTAGTGCGGTGATTTGTATCACAGTCGATCGGGAATGGTGCACCGGCGTCCGGTGCGGTGAACCGGCGGCAACTCGTCGCGGGAGCGGGGATCGGGAGGTAGACACAGGTCGTCCGCCCGCGCGGGGCGGGCGGACGACAGTGGGGCTACTTCGTTCGGGGGCGGGAGTGGAAGCCCAGGCCCTCGTCCTGTGCGCCCATCCATGCGGCCTCATCGGACTTGCTGTCGGGCACATAGATGGGTTCCTGTGCGCGCTTGGCCACCCTCGGTGGTGGTGACTGCTCGAGTTCTTCGCTGTCGATGGTGAGTCGCTCCAGATCGTTTTCGAGCCGGCGCACCGTGGTGGCGTCGCCGTAGTTCGCGCGCAGTGCCTCTATGGACTGCCGGAGTTGGCCGACGGCGTAGCGGAGATCCGCGAATTCGCTGCGTGTCATCGATTCCTCCTGAGTTCCTATCCGGTCATCCGGATCGGCTACCGCGCGGACCTCGCTGGCCGCGTGACGGCGTGTCGTGTGACCGACCACACATCGTGATCTACAACACAGTAACTGAAGTTATCGGATTCGGCTCGTCGGATACCGGCAAGTAGCAATCGGTCAGCCCGCCGTGGCGTAGTCGGGACCGTGCCCGCGCGCCGTCGCGAAGGCCCGCTCCACCAGGCCGGCGATGGAGGCCGCGACCTCCTCGGCGCGTTCGAGGATTACGCCATGACCTGCTCCTTCCAGCCGGACGAGTTCCGAACCCGACAACTGCGAGGCCAGCACCACCGAATGGGTGAACGGCACCATGATGTCGGCGGTGCCCGCCAGCACCAGCGCCGGAATGGCGCCGAGCCGATGCAGCGCGGCGGTCTCGTCGAAGGCCATCAGCGACGACAGGAAACCGGCCATGGTGAGCAGCGAGGTCTCGTTGAGCATGGCGGTGGCGAGGGCGACCAGGCGCGGATTCACCTTCCTGGTACCGAAATTCGCTTCCCGCAGGATAGGTTCGAGGATTCGCCGCGAGAGCCGCTTCGAGGCCTGCATGACGCGCGGCGCCCGGCGCACCGCGAAATGCAGCGAGTTCACCGCGTGCCGGTTGAGTAGTCGGCCGAGCCCGGCCTCGGTGAGTCCGCCTGCCGCGCCGGCGATCAGCCCGACGCCGACGACGCGGGCGCCGATCGTCTGCGGGAACAGCCGCGCGTAGGCCAGCACCACCATCGCGCCCATGGAATGCCCGATCAGCACCACCGGACCGCGCGGGCTCACCGTCCGCAGCACGGTGTCGAGGTCGCGGCCCAGCTGTTCGATGGTGTAAGTGGCGGGATCGCCAGCACCCGATTCGCCGTGGCCGCGGTGGTCGTAGAACACCATCCGGGTGCCGCCGCCCCAATGCCGCAGTAGATGGGCCCGCAGGAACGACCAGGATTCGGTGTGCAGGCAATGCCCGTGCACGAACACCACGGTGAGCGGGGCGTCGTCGGCGCCGAAGACGCGCACAGCGAGCGGGACGGCGTCGTCGGTGGCCACGGTGAGGCGATGGCCGTCGTGATCGGCGGCCCGGCACGCAAGGGTCATCGTGGACATGACTGTCTCCTGTCGGCCCACCGTGGGGTGTGCGCCCGCACCGTGGTCGGAGGGTTCTTGTCCGGATGTCGCTGTCGGCTCATGCCCCGTTAGCCGCGTCTACCTGGCGTTATGTACACGTTGCCGAACCGAGTCCGGTCATCGATCTGCGGTGGACGCCCGGTTGCGGGCCGGTGCGGAGCCTCGACGCCGTCGTTCTTCTTCGATCGCCGCGGCGGCGGGCTCAGGTGAGTATGCGGATATCGAGGAAATTCGCTAGATCGAGATAGATATTGCTCGACAGTGGGTCCGCGGACACTTGTGAGCAAATTCTGTGGCTATCTAGCGAATCAAGTAGAACCGGGGATACTTCTGTCGAAGCGGGTATGGCCCTGCGAACCTCCGTGGCGAGCGCAGTGGGATCGATGCGGCGCCCGCCGGCGCGATCAGCCGGCCGCCGACGTGCGGTTCGCTGCTCGATGGATCGAAAAGTCTTGTAGCGTATGCGAACTGGTAGATCGCCGTCGCTCGGTCCGGCTCATGTCGTGTGCAGCCGACCTCGGGACCTCAGGGGACGACAACGTGGTACTGCGGTTGGGTGAATCGTTCGCCGATTACCGGATCGAGGAAAAACTCGGCGCCGGTGGCATGGGGGTGGTGTACCGGGCCGCACATCCCCGTCTGCCCAAATCGGTGGCGTTGAAGGTGCTCGACCCGGCGAAGGCGGGCCGGCGCCACGTTCATCTGTTCAGCCGGGAAGCCGACCTGGCCTGCGCGCTCACCCACGACAACATCGTCCGGATCCTGAACCGGGGCGAGACCGACGGCGTCTGCTGGATCGAAATGGAGTACATCGACGGCCCGGATGCCGCCCAACTGCTGGCCGGCGAACCGGGCGGGCTCGACCCGGAACGGGCGGCCCGCATCCTCGGCGATGCCGCCGCTGGGCTCGACTACGCACATCGCAACAATGTCGTGCATCGCGACATCAAGCCGTCCAATCTGCTGATCGCCACCGTCGATGGCCGCGAGCGCACGCTGGTCGCCGATTTCGGCATCGCGCGCAGCCTCGACGACGGGGCCACTCTCACCGGGGCGGGTATGCGTGAGTACACCCCGCACTATGTCGCGCCGGAACGATTCCTCAGCTCGGTGCCCGACCACCGATCCGATATCTACTCCCTCGGCGCGACCTTCTATCAGTTGCTGACCGGTTCGGTGCCCTATCCGGGCCGAGGGGATCGGGAGCTGATCAACGCCCACCGCGACGAGCCCGTCCCGAGGCCGACGCTGCTGCGACCCACCTTGCCCGCGGCCATCGATGAGGTCGTCGCCAAGGCCATGGCGAAGGAGCCCGGGCTGCGGTTCCAGTCCTGTGGCGAGCTGGCCGCGGCTGCCCGCGCGGCGCTCGCCGACGCCCCGCCGCACTCGGACCGACCGGCCGGACACCCGGCGCCCGCTCGCCCGGCCTCGCTCGACGCCTCACCTCCGCACGACACCACGACGCGCGAATCCGTCGTCCTCGCCACGACCGCCGCCGAGGCTCCTGCTGCGGAGACCGGCGACCCATCGGCCCCATCCGAGGCAGCGACGCGTGCCGACCGGACGAGTGCCGGTGCGGGTTCGACGATCACTGTCACCGAAGAGGCGGCCACCGCACCGGACCGAACCCCGAGCAGCGGTGCGCGAGCCGCGCCGCCCGAACCGCCGGACGCGGCGACCGCGCCGGTGGCCCGCCGGAACGGAGCGCCCGATACCGCCGACGAACAACGCGTGGGCCGTTCATTCTGGTGGCGGGCGGTTCCCGGCTGGATTCGCGCGATGGCAGCGACCGTGCTCGTGGTCGCGGTAGCGACGGGCATAGTCCTGCTCGGTGCGGGAACCGAAACCGGTCCGCCGACGGGAGCGGGCGCCGATGCGTCGGCGGGCGCAGAACCCGGCGAACGCCTCCGCGCGCGGTGCTACTGGCCGATCCGGATGCCCGCAGGTAACGGCACCTATCTGGAGCTGCCGAGCCGGGTACAAGACCGCGACGACTCGCAATGCATCCTGAATCAGGGCGACCGCGGTGATGGCGTCGTCGCCGTGCAGCGCGCGCTGACGCTGTGCCACACGATCCCCCTGGACGTGAACGGGATCTACGACCACGCGACCATGACGGCGGTCCGCCACCTGCAGCAGGACGGCGGCGTCGAAGTCGACGGCATCTTCGGCCCGCAGACCCGTGCCGAGGTGCTCGAATGGCCGGTGTTCGAGGAATCCGACGGTCGGTTCGCCGGTATGTGCAGGCGGTCGACCTGAACGCCGCGATCGACGTCCGCCTGCTCGGCCCGGTGCGGCTGCTGGTCGACGGCCATCCGCTCGACATCCGGGCCAATCTGACGCTGGCCACGCTCGCGGTACTGGCCGACGCTCGCGGCGCCGCGCGCACGCCGGAACAGCTCGGCAACGCCATCTGGGACGACAACCCGCCGCCGACCTACCGCAAAGCGCTACAGAACCGGATCGCCGAGATCCGCTCGGCGCTGCGCGCGGCCGGAGTGCCCGGTACCGAGCTGCTGCGCACCGACAACGGCTGCTACCGGCTGGCGATCAGCCGCGATCAGTGCGACGTCACTCGTTTCGCCGATGCCAGGGTACGGGCCGCGCAAGCCCGCGACCGTGGCGACTTTCCGCGCGCCGCCGCGCTGTTGCGGCAGGCACTCGACGAATGGTCCGGGTCGGGATTGGACGGGCTGGCGCCATCGAAGTTCGTCGATGTGTTCGTCACGCAGGTCGGCGAGGAACGCAAACAGGCCCTCGCCGATCGGCTCGAGTTGGATCTGCTGTGCGGGCGCGCGGCCGAGATCATCGGTGAGCTCCGGGTACTCGCCGAGGCCGCACCCACCGACGAAGCGGCCTGGATTCGTTTCGGGACGGCGCTGTATCTCTGCGGTCGCGATGACGATGCCTTGCACGCTTGCCGGGCGATTCTGGACCGGCGCCGCGCGGAGGGCAGGGAAGCGGCTCCGGCGTTGTGGGCGCTCCAGGAACGGATCCTGCGGCACGAGCCGCTGCCGGACCCGGCGCTTCCGCCGCGCGCGGTCACCGACCAGGCCACTGTCCAGGAGTCGCCCGGTGCGATCGTGCTGGTCACCGCGGACGGTCAGCGCTTCGAAGTGACCACCTCGGGCCTGGCGATCGGGCGCGGCGCCGATAACGACCTACGGCTCACCGATCCGAAGGTCAGCCGTCACCACGCCCGCGTCGACACCGATGGCGAGCTCGGGCGGATCGAGGACCTCGGATCGTCCAACGGCGTCTTCGTCAACGATCGCCGGGTGAAGTCCTCCGCGGTGATCGAGGTGGGCGACCGCATCCGGCTCGGCTCCACCGTGCTGCTGGTCTGCCCGGCGGGCGCGGCCGCTCCCGGCTGGTGAGCGCGTTACCGCGGCATTACCGGGGCATTGGCGCCGATTCATATCGTCGGTTCATCGGATTCGAAACAGGTCCGAATCACCTGTCCAGCAAGGGAAGACGAGGAGAAAGAGATGAACCAGACGGTGCGGACGCGGCGTGACGCGGCCCGGCGAGTACTGCGCGCGGTGATGATCGCGGTGATCGCGACGAGTGCGTTCGGCGCGGGCGCGCAGGCCTCCCCGCGCGATGCGTCCCCTGGAGGCGAATCGGCGGGACCGGGCGCGGCCGCGGCGACGCGGACCTTGGCAGGCTGCGCCGCGGAGGGGACGACGCTGCGCTCGGGTTCACGTGGCGAGTGTGTCTCGGCGGTGCAATCGTTCGTCAGCGGCTACTACGGTAATGGCGAGGTCGCCGTGGACGGCAAGTACGGCGACGATACCGCCGACGCGGTGCGTAACTTCCAGCGTTACAGCGATATCCGGGTAGACGGCGTCGTCGGGCCGGATACCTGGCAGTCGCTGGTCAGCAGCTGCGTCCAGCGCGGCATCTGCTGACGGCGGGCCGTCGACCCGCCGGATCAGGTCCCCACCCGGCGGGTCGACGGCAGGAATGGGCGCAGCAGATTGGTCTCCGTCGACGGCCCGAACTGCCAGTCGGCGATCCACGGCCCGGTGCCCTCGCTCTGATCGAGCACCCCGTCCTCTAGCCATTCGTGGTTACCGTCGAGCACGCCGCGGGTCAGCGCGCGGTCCTCGTCGTCGGTGTTGTCCCACAGCGCCTCGAACAGCGCCCGCACCCGGAGCCTGGCCTGCTGGCAGAAGGTATCGGCCAGCTCGGTCGCCGAGCGCGCCTCCACCGCCCCGGCGGCGCGCAGGTCCTGGGCTCGCCCGCAGGCCGCGGACATGGCGAACAGTTCCGCGCCGATATCGACGATGCGGCCGAGGAAGTTCTGCCGGTACTCCAGGCCCGCCTGCCAGCGCGCCATCGCGTACATCAGCGACCTGGCCTGTTTGCGCGCGTTGCGTTCCACGAATCGCAGATGCCTGGCCAACGGGCCGAACTCGGGATAGCTCGCGGGCACCGTGCCCGCGCCGACCGTCAACTGCGGGAACCACTTCGCGTAGAAACCGCCCGCTCCGACGGCGGCCTTGGTCTTGTCCTTGAACTCCGCGTTCCGATCGACCAGCGCTCCGGCGGCGGCCATATGCGCATCGGCCATCTCGCGGGCGATCAGCAGCCGCATGATCTCGCTGGAGCCTTCGAATATGCGGTTGATCCGCAGATCCCGCACCAGCTGTTCGGCCGGTACGGCACGCTCCCCGCGCGCTGCCAGCGACGCGGCGGTCTCGTAGCCGCGGCCGCCGCGGATCTGGACCAGTTCGTCGGCGATCCGGCAGCTCATCTCGCTGGACCACAGTTTCGCCAGAGCCGCTTCGATCCTGATGTCGTTGCGGCCTTCGTCGGCCATGGTGGCCGACAGGTCCAGCACCGCTTCCAGCGCGAAGGTGGTGGCGGCGATGAACGACAGCTTCGACCCGACCGCGGCGTGCTCGCCGACCGGCCTGCCCCACTGCACCCGCTGGCCGCTCCATTCCCGGGCGATCTTCAGCGACCATTTCGCGGCCGCGGTGCACAGCGCCGGAATCGCGAGCCTGCCCGCATTGAGCGTGGTCAGCGCGATCTTGAGGCCGTCGCCTTCGCGACCGATCAGATTGCGCGCCGGCACAACGACGTTGTGCATCCTGGTGAGGCCGTTCTCGATGCCGTGCAGGCCCATGAACGAATTGCGCCGCTCCACGGTCAATCCCGGTGAGTCCGCCTCGACCACGAACGCCGAGATCCCGCCGCGGTGGCCCTCGCTCTTGGGCACCCGTGCCATCACCACCAGCAGCTCGGCCACCACTCCGTTGGTGGTCCACAGCTTCACGCCGTTGAGCTCATAGGCCTCGCCGTCCGCGGTCGGGGTCGCGGTGCTCGCCATGCGCGCTGGGTCGGATCCCACATCGGGCTCGGTCAGCAGGAACGCGCTCACCGCGCCCGCGGCGCAGCGGGGCAGGAATTCCCGCTTCTGCTCTTCGGTGCCCGCCAGTTTGAGCGGTTCGGGTACGCCGATC
The DNA here is from genome assembly GCF_000308555.1 of Nocardia cyriacigeorgica NBRC 100375. GTDB lineage: Bacteria > Actinomycetota > Actinomycetes > Mycobacteriales > Mycobacteriaceae > Nocardia > Nocardia cyriacigeorgica. The sequence goes on along the minus strand of NZ_BAFY01000256.1, from coordinate 18,859 downwards.
GACTGATGTGCCGACAGCAGCACGCCGAGGCTCGGATGTGCCGAGCCGACCAGCATGAGCGCCCGGTTGTAGCCGTACTGGGACAGGCCTTGCCCGCCGTACTCGTGCGGGATCTTCAGGCCGAAGCAGCCGAGGTCGGCCAGCGCGCGGACGTCATCGTCCGGGATACGAGACTGCTCCTCGATCCGCGCGCCGTCGATCGCGGCGCAGACCGGGCGCAGCCGGGCCAGGAACTCATCGGTGCGCTCGGCGTCCTCGGCGGTGGGGCGCGGATAGGGGTGGATCAGATCGAGCCGGAACCGTCCGAGAAACATCTCCTTGGCGAAGGATGGCTTGGCCCAGCCGGTTTCGCGGGATTCTTCGACGAGAGCCCTGGCCTGTTCCTCGGTGGCGTCGACTTTCGCGGTGGTAGCCATATCTGCTCCTCGGAAGTGATCGGGATCACATTCGAGTGTAGGAAAGTTGGTTACCCGCCGGTAGGTCTGGAGCTCGGCAATTTCTACAGGTTTCTAACGATCGCGGTAGACGCCCGGATAACCGGCAATCAGACGCTGCGCAGATACCGCCCGAAATGTGGAACGGTGAATCCGATCGTCCCGCGTTCGGCCGAGTAGATCAGCCCCTTCTTGATCAACCCATCGCGCGCCGGCGACAGCGACGCCGGTTTGCGGCCGAGTTCCGCGGCGACCGCCGCTGTCGCGACGGGACCGTCATCGCCGGACAGGTCCGCCATGGCTCGCATGTACTCTCGTTCGGCAGGGGTTGCGCGCTCGTAGCGGGAACCGAAGAAGCCGACCGCGAGCTCCTCCTCGGCCGTCGGCGCGGCAACCGCGACGTCCTCGGCGGTGATCGGACTACCGGGCGCCTGATCCCAGGTCGCCTTGCCGTAGGCCTGGACGAAATATGGATAGCCATCGGCCTTTTGGTACAGCGCCTCGAGTGCCTCGTCGGTGAACTTCACCTCCTCACGTTCGGCGGGCGCGATGAGTGCCTGGTCGGCGGACTCGCGGTCCAGCCGGTCGATGCGGTGATAGCTGAACAGCCGCTCGGAATAGCTCTTCGAGGCCGAGAGCACCGCGGGTAGATGCGGAAGGCCCGCGCCGACCACGATCAGCGGTGCCGCGTCCTGGCTCAGTTCGTGGCAGGCCCCGCAGATGGCGGAGATGTCGGCGGGTCCGAGGTCCTGCATCTCGTCGATGAAGATCGCGATCCCGACGCCGATATCGGAGGCCAGCGCCGCCGCTTCGACCAACAGCTCCACCAGGTCGATCTCGATATCACCGGAATCGGCGCGCCCGGTCACGGCGGGCACGTCGATGCCGGGCTGCCAGCGCTCGCGCATGCCCTTGTCCGCGGTGGCGCGCAAGGCGAAGGCCTTGAGGATGCCGAGGAAATCGTCGACCCGCTCGGGATTGCGATGCGCCATCGCGATCGCGCGCACGGCCATATGCAGCGCCGATGACAAGGGCCTTCGCAATTCTTGATCGGGGCGGGCCTCGATCTTGCCGGTGCCCCAGCCGCGCGAGACGGCGGCGGACCGAAGTTGATTGAGCAGCACGGTCTTTCCGACGCCACGCAGTCCGGTGAGCATGACGCTGCGTTCGGGCCTACCGCGCGCGATGCGTTCGAGCACGATGTCGAAAGCGTCGAGTTGTTTGTCGCGGCCCGCCAATTCGGGCGGGCGCTGACCGGCGCCGGGAGCATACGGATTGCGCACGGGATCCATACCCCGACACCGTAGCGCGCATCGACAGAGATCTCTGGGCATCTCTACGGCGTGTCCTAGATACGGCTATCGATTCATGATCACGGAGCGGCGGCGTCGGGGCCGGAGCCTGCCGAAACTAAGCTGGGTTTCCCGCGAAGATAGGAGTCGACTATGTCCGGCGAGCACGAGTTGCCCGGCGAAGACGAGATTCCCTCCGGCACCGCCGAGGTCGTCGAGTCCTGGGAGGTCCCCGCCGGTTCGGTGGTCGCGAGCCGGATCCGCGACAACATCCTGATCGCGATCGAGCGCGGTTACGACGACCCGCAGCTGGTCGCGGACCTGGCGGTCGGACCCCTGGTGATGGCCGTCGGGAAACTCGAGGTCGAGCTGGCGGCGGCGCGGCGCAGGATCGAAGAACTCGAGCGCTCGGTCGGTGATCTCGCCGGCGGATCACAGCGCGGCAGATAGCTGTGCGGATGCTGCTTCGGTTCGCGGCGGCTGCCGGTCGGGCTGGTAACTCCGTGGCCAGCTTCGATGGCGGGTGGCTGCCGGCATCGGTCCGATAACGGGGTGTTTTCGGCGAGACCGTCCCGTTATCGGGAGGCCTGCGAGCGAATGGTCCGGTTACGCACTGTGTTTGCATTCGCGTGTGCAGAAGTCGAAAAGTCCCTGCTCTGTGCGCTGGACAACATCGCGTCCGCACCGTAATCTTCTCGTGACTTAGTGGAGTCTGTCGCTTCGTCAGAGAAGCGGCGCCACCTGGTCACCGCTTCATCGTCGGTCGGGATTCGTGGATCTCGGCTGTTCGAACCGGGCATCGGCAGGTTGTCGCCAACCTCGCTCGGTCGGCGGTAGAGCACGAAGATCGGAGACGCAGCTCGGTGGGTAAACACAGCTTGCAGCGGGATTCTCGTTTGCCGAATTCCGTCAAGGGTGCGCTCGTCATGGGCGCGGTGGCAGCATCCACAGGGGCCATGCCGGCCATCTCGGCATCGGCGGCCACGATCGACGTTCCCGGCGTCGGCAAGTTCGAGGTGGACGTTCCGCCCGAGTTCGAGCAGCCGGTAGACCAGCTCAACAAGCAGCTGCAGGCCGCGATGGCCCCGCACGCACAGGGCGGGCCGCAGGCCGCCGCCCCGGCACCCGGTGTTCCCGGCTTCGCCCCGGTGATGCCCGGCGTGTTCGACAACTCCCCCGGCGACATCGCCCTCAACGCCGCCAAGACCAAGGTCGGCGCCCAGTACTCCTGGGGCGCGGCGGGCCCGTTCAGCTTCGACTGCTCCGGTCTGGTCCAGTGGGCCTACCGGCAGGCCGGAATCCAGCTGCCCCGCACCAGCTTCGAACAGTCGCACGTCGGTGCTCCCGTGGCCTTCAACGATCTGCGTCCCGGTGACATCGTCATCACCAACGGCGGCGGTCACGTCGGCATCTACGCCGGCGGCGGTCAGCTGCTCAACGCGGTCCAGTCCGGCACCCCGGTCTCCTACACCGCGCTGTCCCCCGACGATGTGGTGACCGCACGCCGTATCGTCTAACGAGTGGCCCGCGCCGAACCCGGCAATCAGAACACCGCGACCCAGGCCCGAGTGGATTCCTGGACGTGGGCGGTGCGTCTGTTCAAGACCCGCTCAGCTGCTGCTGAAGCCTGCCGAGGTGGACACGTCCGCGTCAATGGCGTCGCGGCCAAACCCGCCCAGCCCGTCCGCCCGGGCGACGAAGTCCGCATCCGGGTCAGCGGTATCGAACGCATCGTGATCGTCGAGCGCATCATCACCAAACGAGTGAGCGCTCCGATCGCCGCGCAATGCCTGATCGACCGCAGCCCGCCCCCGCCGTCGCGAGAAATCCTCGCCACCATGCCGCGCCGTGATCGCGGTTCGGGCAGGCCGACCAAACGCGAACGCCGCGAAACCGACCGGCTCCTCGGCCGCACCGAGTGATCGCGTCGAGTCCCTGACCTCAGAGTGTGCCCGCCGCGTACCGGTCCCGGCAGGCCGAGCGGCGGATCTTTCCGCTGCTGGTGAGTGGTAGCCGGCCGCACGCGGTCAGCACGATCTCGCGCGGGACGATGCCGTGCACCGCCGCGACGGCGGCGCGGATCCGGTGGTGGATCTGTGTGTCGCGTACGCCGGTGGTTCTGGTTTCGGCGACCAGCACCAGCTGTTCGCTGCTGCCGTCATCGTGACCGAACGCCGCGATCCGTCCCGGCCGCAGTTCCGGTGCGCAAGCCGCCGCGGTCGCCTCGATATCGGCGGGGTAGTGGTTGCGGCCGTCCACCACGATGACGTCCTTGCGTCGTCCGGCGATATACAGCTGGCCTTCGTGGCGGAAACCGAGATCGCCGGTGCGCAGCCAACCGCCGGTTGTCGAGGACAGGGGTTGATCGAAGGTCGCGGCCGACACCGCGGGATTGTCGAAATAGCCCGCGCCGACGTTCGGGCCCGCCACCCAGATCTCACCGACTCGGCCGGGCTCGACCTCGGTGCCGTGGTCCGGGTCGACAATGGCGACCCGCTGCCCCACCGGCACACCGCAGCCGACCAGCCGGGTACCGGCCCGATCGTCGCCCGTGACGACGACCCGTCCCGCTCCGAGCGCCCGGCGATCGAACACCTGGGACGTCGGCTCGGCGTCCTGATCGGCGATGGTGACCGGAAGGGTGGCCTCGGCGAGCCCGTAGCCCGGCGTGTGGGCCCGATGCCGGAAACCGTGTGCAGCGTAGGTGTCGGTGAATGCGGTGAGGGTTGGCGCGCGGATGGGTTCGGCGCCGTTGAGAACGACGCGAAGGGCGGACAGGTCCAAGCCCTCCCGTTCCTGAGCCGAGGTGTGTGAAACCGCGAGGGACAGACCGAAATTCGGCGTCGCGGTGGCTCCGGCACGGTAATCGGAGCAGGCGCGCAGCCAGCGTGCCGGGCGTTTGGCGAATTCCTCCGGAGCCATCGTCACGGCGGGCATCCCCGAATACAGCGGCAGCGACAGGCCGAATATCAGACCCATATCGTGAAAGAACGGCAGCCAGGAAACAATGGGCGCAACAGTCGTTGCGGGAAGAGCGGATCGCAATTGTCGTAGTGCCGCCGTGAGATTCGCATGGGTGACGTCGACGCCTGCGGGTGTCCGCGTCGAGCCGGAGGTGTATTGAAGGTACGCCGTACTCGCAGGATCGATATGCGGTGGCCGCGCACCGGCCGGCGGGTCGGCCAAAGGATCGATGGCGACGGCGCGTATGTCCCCGATCGTCGCCGCTGTTCGCGAGTCACCCGGTGCGGTGAGCGCAACCGTCGGCCGGGCGTGCGCGATGATCGCGGCCGCGCGCACGGTATCGACAGGCCGGGCCACCGGAAACAACGGCACCGCAATGCGTCCGGAGTTCAGGCACGCCAGGAACGCCACCGCGTAGGCAGGCCCGTGTGGGCACATGATGACCACCCGGTCCCCCGGTGCACTCATTCCGAGCAATAGCCTCGCGTATGCGAGGGCGGCCCGATGAAGCGCCGAATAGCTCAGTGCGGTGGCACTGCGTTCGGTTCCCCGATAGGTCAATACGATGAAAGCGTCCGCATTCGGTTGGTCGCGGGCGTGCGAACCCACGCGCTCGTGCAGCAGGTCGTACAGCGCCGTCATGAGAGATGATCGGCAGCCGGGGGTCCGAGGCGTTCGGCGAGAGCGGCGGTCAGCGATTCGACAGTGGGGTGTCGGAACAGTTCAGCGGTCGCGATGCGGATATCGAGTTCGTGCTCGAGTGCGCGCCGCATCTCGACGGCGAGCAATGACGTCAATCCGAGATCGTTGAAATCGGCGGAGGTATCGACGGCGTCGGTGGTTACTCGCAAGGTGCTCGCGAGAATTCGGTGGATCAGTGCGGTCAGGTCGGCGGGCCGAGTGTGGCCGGATCCGGCGGCAGCGAAACGCGCTGTCGGAGCGGTGGAAACAATGTGCGCTGGAAATGGCCCCGTTCCTTCAGGGCCGCCCGGCCGCGGCTCCCCCAACAGCTCGGCCAACCGCTGCGCCACCGGTGACGTATCCGCGGTCGCCCGATAGTCCAACGCGACCACCTGAGCCGCCTGATGGCCGATGGCCTGCCGCAACAACTCGGCGCCGTGCTCGGCATCGAAGGGCACGATGCCCGCTTGCCGCAAATGCTGTGCCCCACTAGCGGATTCGGCCAGCCCGGTATCCCACAATCCCCATCCGACACTGATGACACGCCGTCGCGGATAACGGTGCACGAGGGCATCCATCGCGGCATTCGCGCAGGCATACGCCGACTGCCCGGGGGCACCGAAGGCAGCGGCCGCGGAGGAGAACAGCAGTACGAAATCGGTGGGGTCGGCGGCGGTGAGCTCGATGAGGTTGGTGGCGGCGGCCAGTTTGGGCGCGAACATCCGGTCCAGCTGCGCGGGGGTGACGTTCTCGATCAGCGCGTCCTCCAGTGCCCCGGCGGCATGCACCACTCCACGGATGGTGGAGCCACATTCGCGGATATCGCGCAGCGCGTGGTCGAGTTCGGTGCGGTCGGCGGTGTCGCAGCGCACCACCACGATGCGATCCTCGCGACCGTCCAGCAGCGGTGGCACCGGCCGTGGTGCGCGCGTCGGCACCACCACGTCGCGGGCTCCGCTGTCCAGCAGCCACCGCACCGCGATCGAACCCAGTGCGCCGAGTCCGCCGCAGACCACATACGTCCCGTGCGGGTCGATGGTGACGGGCGCCGCCTCCGGTTCGACTCGGACGAACCGGCGGATGGCCGGCCCGCCGCCGGTGAGCCGCAGCTCCGCCGGAAGTTCCGGTGACATGTCCGTGAGCAAACCGGCCAGCATCTCCGGGTCGGCGCGATCATCGGCCCACACCAGCCGCACCATCGGCCCGGACTCCAGCTGCACCGAGCGCAGCAGCCCGGCGACCCCGCCGATCACGGTCGGCTCGGCGACGCTGTGCACGTCGGGCAGCACCATGGTGAACGAAGCCGCCGCGGGGCTGCGCATGACCCGCTGTACCAGGTCGAGCACCCGCCCGATCCGATCGACGACTGCCCCGTACCCCGCTCCGACCATGTCATCGTCGTCGGCCGGCCAGACCAGGACCACCGCCGTCCGCGCCGCCGCGGTCCTGCCCGCGAGCACCGCGTCCACGACCGGACCCGCCGCATCCACCTCCCGCGCCACCCGTTCACTGGGCAGACGCCGATCCAGCATTCGCGTCAACCGGACAGCAGCCTCCGATTCGCCGATCACCAGCATCCGCCGCACCTTCGGCCCGACCGATCCGGTGACCGAATTCGACGGTGGTGTATCGATGGCGAACGGCTCCCAGACCTCGCGCCACCACACATTCGGCGTGCCGGGGGCGCGGGTGATGGACGGCGTCGTCCCGCGATAGGACTCGCTGTCTCGGAGATCGCGGACCCAGGGTGGCCGGGCGGCATAACCGGGGGGCACGAACGCGGCCGGCGGTTCGCCCGGTGGCTCGGGGCCGTTGTCGTCGGGCGACGCCGCCTGCCACGGATCGACCCGGAAGTCATCGGCGTGCCAGGTGCTTCCGGAATCGACGATGTCCGTGCGCACCGCCCTGCCCTGGTCTTTCGGTATGCGTTCGCCGCGGCTGCTCTCCAGCGTCCGTCCTGACGCCCCGGCCGGGTTCACCGGCCTGTCTCCCGGACGGGTGAAGCGGATCTGGACGCCGGTGAGGGCGAGGGCAGGAGCGCCGTGCTGGTCGGTGGCGATGACGTCGCCGATGAGTCCGGTGGCGGTGCGGGTGCGCAGCAGGGCGTGGACTTCGCACAGGCGGCGGTCCCGTTCGGCGGACAGCCAGGCCGCGGCGACGGCGATCGGAAGCGGGACGGTGTCGGCGGGGAGAGCGGTGTGGTCGAGGGCGGCCAGCAGATGCAGGCAGCCGTCGATGGTCGCCGTGGCGTCGGCGTCGGCGGCCGCGAAGGTGCCGATCGCACGGTCCGGGCCACCGGCGATGGTACGCAGTGGGCGAAACTCCGGGCCGTAGTCGAGTCCGCGCTCCCGTAGCGCCGCATAGAAGGCGGTGGGCGCGATGACACGCAGGCCACTGCGGCAAGCCCGATTGGCGTCGACCACCCGCATCCATGCGATGATGTCACCGGGTGTGGGGCCATCGGTGAGCCGTGCTTTAGCCAGCGTTCCGGCACCCGGGGCCTCCGCCCGCACACTTTCCGATTCCCGCCGCAACACCACCTCGGCCGTGGCCTCGGCCGCCAGGGATTCGTGCACCACGACCTCCGCGAGCGCCGCCCGCCCGCACTCGGTGGCCAACCGTGTGAAGCGCCGCAACCAATACGCAGCAGGCACCAGAGCCACGCCGTCGACGACGTGGTCGGCGAAATCCTCGACCCCGACCGGTGCGGCACCGACGAGCAGCGGAAACCGGCGCCGCCGCCATCGCCTGGGCGGCGCGCCCGAGAAACCGCCGAGCGCCGACCAATCCAGCGTCCGGCCTTCGACATACAGCTGAGCGAGGCATGCCAGCAGCCCTGCCGTCTCGTCATCGCGGTCGGTGGCCGCATACGCGGCCATGCCGAGATCGTCGTGATCGCGGACCGCCGGTATCAGCTGCGGATGCGGACCGAGCTCGAGCACGGTCGAGATCCCCGAATCGGCGGCACCGCGCAGCGCGCGGGCGAGTTCGACTGTGCCACGGGCATTATCGAGCCAGTACTCGACATCGGTGGCGTCGGAAGTGATCGTGCGGCCGGCACGGGTGGTGGAGTACAACGGCGTCTGTGGAACGCGAGCGATGATGTCCTTGATGGCCGCGCCGAACTCCGGCAGCACCGCCTCCACCTGCGGGCTGTGCGCCGCGAAGTCCACTGCCACCCGGCGGGCGAGAAGGCCCCGCCGCTTCGCCCGCCGCACCACCGCCTCCACCGATCGCTTCGACCCGGACACCACCACCGACCGCGGCCCGTTGACCGCCGCGATCCCCGCCGAGTCGCGCAGCGGCTCCACCATCAGCGCCACCTGGTCCGGTTCGGCCTCCAGCACGGCCATCGCGCCGTGACCATCCAGTCGCGCCAGCGCCCGGCTGCGCGCGACGACCACGCGCGCGGCGTCCGCCAGCGTCAATGCTCCGCTCGCGGCGGCCGCCGCGACTTCACCGAGGCTGTGCCCGGCCACGCCGTCGGGGCGTACACCGAACGAGGCCAGCAGTTCCGACAGCGCGATCTGATAGACGAACAAGGCCGGCTGTACGAAATCGGTGGCATCGCGCCCGCTCTCGTTGCCGCCGAAGCCGCGTCGCGGCGTCCACACCCGCGGTCCGCCCGCCTCGGAGACAGCGTCGGCCGCAGCGGTGAGCGCGCGGGCGAATACCGGATAGCGCGCCGCGAGCACCCGCCCCATCCGCGCGTGCTGTCCGCCCTGACCGGAGAACAGGAACAGCAGACCGCCGGGTCGGCGTTGCGCTACCGGGCCGATCACGTGGGGATCCGTCGCGCCCGCGGCGACTGCGCGCAGCCCGGCGACGGCGGCCGCACTGTCCTGCCCGATCACCGCGGCCCGCACCGATGCGCTGATGAGCCGAGCGGAGCCGGCAGCGAGAACAGGTAGGGCAGTGGCGATCCGGCGGTCACCGCCGGATGGCGCGGCGTCGTTCGTCGGCCCACCCACCAGACCCGAGCCGCGCCGTGCGTTGTCACCTGCACCGGCGCCGTGTGCGAAAGCTTCCGGCTCCAGCATCCGCGCCATGCGCAGGGCCGTTTCGCGCAGCTCGCTCGAATCGCGACCGCTCAGCGGCAACAGCGACGGTGGCTGATGCTCGCGTCCCTGCGTCGGCGGGGGCCCGTGTAGTGCGACGTGCGCATTGGTCCCGCCGAACCCGAACGAACTGACCCCGGCGTACCGCTCGACCGCGGGTACGCTGTTCCAGTCGATCGGTACATCCGGCACGCGCAGTCCGCGCTCGTCCAGCCGCAGCAACGGATTGGGCGAAGTGAAATTGGCGGTAGGCGGGATGGTCCCGTGGTGCACGGCCAACGCGGTCTTGATCAACCCGGCCACTCCGGCCGCGGCTTCCAGATGGCCGACAGTGGATTTTAGCGACCCGATCCAGACGGCGCGGTCGGCATCCGCACGCACCTCGGCCAGGGCGCCGACCTCCACCGCGTCGCCCAAAGCCGTTCCGGTACCATGGCATTCGAGATAGCTGAGCACGCTCGGTGTGAGTCCTGCGCGCTCCCACGCGGCCCGGATGATCTCGCGTTGTGCCCGCCCGTTCGGCGCGTACATCCCGTTGGACCGCCCGTCCGAGCCGACCGCCGAGCCGACGATCTCCGCATAGGCACGATTGCCCTCGCGCCGGGCGTCGACGCTGCGTTGCAGCACGACGACGGCACATCCCTCGCCGCGCACGTAGCCGTCGGCGGCGGCATCGAACGGTGTACACCGGCCGGTGGGAGACAAGAACCCGGCCTCGGCCAGATAGTCGCCGGTGTGCGGCAGCAGGGTCAGATTGACCCCGCCGACCAGCGCGAACGGCACGGTGCCGTCGGCCAGCATTCGCACCGCCAAGTCCACCGCGACCAGTGACGACGAGCAGGCGGTGTCGATCACCAGGCTCGGTCCGCGCAGATCGAGGGCATAGGACAGCCGGTTGGCGATGATGCTCGAGGCCGAGCCGGTCACCGCGTAGGGCGGGTCGTAGCCGCCGCGCCCGAGTACCGCGGCTCCGTGCTCGAACCCGCAGGCGCCGAAGATCACCGCGCCTGCCGAACCGCCTGCGCGGTAACCGATTCCGGCATCGTCGAGCGCTTCGACCGCTACTTCCAACGCGATCCGCTGCTGTGGATCCATCACCGCCGCCTCGCGGCCGGAGATGCCGAAGAACTCGTTGTCGAAGTGGTCGATCTGCGCCAGATAACCGCCGCGGCGGTGACCGGCCCGGCCCTGCGGCGGCATGCCGGTCGCGTCCGCGCCGTCGAGTAGCAGCCGCCAGAACTGTCGCGGCTCGTCGGCTCCGGGCAGGCGACAGCCGATGCCGATGATCGAGACCGGCGTCGATACGGGTGGGCTCATCGCATGAGGGAGTCGACCAGTTGTTCGATATCGGGGTGGTCGTACAGGGCGGTGATCGGCACCTCGACGCCGAATGCGTCCTCCAGATGCGCGGTCAACCGGGCCAGTTGCGCCGAGGCCAGACCGAGGTCGGCGAAGCAGGCGCTGGTGCTGATCGTGGACGCGTCGACGGCGAGTATCGCGGCAACCGCCGCGACCGCGGCATCGGTGCGCGCGCGGCGGGTAAGTGCTTGGCCGCCAAGCTGGTTCGCCCCCATCCGACCCCTCTTTCCGATCACGTATCGGCAGCCGCGCACCCCGGCTGGTACCCACGCGATTATGCCGGAGAATTCGATGTCGGCAAGGTTCGATTGCGCTGCCTGCGTGCCCTTTCGCCGACACGCCGGATCGCCTACCGTGGCAGCGTGGCCGATATCCGCGAGGGGCGTATTCCGACCGTGCCGACCGTGCTGCGCTGCTGTGCGGCGTTGGTGGCGACGCCGCCGAAACTGCTGCGTCCACGCCGTCCCGATACCGGGTTACTGGCGAGCATCGAGCCGGCGCCGCTACCGCCGGTCAGGGCGACCGTCCGGCTGCGGGTGATTCCGCAGGCGACGATGTCGGCGCCGGCCGCCATCGTCGCCGAAGGCGTGCGCAGTCTGCGCGAGCTGCCGATGGCGATGGGCTCGTATCTGGTCGAACATCCCAGCGCCCGGTTCCTGGTCGACCCGGCGTTGTGCGCCGACCCGCACAGCCGTGTGCTGCCGGGGCTGCCGTTCCCGATTCCGCTGCTGGTCGCCCCGGACAAGCCGGTGCTCGGTCTGTCCGACGCCCTGGCCGCCCGTGATATCGCGGTCTCCGATATCGATTTCGTGCTGCCGACCCACCTGCACTGGGATCATGTCTCCGGCCTGCTAGAGCTGCCGTCGTCGATCGAGATCAAGCTGCCCGCAATGGAATTGGATTGGGCGACTACCGGCCCGCACGCTCCCATGTCGGTGGTGCGGGCGACGCTGGAGGGCCGGGCCTGCGCGCCGTTCGAACTCGACGGCCCACCGGTGCTCACCTTCCATCGCAGCAGGGACCTCTTCGGCGACGGTTCGGTCGTCCTGGTGGATCTGGCCGGCCACACTCCCGGCAGCATCGGCGTTCTGCTGGCCGCCGACGACGGCTCACGCGTCCTGCTCGCCGGCGACGCCGTCTGGAACAAACTCCAGATCGAGCTGATCCGCGAGAAGGCCCCCATGCCCGGCCTGCTCTTCGACGCCGACCGCGACGCCACCTTCGCCACCATCCACCGCCTGCACGCCCTCCCCGATGGCATCGAAGTCGTCGCCGCCCACGACCACGACGCCGTCACCGCGCTGGCCGCGCGCCACCACTGAGCCGGGCAGCGACGCCCACGAAAGCTCAGCCCACGACCACGGTTTCCGCCAGACGGGCGGTGATCAGCTGCTCGGCCTCGCTCACCATGCGCTCGATGAGTTCGGCGCAGGTGGGGATGTCGTGGATCAGGCCCTGGCACAGGCCGACCGACCAGATGCCGGCGTCCAGATCGCCCTCGTCGAAGACGCGGCGTCCGCGTGCTCCGGCGACCAGGTCGCGGACGTCGTCGAAGGTGCCACCGGCCTTCTCGATCTCGACGACCTTGCGGCTGACCTCGTTGTCGGCGACACGGGCGGTATTGCGCATGGTGCGGAAGATGAGCTGGGTGTCGCGTTCGGTGCCCGCGACGATCCGCTCCTTGACCTTGTGGTCGATGCACGATTCCTGGGTGCACAGGAAGCGGGTGCCCATATTGACGCCGTCCGCGCCGAGCGCCAGCGCGGCGACCAGCCCGCGCGCGTCGGCAATACCGCCGGAGGCGATCATCGGGATGCTCAGTTCCCGTGCGGCGGCGGGGATCAGCACCAAACCGGGGACGTCGTCTTCGCCCGGATGGCCCGCGCATTCGAAGCCGTCGATGCTCACGCCGTCGACGCCGATCCGCTCGGCCTTGAGCGCGTGCCGGACGCTGGTGCACTTGTGCAGCACCTTGATGCCTGCGTCGCGGTAGTAGGGCAGGAACGGTTCCGGGTTGCTCCCGGCGGTCTCGACGATCTTGATGTCGCTGTCGATGATGGCCTGCACGTATTCGGCGTACGGGGGTGGGTTGATCGAGGGCAGGATGGTGAGGTTGACGCCGAAGGGCTTGTCGGTGAGTTCCCGGGTGCGCGCGATCTCGCGGCGCAGGTCGTCGGGGGTCGGCTGGGTCAGGGCGGTGAGGAAACCGAGCCCGCCCGCGTTGGCGACGGCCGCGACCAGTTCGGCGCGGCCGACCCACATCATGCCGCCCTGCACGATCGGATGTTCCACACCGAAGGTCTCGGTGAACCTGGTCCGCAGCATTGCTTCTCCTCTGCTCGTCGCGGGCATGCCCGCTCTCGGGGAGATCGTGACACGCGAATCAGCCTCTCGACAAGCTGTAAGTGAGTGGGGATTCGCATACGTCTGCGCTCTCGCTGCCCGCGATGTCCTTCTTGTCGAGCGGGCTAAACTGCCGATAGCCTGCGGATATGTCCGCAAGCGTGATTACGGCGGTGACGGCGAAAGATTAACGCCGAATCAGGCACGCGAATCCTTGTTGCCAAGTAAGTTACTTGTTATTCTTCGCACAGGTTGAGCCCGTCACCACCGCCGGACGCTCCGGCGGCCACCGTGCGGGAGAGGAGTGCCTGGATGACCACCGGTGTGCAAGCGTTGGACGAGCCGATCAGATCGCGGCGCAATCATTGGAACAACCAGCTCGCGACCCATGCGGCCATGCGGCCGAACGAGGTCGCGGTGCGGTTCCGTGGCGCCGACACCACCTGGCGGCAGCTGCACGAACGCTCGCTGAAGTTCGCCGACGCGCTGGCTCGCCGCGGCGTCGGCTTCGGCGACCGGGTGCTCATCCTCGCGCTGAATTACCCCGAATACCTGGAATCGGTCTTCGGCATCAACGCCCTCGGCGCCATCGCGGTCCCGGTGAACTTCCGGCTCACCCCGCCCGAGGTCGCCTACATCGCCGCCGACAGCGGGGCCAAGCTGATCATCACCGATACCGTGCTCCAGCCGCTGGCCGGCGCGGTCCGGGCGCAGGTGGAGTCGCTGGCGAACAGCGTCGTCATCGGCGGGCAGTCCGCTGACGGCGTGCTCGGCTACGACGAGTTGCTCGCCGAGGACGGGCAGCCGCACACTCCGCTCGACATCCCGGAAGACACGCCGAGCCTGATCATGTACACCTCGGGCACCACCGGCAGCCCCAAGGGCGCGATCCTCTCGCACGCCAACATGAATGCCCAGGCACTCACCTGTATCCGGGCGCTGGCCATCGATCAGGAATCCATCGGTTTCTGCACCTCGCCGCTGTTTCACATCGCCGGTCTCGGCAGTCTCGCACCGTATTTCATGCTCGGCGCCAAGACCGTGCTGCATCCGCTCGGCGCCTTCGACGCCACCGAATTCCTCGACGCGATCGAGGCCGAGCAAGCCACCACGGCGTTCTGTGTGCCCGCGCAGTGGCAGCTGATCTGCGCCGAACCGACCGTCAAGGAGCGCAAGCTCGCGTTGAAGGCGCTCAGCTGGGGCGCCGCGCCCGCCTCCGTTACGGTGCTGAAGGCCATGGCCGAGTGCTTCCCGGACGCGTTCAACGTCGCGGTGTTCGGGCAGACCGAGATGTCCCCGATCACCTGTGTGCTCGAGGGCAAGGACGCCATCCGCAAGCTCGGCTCGGTCGGCAAGCCCATCCCGACCATCCAGGCCCGCATCGTGGACGACGAGATGAACGATGTCGCGCCCGGCGAGGTCGGTGAGATCGTCTATCGCGGGCCCACTCTCATGCAGGGCTACTGGAACAAGCCCGAGGCGACCGCCGACGCCTTCGCCGGCGGCTGGTTCCACTCCGGTGACCTGGTCCGCCAGGACGAGGAGGGCTTCATCTATGTGGTGGACCGCAAGAAGGACATGATCATCTCCGGCGGCGAGAACATCTACTGCGCCGAGGTGGAGAACGTGCTCTTCGCCCATCCGCGCATCCGCGAGGCCGCCGTCATCGGGCGTCCGCACGAGAAGTGGGGTGAGGTCCCGGTCGCGGTGGTCGCCCTCGCCGACCCGGACGGCGAGCTGACCCTCGCCGAGCTGGAGCCTTTCCTCAACGAGAACCTGGCCAGGTACAAGCATCCCAAGGAACTCGTGGTGGTCCCGGAGCTGCCGCGCAATGCCAGCGGCAAGGTCGTGAAAGTCGAGCTGCGCAACCAGCATTCGTAGGTTTCACGTGAATCCTTGCCGCCGCCTGGATCTTCGACGGCGGATCCGGGCCGTCACCGATGCCGCCCCGGGGATAGTGCCGCCCACCTCTGGGTGACAGCGAAACTCGTTGTCGCTCAGAGGTGGGCGCAGTCATATGCGCCGGCCGCCAGGCTCAGATCATGTTCTTGTTGGTCATCCAGCGCATGACCTGCCAGCCGCAGAACACCGGCAGCCAGCAGGTGAGCACGCGATACAGCAGCACCGACGGCACCGCGATCGCCGCGGGCAGCCCGAACGCGGCCAGACCACCGATCAGCGCAGCCTCCACCGCGCCGACACCACCGGGAGTCGGCGCCGCGGAGGCGAGGGTGCCACCGATCATGGTGACGATGGTGACGGTGACGAAGGTCGTGCCGCCGCCGAAGGCCTCGACGCTGGCCCACAGCGCCAGCGCCTGTCCCAGGGTCAGGGCCGCGCAGCCGGCGATGATGATGGCGAACCGCTTCGGATCCTTCGCGAGGTCGGCGAGCTCACCGAGCACTTCTTGCAGCTGCGGCCGCACCGAAGTGTTCAGCCAGCGCCGCAGTTTCGGCACGAACATGAACGTGCCGATGATGCCGACGCCGACACCGGCGAGCAGGTACAGGATGGTCTCGTCGGGCACGAAATGCGAGAGGTCCGCCGAGGTTCCCGCCGCGATACTGAAGAACACCAGCAGGCTGATGTGCGTGATCACCTGCACGGCCTGCTGCAATGCCACCGCCGCCGTCGCGCGGACCGCGCCGAGCCCGCCCTTCTGCAAGAAGCGCACACTCAACGCGAGCCCGCCGACCCGCGCGGGCGTGGTGGTCGCGGCGAAGGTATTGGCCACCTGCATGATCACCAGGTTGCGGAAGCTCACCACACCCGACGCGCACGCCCACAGGGCGGCCGCGGTGCCGATATAGGTGAGCGTCGACAAGGCCAGGCCCGCCAGCGCCCACCACCAATTCGCGGTGCGCAGCTGGCTGAAGAAGGTCGGCACCGCGCTGATGAACGGATACGCCACGTAGACCAGGCCGATCAGCAGCACCAGCTGGATGATGCTCTTGCGACTGAACCGGGTGATCTGCTCGGCCTCGATGCGGTCCTGGCCGGTCTGCTTGCGCACCTCGTCGCGGGTGCCCGACATCACCGACTTCCAGTCCGGCACCGATTTGCGGATACCGGACGGCATACCGGATCTGGTCAGCCTGCGCGAGGCGGTGAGCACCGCCTTCTCACCGAGACTGGCGATCGCGGCGCGCACCGCGGCCTCGCGGCCGAAGATCGACGCCGTCGAGACCAGCAGTTGCGCGACGTCGGACTGTATCTGCGCGTCGGAGGCGCCGAGCTCAGCGCCGATGAACCCACCGAAACGGGCGACGCCGTCCTCGACGCGGATCTCATCGGGGCGCAGATCACCGATCGCGATCTGGCGCCGGTGCAGCGAATCCAGCGACTGCCACAGCCCGGGCAGCACCTCCTCGTCGAGTTCGGTCAGCGGCCTACCGCGCGGCACCGTATGCGCGTACAGCATCCACCCGCGATCCAAGGAGGCCACCGCCACCGGCGCGTGCGCCGCCATGCCGAGATCGCCGACCGCGATCGCCATCAGCGCCCGATGCTCGACCGCGCGGTGCATCGAACCGTGTAGCGGTGCGGTCTCGCTGGAACGGAACGTCAGCCACCGCCACAGTTGGCGCAGCGCGCCGTGACTGCGCTGATTCTTGCCGTACAACTCGACGGTGAGCCGACGCTCCGGCCCGGTCACCGCCGCCGACAGCAACAGCGGACCCGGGCCCGAAGGCCGCACCACGGTGAACGCGGTGACGGTGAAGCCGCGCTTGGCCAGCACCCGCACCGCGGCGTCGAGCGGAACCTCGAGCGCCGGCGTGCCGACCACAAGCACGATCACCGCGCCGACCAGCCAGCCCACCGCGAGCCCGAACATCGCCCTGGCCGGCACGACGGTGCTGACCACCAGATGGATCGGCGCGAAGGCCAGCAGCAGAAACCACATCCAGCGCCTGGCCCGGTCCGGCAGCCACGGGCTCGACACCGTCAGCACCGCGGCCAGCATCGCGATCCAGCGCGGATCGTCGAGGAACTGCTGCAAGAAGGTGTTGTCGAGCTTGTCCGGCACCTGCAGGTGCCATTTCGGCGCCGATAGACCCGTGCCGGTGATCGACAGCAGCAGGCCTGCCACCAGGCCCGCCGCCGCGTACCCGGCCAGCAATTTCCACTGTCTGCCGAGCACAAGCTCGATCAGGATGGCGAAGGGCAGGATCAGGATGGCGATGCCGTAGAGCAGGTAGACCAGGTTGGATTGGTCGGGATTGAGGAATCCGACGATATTGGAGACCGAACGTTCCAGCGCGAGCCATTCCGGCCGGGTGATCAGCGAACCCGCGATCACCACCCCGACCCCGATCGCGGCGAGTACGACACGGATGATGTCACTGGTGCGCCGGGTCAACGGCTGCAGCAGGCTGCCCGTGACCGGGATGTCCCGCCCATCGACTCGCATGTCGTATCGGTACTTTCGGATCGAGTTGAAGCTACGCCGGCCACCCTCGCTCACTGCAGGTGAGTATGCAGGAGGCCGAGGCGGACGATACACACCAACACGCCGCACCGATGTCCGGCGATCGGTTGCCCAGACAGACGCGAGGTGGTAACGGCGGTGGCGGCTAGGCCTCTGCCGTGCGAGCGTGCCGGCCGACCGGAGCACCGGTCGGCGGGACCACGCTGAACACCGTGCCCGTCATCTCGCCGCTGTCGAGCTCGACGATGGCGCGCACGACCTGGGAGGTGGGGATGGATCCGGGGAAGGCGTCGGGCGCGATCGCGTTGACCCGCACGCCGAACTCGTCGAACTCGTCGGCCAGATGGCGGGTCAGCTTGTTGAGCGCGGCCTTGGATGTGCCGTACAGCGTCTGGCCACCGAAAACCTCCGGGCCCGACATGCTGGACACATTGACGACATTGCGGTTGTTCGCCCGGTTGCCCGCATCGTCGTGCAGCCAGGATCGTTGTGCCAGCCGCGTCGCCAGCCGCAGCGGAACCTCGACATTGAGGGTGAACACCGGCGCGAACGCGTCGAGCGCGGCGTCACCGTCGACCACACCCAGCGGGTGCAGTGCCATGTTCGCCGCATTGTTCACCAGCAGATCAACCCGCCCGAACTTGGCCAGTGCCAGATCGACGACCCGTTCCGGTTCGCCCGGCTCGGTCAGGTCCGAGCGCACGACGAAGACCCTCGACGCGTTCTGCGGTACCGGACGCTGCGGGTCGAGCGGGTCGACGAACCACTCCTCCTGCGAGGGCGCGGCCGGTACCCGGTTGCGGCAGACCGCGACGATGTCGTAGTGGGTGTAGGTGGCGCGGCAGAACGCGTCACCGAGCCTGCCGCCCGCGCCGGTGATCAGGCAGACGCGGCGTTCACCATTGGACAATGCGGTCTCCTCCCCAGCGCCGCACGACATCGGCCTTGGGCCGGTGCAGCCACATCACCACACAGTTGCGTTCGGCGGTATTGGCACCGGCGAAGGCATGCCACGAGCGCGGTGTGCATTCGAACATCACCAGCGAATTGTTCAGCGGCGGAACCAATTTCACCGGGCGCGCACCGCGCTCGCCCCTGCTGAACAATGCCGTCTCACCGCCGCCGCCCGGCTCCCACGGCTCATTGGCCAGGTAGAACAGCAGCGTGACCGCCCGCACCGTTTCCCTGGCCACGATGTCGGCGCCGCGGGGGCCGGTCTTGGTGTCGACGCTCGGTTCGGGAACGCGCACCTCACCCGGTCCGGGGGCGGTGCCGGCGAACCAGGCGGGCGCGAGATCG
>NZ_BAFY01000257.1 GCF_000308555.1 Nocardia cyriacigeorgica NBRC 100375 | reverse complement strand
ATCCCGGATCTCGGTGTGCTGCTCGGCGACTTCTCCGCCTCGGCGCACGCGCTCAACGAATCGGCGCCGGAACTGATGGACGTGCTGGCCAGCTCGGTCACCACCGCGCGCACCATCGCCGACCGCCGCTCGGAGCTGGCCTCCCTGATCAGCGGGGCGAGCGTCACCGCGGACAAGATCAATCACCTGTTCGCGATGAACCCCAACTCCGGTAAGGAGGTCACCGCGGGCCTGAACGCCACCATCGGCGCACTCGCCGCCGATCCCAGTGCGATCACCAACGCGATCGCCAATCTGAACACCTCCACCCGCAAGCTGAACACCGTCTTCCACTGGGGCCCGCAGCGGCAGATGGTCTGGAACGCGGGCATCACCTTCACCCCGTGGCAGCCCAACACCGTGAAGGACTGCCCGCGCTACGGCGATCTGGCCGGTCCCAGCTGTGCCACCGCGCCCGCGGTCGCCGATCCAGGCGTGCTGCCGGAATCAATGCGGCCGGGCCGGTTGAAGTCGGCCGAGGGTCTGCCGGTGCTGCCGCCGCTGCCGGGCATGCCCGCCATCCCGGGCGTGACCACCCAGGTCACCGCGCCGACGGCGCCCGCGCCCACCGCGGCCGTGCCGAACCCGTTCGCCGGTACCCCGCTGGAGGGCCTGTTCCCGAATCTGGTGCCCGGCGCTCCCGCTCCGCCCGCACCGCAGCCGGCGCCGGCCGCCGAGCCGGACGCGGGCCGGTCCGAGCAGGGTGAGACCGCGCCCGCGGCGAACACCGAGCGGCCGGGACTGAAACCCGCCGCCCGGCCCATCGCCTACACCGACGACCCGGCGCTGACCGCGCTGCTCGGCCGGCGGGCATCCACCCTCGAGTACATGATGTTGAGCACGGCTCTGGAAGGCGGCACTGTGCAGGTCACCGCAGAGGGGGCCGGCCGATGAGCATCCGCAAACCGCTGATCGGCTTCAGCCTCTTCGCCGTCGTATCGATTCTGGTCACCGTGGTCATCTGGAACACGCTGGCCCGCACCGTCGACGGCGACACCAAGACCTACTCGGCCACCTTCACCGACGTGCTCGGTTTGCGCGAAGGCGACGACGTCCGCATGGCGGGCGTGCGCGTCGGCAAGGTCGAGAAGATCGAACTCGACGACAACAACGACGCTCACGTGTCGTTCATCGTCCAGGACGAACAGACCCTCTACGGCAACACCAAGGCGCTGGTGCGCTACCAGAACCTGATCGGCCAGCGCTATATCGCGCTGGCGCCGGGTACCGGCGGGGACGCCACCCCGCTGGAGAACAACGCGACCATCCCGCTCGAGCGCACCGAGCCGTCGTTCGACATCTCGGCGCTGCTCAACGGTTTCCAGCCGTTGTTCCAGGCGCTCGAGCCCGAGCAGGTCAACCGCCTGTCGGAGACGTTCGTGCTGGCATTGCAGGGTGACCGGATCTCGCTGAGCCAGTTCATCACCCAGGCCGCCACGCTGGCCACCGACTTCGAGCGCAGGGACGCGATTCTCAGCGATGTGATCACCAACCTCAGCGGCATCATGTCGGGGTTGGCAAAACGAGGGGACGAATTGGAGACGCTGGTAACCCAGACCAGGGCGCTGATCGGCGGGCTCTACGAACAGGGCCAGTCCTTGCAGCAGTCCACCGTGCAGATCGCCGACGCCACCACCGCATTGGTCGACATGGTCGGCAATATCCAGCCCAAGCTGGACGCCGCCCAGCGCTCGACCACCGACGCGCTGACGCTGCTGCTGGCCAACGGCGCCAAGCTCGACCAGGCCGCGATCGACCTGCCGTCGGTGCTCTCCGACGTGGGCCGGTTCACCTCCGAGGGCGCCTACGCCAACGCCTACATCTGCCGCCTCGACGTCTCGCTGTACGGAATCCTGTTCCCGCGCGGGCTGTTCTCGCAGATCGGTGGCAACGGACAGTCGGCGGTGTGCCGCCCATGACCAAGATCAAAACCTGGTTCAACGCCAACCGCTACTTCGGTCTCGGCATCATCGGCGCCGCCCTGGTTGCGGTGGTGGTGATCGCGTCCTCCGGCTTCCAGAGCCTCGGCATCGGCGAGCAGTCGATCGAGGCGGAGTTCGTCCAGGCCGCAGGCATCAAGGTCGGCGACAAGGTCGACGTCGCCGGCGTCCCGGTCGGCCGGGTCTCCGGCGCCGAACTCGAGGGCGATCACGTGGTGATCACCCTGCAGGTCAGCGACGATGTGAAGCTCGGCCCCGACGCGCACGCCTCGATCAAGATGGCGACGCTGCTGGGCGCCCGCTACATCGACCTGGAGCCCGGTGACGGTTCGGGCCTGCCGGACAAGCGGATCCCCAAGACCAACACCACGGTTCCCTACAACCTGGCCGACGTCGTGCAGCGCGGTACCCCGAAGTTCGAGGAACTCGACACCGCCAAGCTGGCCGAATCGCTGAACCTGGTCAATCAGCAGCTCGGCGGTTCGCCGGAGCTGATCGCGCAGGCGCTCGACAGTGTCGGCGCGCTGGCCAAGACCATCGACTCGCGCAAGACCCAGGTCGACACCCTGCTCAAGGACCTGGACCGGGTCACCACCATCCTGGCCGACAACCGCAACAGCGTGCTGCTGGTGGTCACCCAGGGCGAGGCGATCGCCAGCCGGGTGATGGAGCGGCAGAACCTGCTGCGTCAGCTGCTCGACAATGTCGCCACGCTGACCGCCCAGTTGCAGCAGATCGGCGCGCAGAACGACAACCAGTTCTCCGGCACCCTCGATCAGCTCAACATCATGGCCTCAGGCCTGCAGAAGAACAAGGACAACCTGGACCGGCTGCTGTCGATCATGCCGCCCGCGGTGCGTTACCTGGCCAACGCCTGGGGTAACGGCAACTACGCCGAGGTCAGCCTCCCGTGGCTGTTCCCGGACAACTGGTTGTGCTTCGCCCAAGTCGCCGAGGGGTGCGCGTGATGAGACTCAAAACGATCGCCCAGTCGCTGTTCGTCGCAGCCACCGCGCTGCTCGTCGGTAGCTGCTCGCTGCTGCCAGGCCCGTTGAACAACGACATCAAGATCACCGCGGATTTCGAGAACATCGCGGGCATGTACGAGGGCAACAGCGTCCAGGTGCTCGGGATCGACGTCGGCAAGGTCGACAAGATCGTGCCGCGCGGCACCTTCGTCGAGGTGCACATGACCCTCGACGGTGATGTGAAGTTCCCCAAGGACGCCATGGCCGTGGTGATCTCGCCGTCGATCGTCACCGACCGCCACATCGAGATCACCCCGCCGTTCACCGAGGGCGAGACGCTCTCCGACGGCGACCACCTGCCGCTGGAACGCACCGACGTCCCGGTCGAACTCGACACGATGATCAAGACCATCGATCAGTTCGCCGCGGCGCTCAAACCAGAAGAGGGCCAGGAAGGCCTCGGTCCGCTGTCGGGCCGGGTGCTGTACCCGATGCTCGACGGCAACGGTGAGAAGATCCGCGACACCCTCAACGCGCTGTCGAGTGCGCTGAAGGTCGGCCTCGACAACAAGGACGCGATCTCGACCATCATCATCAAGCTCAACGAGCTCACCACGATGCTGGCCGAAAACGACCAGTCGGTGCGCGATTTCAGCAACAAGGCCACTCAGATGACGACGCTGCTCGCCGAGCAGGCGCCCGGTCTTCAGGCCACGCTGAATCAGCTCAACAGCTTCCTCACCAACACCAGCTCGATCTTCGCCGAACATCAGGACCAGATCAGCGACACCCTGACCAGGATGACGGCGGTCACCGATCAGCTGCGCCAGAACGCGCGCGGGCTCACCGAGGTCATCGACGTCGCGCCGATGCTGCTGGAGAGCATCGACAAGTCGATGAACAAGGAGCACGGCTACATCCGGCTGCACACACTCGTCGGCGGCACTCTCGCCGGCGAGCCGATCAGCCTGTTCTGCGAACGCATCCAGATGCGTGCCGACGGTTGTCGAACCGGCCGCATGGAGGACTTCGGTCCCGACTTCGGGCTCACCGCCGCACTGCTTGGACTGACGAAATGATGAATCGAATCAGCAGACGAGCCCGCCGCGGCATCGTCGCGGTCGCGGCGGTGGGGGCGATCTCGGTGACCTCCGGCTGCGGTCTGACCGTGGAGAAGCTGCCGCTGCCCAAGCCCGGAGCCACCGGCGACACCTATTCGCTGAAGGCGGTGTTCGACAACGCGCTCAACCTGCCCGATCAGGCCAAGGTGAAGGTCGGCGGCTCCGACGTCGGTGTGGTCACCGATATCAAGACCTCGAACTTCCAGGCCATCGTTGATATGGATATCAGCACCGATATCCAGCTCCCGGTCGGCAGCACCGCCGAACTGCGCCAGGCCACCCCGCTGGGCGATGTGTTCGTCGCGCTGTCCATGCCGCCCGCCGAACCCGGCACCCAGATGATGCAGGACGGCGACACACTGCCGCTGGACCAGACCTCGGCGGGTGCCACCGTCGAGGAACTGCTGCTGTCGGTGTCGATGATGTTCAACGGCGGCGGCATCGCCCACCTGGCCAGGCTCGGCGCCGAACTCGACTCCATCGTCGGCGGCCGCAGCGATCAGGTGGTGCATCTGGTCAATGAGCTGACCGGCGTCGTCACCAGCATGAACGACAACTCCGCCCGGATCGACAGCGTGCTCGCCGAATTCGGCGCGCTGGCCACCACGCTGGAGGCCAGGCGCTCGGACCTCGGCCAGGTCGCCGACACCCTGCCGAACATGATCGGCGCGGTCGCGGAGAACAACAAGGCCATCGGTGATCTGCTCGCCAAGATCGGCACCGCCAGCGTCGCCCTCGGCGACTACGCCAACACCTCCGGCGGTGAGCTGGCCGGGCTGCTCGACAGCCTCGATCAGCTGATGGGGGCCTTGGCCGCCACCGGCGACAACTTCGGTGCGGTGCTCGACGCGCTCCGCGAGATCCGCCCAGGCGTGAACGCGACCTTCCGCGGTAACAGTCTGGCCGCGCAGGTCAACGTCACCAACCTCGATATCGCCCTGCTCACCGCCCCCGGCACCAGCAAGTTCTTCGATCTCAACGATCTGAACGACTTCGCGGGCAGCCTGATCCAAGTGCTCCAGGTCGTCTACGGCCGGGTGACGGGAGGCCACCGGTGAAAAGCCACAAGATCCTCTACTCCACCATCGGCCTGGTGCTGGTGCTGATCATCGGTGCGGCGTACCTGCTGGTGAACGTCATGCGGATCAATCCGCTGCGCGGCACCTACACCGTCACCGTGACCTTGGACCGCTCCGGCGGTCTGCAACCGGGCAACGACGTCACGCTGCGCGGTTTCCGCGTCGGCAAGGTCGATTCGATCGAACTCATCAACGGCGGTTCGGCCATCGCGGCCACCGCCGAGATCGACGACCGCTACGACATCGCGGTGGACACCGTGGTCGCGGTGCAAGCGCTGTCGGCGGCCGGTGAGCAGTACATCGACTTCCGGCCCGACACCGATCAGGGCCCGTTCCTGACCGATGGCTCGGTGATCGAATACAACCCGGACACCGTGCACACCCCCACCCCGGTGTGGGCGGTGCTCGACGACACCAGCGCACTGATCGCCCAGATCGATCCGAAGCATTTCGATGTCATCCTCAACGAGCTCGATATCGCGCTCAGCGGTGGCCCGGACCAGCTGCGCTCGCTCATCGACGGTGTCAGCCTGGTGGCCGCCGGCCTGGATTCGCTGCTGCCGCAGACCTCGAATCTGATCGCCAACCTGCGCACCATCGCCTCGACCACGTCGATGGCCCAGCCCGACCTCGGGACGCTGACCCGCAACTCGGGCGTGCTGTTCGAACAGTTCAACAACGCCAACGCCGAATTGCAGTCGGTGCTGTCGCAGGCTCCCGGCCAATTCGCCAGCCTCGGCGCGGTGCTCGACACCACCACCGATCCCATCACCGGCCTGGTCAACAACTTCGTCGCCATCACCAAGGCGGCGCAGCTGCGCACACCGGCCATGCGGGCGCTGTTCCCGGCGCTCGAACTCGGTGGCGCGGCGCTGGGCGTGCCCGCCCACGACAACGAATTCCACACCATCCTCGACATCTGGTTGCGGCCCTACTGCCAGTACCAGTCCACCCCGGCCAGTCCGCAGGTCGTCTCCGACGGGACCATGCCGAAGTGGAACTACTGCGAGAACCCGCCGCCGGGACAGCAGATTCGAGGTGCGGTGAACGCGCCGCGGCCGAATGTGCCGAACAACGGCTCGCATATGCCGCCGGGTGTGGATCCGAACGAACGGACCATGCCGCCGGTGCGGTAACCCCGACCGGCTGAACGGCCGCGTGTGCGCCGGGGCATACTCGCAGATGAATGCCTGCGGCCCGGCGCGCGTGGCCGGACGAAATACACGGCACACCCGAGGTGTGCCGGGAAGGTGTGAACAGTACTCATGTCCACAGATGACGCCGCTTCCGACGCGGACGCCGTGCAGGATGGCGCGACGACGGGATCGGCGGGCGACGCCGAACCCGCCGAGGCGACCACACCGGCCCCGGACGGCGACGCCGAGTCCACGGAAGCCGCCGGTAAGGCCGGCGCCGCCAAGGCCGACGAGGGCAAGGCGAGCGCCGAGGACGCGGACAAGACCGTGAAGGCCGACACCGCGGCCGCCGAATCAGCGGACGCCACCGCCGAGGTGGACAAGGCGGCCGGTGCCGCGGACTCCGGCGCGGCCGGCGCCGCGGACGATCCCGACAAGACCGTCAAGGCCGACAAGGTCGCAGCCGCCGCCGACGCGGACAAGACCGTCAAGGTCGAGAAGGCGGACAAGGGCGATAAAGCCGACAAGACCGGTAAGGCGAAGGCGACCACGGCCGGCGACGACAAGACGGTCAAGGTGCGCACACCCGCCGCCGCCGAGGCCGCGGGTGCGAAACGCCGCAATCCGCTGTTCATCGCCGCCGGTGTGGCCGTCGTCCTCGCGATCGCCGCCGCGATCGCTGGCGTGGTGTTCTTCCTCCAGTCCGGCAACCGCCAGGACGAGCTGGACACCCGCGCCGCCGCCACCAAGGCGGCCTGCGATTTCGGCAACCAGTTCGCCACCTACAGCGGCGACAAGGTCGACGATTACCTCGGCCGGCTCGAGGACACCGCGACCGGCGAGTGGAAGAAGATGGTCGCCCAGCTCGGACCCGACCTTAAGGCGCGGTTCGAGGGCAGGCAGGTCGACTCCCGGGCCGACGAGGTCATGTGTGGTTACGCCTCCGGCGACGAAGACAATGCCACCCTTGTCCTGGTCATCGACCAGACCTTCTCCACCGCGGACGTCCCGAACTCCACCCCGGGCAAGGTCCGGGTCGCGGCCAATGTGGAGATGAAGAAGGAGAACGGGCGCTGGCTCGTGGCTCAGTTCGACTTCCCGGCAATGCAGTAGGGCAGCGGCGTGACGAAAGAGAGTGGGACCGGATCTATGGTCGAAAACGCCGACAACAACGGCGATGCGCGCGGTGTGCTGCCCGTCGTCCTCGCCTTCGTGGCGGGGGTGGTGCTGGTGGCGCTGGTCGTCACCGCTGTCGTGTTCTTCCGGCAGGCGCAGCAGCGTGGCGACGAACTCGCCGCGCAGGACGAGTCAAGCCAGGCCGCCTGCGATTTCGCCCGCGCGACCAACACCTACGACTACGCGGGCAATCTCGACAACTTCATCGCCGAGCTGAAGGACCGGGCGACCGACAACGTGGTCTCGGATCTGGAGCAGAACTGGGAGGTGCTGCGCCAGCTGCTGGTCGAGTCCAAGGTCAAGGCCTGGGTCGACAAGGCGACCTGCGGTTTCCGTTCCGGTGACACCGAGAACACCCAGGTGCTGGTGAACATCAGCCTGATGAAGACCAACTCGGCCACCCCCGAGCCCAAGCGCCAGGACATCGCCGTGGTCGCGGGCATGGAGAAGTCCGGCGACAAGTGGCTGGTCAACAAGTGGGAGCTGGCCATGCTGCCCGGCATCGATCCGAATGCCGCCCAGCCCCCGGCCCCGCCGGCGGATCAACCCGCACCCGAGCCGGGCAACTGAGCTACCGATAGCGACCCCCGGCGGTGGGTCGAGCCACCACCGCCGGAGGTCTATTCAGGTGGTCGGTGCGACGCCGATCAGAACAGCGTCAGCGTTCCTGCGGCCGGCTGCTTCGCGACTTTTCGCGAGGCAGCCGGTTTTTCTTCGGGCACAGCCGGTTCGGCGCGGACGGCGGGTGCCGGGATGGTGGTCGTCAGGGCCGGGATCTCGACCGCCACCGGATCGGCGGCGGCGGTGGGATCGGCGGCGACTCGACGGGCGGCCTGACCGGCCAGTGTGTCGGCCTGCTCGTTGAAGTAGTTGCCGACATGTCCGCGCACCCAGCGGAAACGGACCGGGCCGGGCCGGGACGCGATGGCTCGGTCGATCTGCTGGATGAGCTCGGCGTTCTTGACCGCGGCGCCCGCGGAGGTGCGCCAGCCGTTGCGCCGCCAGCCCGCGATCCACTCCGAGGCGCATTTGATGGCGTAGAGCGAATCGCTTTCGATCAGCAGCGGTTCATCACCGGGGTGGGCGAGGATTGCCTCGAGGAGCGCGCGTAGCTCCGCGATCTGATTCGTGCCCGACGCGGCTCCCCCGCTGTCGGAGGGGCCCTGATGGTTGACCCATGCCCAGCCGATGGCGCCGCCGGGATTGCGCAGGCAGGATCCGTCGGTGCTCACGATGATCATGCCACGCACCCTACGCAATCCGGCCGACAAGATCGGTACCGTGGAATTGCTCTATCTCCCTTCGTAACCGGGACTCTGTGCGGCGCAGGGCCGAACGGACACCCAATTCGATCGGACGAGCGAGCAGGCGGCCTGCGAGGCCACGTGGCGGATCGTAGTCGACCTCGGAGGTGAGTACCGAGCGCCCGTAGCCCAGCGGATCGAATCGCAGTGTCAGAGTGCCGGATAAGCGTCCACGCAGCGTATACCCGATCACGACGTTGCGCCGGTACTCGGTGATCTCGCAGGTGAGTGTGGTGCGCAGCAGGATAAGCCTGGCGTCGGTGCGAAAGCGTGCGCCCAGCCCGCGGTCGAGCTCGCCGCTGGGTTCGAATCCGGCGACGCCGAACATCCAGTCCGGTACGAACAGATGGTTGTCCGTGTAGGTGAACGCCACGTCGACCGGTGCGCCGACGTCGCTGGCATATCTGATGTGGCCCATGGGCCCTCCCTCCACGGCTCCGACAAAAGTACTACAGCGTTCCTCTTTATTCGAGAGTTGTGCCGAGATTTGGGGGAGGTGGATTTCCAGATTGCTACCGGCCGGTTGCTCGGTCGGCGGGCAGTCCGAGCCGATCGACGATGTGATCGGCGATCGGCAGTGCCGAGGTGGCCGCCGGTGACGGCGCGTTGAGCACGTGCACCATCCGTTCGGTGCGTTCGGCCAGGAAGTCGTGGATCAGCGTGCCATCCCTGGCCACCGCCTGGGCGCGAATGCCCGCTTCCCGTGGTCGCAGATCGGCCATCGTCAGCTCGGGACAGTAACGCCGGCATTCGGCCAGGTAGCCGCGCTTGAACAGGGAATTGCGCAGTTCCCGC
Source organism: Nocardia cyriacigeorgica NBRC 100375 (assembly GCF_000308555.1). Taxonomy (GTDB): domain Bacteria; phylum Actinomycetota; class Actinomycetes; order Mycobacteriales; family Mycobacteriaceae; genus Nocardia; species Nocardia cyriacigeorgica. The sequence continues at coordinate 24,663 of NZ_BAFY01000257.1, read as the reverse complement.
AGCCCGGTGCGGACATTGGCCTTCGCCACCCGATGCACGCCCGGATATCCGAGCACCTCCCTGGCATCACGCAGGTCGACGCTGCCCTTGCGGTAGCCCTCCCTGGACAGGCCCAGTACGGCATTCGGCCCGACCGTGAGCTCACCGTCGATGGTCGGGCTCAGGTGCACGCCGAGAAACGGCAGGTCGGGATCTGGGATCGGGTAGATCAGGGTGCCGACCAGGCCCGCGCGTTCGGGCGGCAGCTGATAGTACTCACCGCGGAACGGCACGATCCGGGTGTCGATGCGCAGCCCCGCCATCCGGGCCACCCGATCGGCCTGCAATCCGGCACACGCCACCAGCTTCGCCGCGGTCCAACTACCCGCCGGACCGGACACGGTGACGCCGGCATCGGTCTCGGTGATCGAATCGACCCGCGCCCCCAGCACGATCTGCCCGCCCGCGGCACGCACCTCATCGGCCAGCGCATCGGTGATCCGGCGGTAGTCGACGATCCCGGTATCCGGAACGAACAGCGCGCCGACCCCGCGTACATGCGGTTCGCGCCGCCGCAACTCGGCGGCGTCGATCAACTCGACATCCACCCCGTTCACCCGCGACCGCTCGTACAGCGCGAGCATCCGCTCCCGCTCCGCCCCATCCGTCGCCACCAGCAACTTCCCGCATTCATCGAACGCGATCCCATGCGCCGCCGCGAACTCCTTGGTCGCCCGCGCCCCCTGCCTGCACAACGTCGCCTTCAAACTCCCCGGCGCGTAGTAGATCCCGGAATGAATGACACCACTGTTGTGCCCGGTCTGATGCGTACCCAGCGCACCGGTCTTCTCCACCAGCACCAGACTCGCCCCCGGCGCCCGCCGCAGAATCCGGTACGCGGTGGCGACGCCGACGATGCCGCCACCGATCACACAGAAGTCGTACATGGGATCAGATCCGGTGCGGGGTTGTCGACATGAGGAGCACGATAGGCGTGCGCTCGGCGGTGCACGAGCATCGGTCCTGGAACGCTCGGCGGCGTCGCAGTCATTACCCGGCCAGCGAATGAGTCATGGCCGAACACACTCGATCGGTTATCGATACCGGTTCACGAGCCCGGCAGATACCGATGGTCGTGAATCATGCTGTTATTGTGCCGTTTTCGCTTGGCGCGCTTGGGTCCACCGACTTCCTCGGCTCGGGTCGCGTGCCTTCGGGAAGTGAGGTCATGGCATCCACCGGAGCGCCCTCGGCTCGATCCGCTTGCCCCGGTGCCGGATTCCGGTCCAGCTCGAGCGCATGCTCACCGAGCGTCGGGTCGGAGAACACCAAAGTCACTTCGCCGCGGCGGGTGTCGACGTCGGTGCGCATCTGGGTGACGCCGGTCGGGTCGGTCGAGACGCCGAGGCGTTCGCGGACGGGCTCGGACATGAGGATGCCGCTCAGCACGGTCAGCGCATTGGTGTCGAGGGTGATGGAGACGGTGTTGGTCTGCGCCGGGGCCACTCGGGCGCCTACATAGGTGGTGCCGAGTCCCACGCGGCCGCCGACACCGGCGGAGTCCGTCGGGGCCGGCTGCGGTTCGGCGGGCTGTGCGGTCGGTTCGGGTGCGGTGAAGACCGCGGGGGTGATGGCGGGACGGTCGCGGTAGACGGCGGCCTGGCTGGAACCCTCGCCCAGCCGGATGGAGCCGGTGCGCGGAGCCGGTCCGACGCGAGGTGCACCGTCGCGGATGATCGGCGCCGAGGGCGCGGCGAGCTGACCTGGACGTTCGAGGCCGGGCATGTTCGTGGCGATGTAGGCGCCGGACACCACGGTGAGACTGAGGCTGGCCGCCCCTGCCAGCACGATGGCGGTGTGGCGAGCGATCTGAGCAGACTCGAATGCTGACACGATGCTTTCCTTTCCCTCCGCCCTGGTTTCCCTGGGGTCGACGGCCCGCATCGTTGAAAGCCGTACGCCTGTCCAGGTTACGGTGTGGACGGTGGGGCCGCCGCATCGCTGAGAGCAGCATCACAGCACTCGGCCTGCGTCAACGGCTAGCTCGGCGTTCACGTGACACGGGGGTGAACCATCCGCGTCGACGAGGTTTCGAGCCGCGAGAATCGGGGTAATCCCCGTTCGCTGGCGAGCGTCATTCTCGACTGCCATATCGAGACACCCGGCCAACGACGTCCGATCGTCGTCGCGACGCACCCAAGACTGGCGCTCGCCCGCTTCGCGTATCGGCGTGGGGCGGTCCAGCTCAGGCGAACTGTCCCGCGGCGCGTCCCGTACCACTCGGACCGGCGAAGGCCTGCGCGATCGTCAGCCATTCGGCCGCGTCCGCACCTACCGCCGTGAGTGCGAGATCGTCACGATGCCTGCGCTGGGTGACCAGCAGGCAGAAGTCCAGCGCCGGACCGGTGACGCGCTGTGCGGCATCCTCCGGACCCCAGGTCCACAGGTCGCCGTCCGGCGCGGTGAGTTCGATCCGGAATTCCTCGGCCGGGGCCTGCTTACCGCGAACCATGTACGCGAAGTTCCTGGTCCGCGCGCCGATATGGGCGACGGTCCGCAACCGGGCGGTCGGCGTCCGAGTGATGCCGAGCGCGTCGGCCACATCCTGGCCGTGCGCCCAGGTCTCCATCGTCCGCGCGGTGACCATGGAAGCCGCGCTCATCGGCGGCCCGAACCACGGCACTTTGGCGCCGTCGGGAACATTGCGCAGGGCGTCGGCCAATTCGACCCGGCTGCGCCGCCACCGTTCCAGCAGCTGCGCCGGCTCCTCGGCCGCGGCTTCCTCGGCGGCCTCGTCGACAAAGGTGAGCACGCGCGGCCCGGCCTCGGCGACCAGCTTCGCGAATCGGTCGGCGTCGCTCGCCGAGATCGCGGCGATCTCATCGGTCCAGGCCAGATGCCCGATCTGATGCGCGATGGTCCAGCCCTCGGCGGGCGTGGGGGTGGCCCACTCGGCGGGCGTGAGCGGGGCGACGAGTCGTTCCAGATCGGCGCTCTCCTCGGCCAGATCGCCGAGTAGCGCTTCCAGGTCAGCCATGGTGTTGTCCTCGCCCCGCGTCGTCGTTGCCGGATGCCACTCGAGGTGACGTCGGGGTTCAGCATCGCAGCTCGGAATTAAAGAAGCAAGCACGCGTGCTTGTATTTGGCTTCGCCTAGCCCGCCAGCGTGCTGCCCATTTCGGCCCCTTGCCATGACCAGCCGGGAATTCGCAGGTAAAGCCATCAATCGAGCTGGTCGATAGCGCGTTTCGGTCAACCTGTCAGTCAGCGCTTGCCAAGGATGTAAGCCCGCGATGTCATGTAAGTAAGTGGTTACTTACATGGAGCGCGAATGGCATCGACACGCGAGCGAATAATTTCCGAAGCCTTGCGACTGTTCGGCGACCAGGGTTTCGCCCGCACCTCCGTCGCCCAGATCGAAGCGGCCGCGGGGCTCTCGCGTGGTTCGGGTGCGCTGTACCGGCACTTCGCCTCCAAGGACGAACTGCTCGTCGAGGCGGTGCGTTCGCGCCTGGTCGACCGGGGCGAATGGCAGCACTTTCTGGCACCGGACTTCTCCATCGCCCAGTTCCTGCGGGCGGTCGCGCCGAACGCGACGACGGCGGACCGGCTCTGGATGCTGTGCCGGATCGGGCTGATGCGCCTCGAACACGACCGTGACGTCACCCGAATCCTGCTGCGTGACAACTCCATCGCCCCCGAAGTGCTGGAAGTGTTCCGCCGCGAGGAGTTCACCGTGGTCACCTCGGTGGTCGCCCGCGGACTGGCCGAACTCGCCGGGCCGGCCCACACCGACGCCGACTGGGATGCCACCGCGGCCGTCATCGTCGGCGCCATCGCCCACTACTGGCTGATGTGCGACATCTTCGGTGGCGAGCACCCCTCCGGAATGGACAGCGAACGTTATCTGCGGGCCACCGCGGAACTGATGGCAGCCCAGATCGACGCGGCCGCATCTTTCACCTCTGTCGAACAGGAGATATCGCGATGACCCAGCACATCACCGTGATCGGTGGCGGCCTCGCCGGTCTCACCGCCGCCATAGCGTGCGCGGAAACCGGTGCGTCGGTACGGCTGTTCGAGGCGCATTCGACGCTCGGTGGGCGTGGGCGCGCCACCTCGGGGCCCTACATCGCCCACGACGGCGCGCACGTCTTCTATGCCGACGGCCCGCACTACACCTGGCTGAAGGCACGCGGGTTCACCGCGGGCCTGGGCCTGCCCGCACCACGACATATGGTGCGTCTCGGTTTTCGCACCGGCGACCGGGTGCGCCGGATCCCGCCCGTCGGGATGCTGCGCGCGCAAGCCCGCTTCGACCTGAAACCGCCGGTGGACATGGACTTTCGCAGCTGGGCATCGGCGCGATGGGGTGAGGCGACCGCCGAGCACATCGCCAACGCCATCAGCGTGGCCACCTATGACGCCGACACCGGACGACTGTCGGCGGCCTTCGTCTGGGGGCTGTTCCAACGGGTGCTCGGACCGCGCGTGCCCGCGGTGCGATGGGTGCGCGGCGGCTGGCAGCGGGTGGTGGACCGGATGGCCGCCCACGCCGCCGGGCTCGGCGTCGAGATCACCACCGGTGCGCGCATCGAGAGCGTCGATACCTCGGCCGGGCCGGTGATCGTGGCCACCGAGCTCGCCTCGGCGCGGCGCCTGCTCGGCGACGACAGCCTGACCTGGACCAGCGGGCACGCCGCCCTCCTCGATATCGCGGTGCAGAGCTCGCCACGCGACCGCACTATCGTCTTCGACCTCGATGCGGGCGGGTTCCACGAGAGCTACACCATGCAGGACGACAGCATCGCCCCCGCCGGGCAGTCGCTGTTCCAATTGCAGATGCCGGTGCGCGCCGGCGAATCGCCCGGGCAAGCTCAGCGGCGACTGGCCGAGTTCGCCGATCTCGTCATCCCCGGACGCGACACCAGGACGACGTTCTCCCGGACCGGCACCGCGAAGGGCCGCACGGGCGCCCTTGATCTGCCCGGCCGGACCTGGCGCGACCGGCCGGCAATCGACCGCGGGGACGATGTCTTCCTGACCGGCGATATGGTCGCCGCCCCCGGAATGCGTGGCGAGATTTCGATCAACAGTGCCCTGGTCGCGGCCGAACGCGCGGTCGCCGCGCTGCCCGTGCGCAGCGCCAGGCGATCATGAACCGCTCGCCGCTGGCGGCGCGCCCCGCATCGTTGACACCTCCAACGGGCAATGAGAATGTTGGGACCTCGAGTCTCATTCGATGTGACAACCATTCCGGGCATTCGTACCGGCCGGCCTAGGGAGAGCCCGCGTGATCACGCTCGCGTCCGGTGTGTTCATCGACTGGGAGCAGCTGACCGGGCAGTCGAAGTTCGTCGTCGACCTGATCAGCTTCCCGATCTTCGCCGGTATCGCGGGCTGGCTGACCAACTGGACCGGCGTGCTGATGCTGTTCTGGCCGCTGCGCTTCCGCGGTGTGCGGGTGCCGGGCCTGAAAGTGCTGTACCCCTATCTGCCGCGCCGGGTGCAGGTGCTTCCGGTGTTCTCCGAGGACGGTTCGCGCTTCGGTTTCCAGGGCTTCATCCCCGCCCGCGCCGAGAAGATGGCCAGCATCTGCGTGGACAAGGCGCTGCTGCGGATCGGCAGTCCACGCGATTTCATCCACGAACTCGACCTGGACGGTATCGCCGACTACGTCGCCGAGATGGCGCACAAGCAGGTGCAGTCCATCGTCGACGATGTCATGTACCGGGAGAACCCGGAGCTGTGGGGTTCGCTGCCGCGGGCGATGAAACAGCTGGTCTATCAGCGCGTGGACCGGGAGCTGCCCGCGCTGTGCCGTCGTGCGTTCGAATCGCTGGGTGACAACGTCGACCAATTGATCGACGTCAAGGGCTTCGTCATCCGGTACCTACAGGACAACCCGATCATCCTCAAGGATCTGACCACCACGATCGCCGCTCCGGAGCTGCGGTTCATGGTGCGGATCGGCCTGCTCGGCGCGCCGTTCGGCCTGCTGCTCGCGCTGTATCTGCACGTGCATCCGAACATTCCGGTGCTCGGCTGGGTGCCCGCGTGGGTGATCGTGCTGCTGGTGTCGGCCGGCATCGGCGTGCTGGTCAACCTGATCGCGATCAAGATGGTGTTCGAGCCCGGCGACCCGCAGCCGCGTTACAAGTACCTGTGGCGCCAGGCCCTGCTGGCCAAGCGGCAGCCGCAGGCGGCGGTCGATCTGGCCCGCATCCTGGCCTACCAGGTGCTCACCCTGCCCAACCTGTCCAAGGAACTGCTCGAGGGCCCCAACGGCGACAAGACCCGTCAACTGCTGGAACGGCTGATCTCCGACGAGATCCACCGCCAGCTCGGCCGCACCACCTCGGTGGTCCGCGCCGCCTTCGGCCGCCGCCAATTCGACAATCTCAAGGTCGGAGCCGCGGGCGCCGCCGTCGGCCTGGCCCCGACCCTCGTCGAGGACGCCGAGTTCACCGAGGAACAAGCCAAGAAGATCGATGAATTCGCCGCCCGCAAACTCAAACAACTCACCCCCGGCGAGTTCATGGAGATGTTCTACGCATCGGTCGAACAGGACGCCTGGTTGCTGTACGTCCACGGCGGCCTGCTCGGTCTGGTTGTCGGCGGGGTACATCTGCTGCTGTTCGGCTGGTAGCGGTTCTCGGCGAGCCCTACCGCAGCACCTCGCCGATATCGGCAGCGGCCGTCATCAGGATCAGCAGCGGGACAACTTTCTGGGCGGGGATCCGGTAAGCGCCGCGGGTGTGTTGTTCGATGACTTTCGCGGAGGTCAGGGTGCGGATGTGATGGTAGAGCTGCCCGGTGGAATTGAGTGAGACCGCCTCTGCCAGTTCGGTGCCGGTGCGGGGGCCGTCGAGTAGGGCTTCGATCAGGGCCTGACGAACGGGATGGCCAAGAGCGGCGAGCACGTCGACGCGGGTTTGGGCGGGGAGTTGCGGGATGGCGGCGGCGCTGTAGCGGATCGTCCAGTCGACGGGGCCGCCGAAATCGACGCTGCCGCGGTATTCGATGAATCCGTGTTCGGCGTCTCCGGTCCGGCGCCGGCCCTCGAGCTCCTCGATCCGGGCCTCCAGCTCGGCCAGTTTGGCGGCGACGTCGGTCATGCGGCGCATGCTAACCGGTGCCACATCGCCGGCTCCGTCATGGCTCTGACCAGGAGTTGCTGCTCGCTCATGGTGGAGAGCGCGGAGAACCAGGTGGTCGCGGGCATCCTGCGGTTGAGCAGGACGGCGGTGGCGACTGTGCCGTCGGCGCGGCGCAGGTAAATGGCGTCGGTCAGCACGCCGGGATAGCTGCCGCCTTTGAATCCGATCGCGACGGGCCCTGGGACCGGCTGCTGCCATTCCAGGTGGGCGCGTGCCACGTCGCTGCCAGGTCCGAAACTCCCGGTCGCGATGGCACGATGCATCGACGCCACCTGGCGAGAAGATCCCGTGGCCGTTGTTTCTGCCCACGCCATTTGAATGTCGAGCGGCGGCATCGTCTTCGATTGAATGGTGGTGCGGTACGCAGAATCGTCCGCGTAGCGCCGCGCCAGCGCCCACTCGTTGTCGCTTTCCCGGATCATCGCGCTCACCAGCTGGTCGAGCGTGATCGTAGCTCCGGTGAGGCGAGTGCGCGCCGCTGGATGGGCGCCGCCGTCGGCACCGGGCAGATACCAGCGTTCCCAGTCACTGACGGGCACCGTTTCCTGCGGGTCGAGTGTGCCCGCCGCGACCGCGCGGGCGTATGCGGCAAGATGGACCACTTTCACTACCGAGGCGAGGGGCTGTTGGTCGTCGGCCCGCCGTTCGATGACGTTGCCCCGGCCGTCATCGATCGCCAACGAGATGTTGTCTGGGTCGGAGTGTATGCGGCCCAGCCATTCCTCGGCCGAGGCGACACCTGCCTGCGGTGACGGCTCGCATGACTCGTCGGCAGCGCTGGGATTCGAGCATCCCGCCAGCAGCGGGATCACCGCGGCCACGACCATCGCCAATCTACGCACCGATTCTCCTGAAGTACGTAATTACGTAATTAAGAATAATGCTCAGCCTAAGCGCGGTCCGTCCAGCTGTCGAGACGCCGCTTTCGCCCTGAGTGAACCCCGCCACTCCCCCGGAACAAACCCGAATACCCCGGGGTTGAGTAGGCATCGCTCAACTTTGAAAGGGTCGAAGACGTGACTGCAGCTCAGAATTTGCCGGTGCTGTTCCTGACCGATCCGATCGTGCTGCCGGGCATGGTCGTGCCCATCGAACTCGACGAATCGGCGCAGGCGGCGATTGATGCCGCTCGGGCCGCGAAGACCGACCAGGTGCTGGTCGCGCCCCGTTTGGATGAGGGGTACGCGGCGTACGGCGTGGTCGCCACTATCGAACAGGTCGGCCGGTTGCGCGGTGGTGCGCCGGCGGCGGTGCTGAAGGCGGAGCGGCGCGCCAAGATCGGGCACGGGGTGACCGGGCCGGGCGCGGCGCTGTGGGTAGAGGCCGAACCGGTGGAGGATGTGCCCGCCGACGGGCGGACCAAGGAACTCGCCGCCGAATACAAGAAGCTGGTCGTGTCGGTGCTGCAGCGCCGGGAGGCCTGGCAGGTGATCGACGCGGTCAACCAGCTCAGCGATCCCTCCGCGATCGCCGACACCGCGGGCTACGCCACCTACCTGACCAGCGAGCAGAAGCGTGAACTGCTGGAAACCCCGGAACCGGCCAAGCGGCTGGCCACGCTGATCGAATGGACCAAGGCGCATATCGCCGAGACCGAGGTTTCGGAGAAGATCAGCGAAGAGGTCCGCGAGGGCATGGAGAAGAGCCAGCGCGAATTCCTGCTGCGCCAGCAGCTCAACGCCATCCGCAAGGAACTCGGCGAGGACGAACCCGACGGTGCCGACGACTACCGCACCCGCGTCGAGCAGGCCGACCTGCCGGATTCGGTGCGCGAGGCCGCGCTGCGCGAGGTCGGCAGGCTCGAACGGGCCAGCGATCAGAGCCCCGAATCGGGCTGGATCCGGACCTGGCTCGATACCGTCCTGGAGCTGCCGTGGACGGTGAAAACCACCGACAGCACCGACGTTTCGGCTGCTCGTGCCGTGCTCGACGCCGATCACCACGGCCTCGACGAGGTCAAGGACCGGATGGTCGAGTACCTGGCGGTGCGGGCGCGGCGGGCCGCGCGCGGGCTGGAGGTCGTCGGCGGACGCGGGTCCGGCGCGGTAATGGTGCTGGTGGGTCCGCCCGGTGTGGGCAAGACCTCGCTGGGTGAGAGCGTCGCGCGGGCGCTCGGACGCAAGTTCGTGCGCGTCGCGCTCGGCGGTGTCCGCGACGAGGCCGAAATCCGTGGCCACCGGCGCACTTACGTCGGCGCGCTGCCCGGACGCATCGTGCGGGCGATGAAGGAAGCCGGCTCGATGAACCCGGTGGTGCTGCTGGACGAGATCGACAAGGTCGGCTCCGATTTCCGCGGCGACCCGGCCGCGGCGCTGCTCGAGGTGCTCGACCCCGCGCAGAACCACACCTTCCGTGACCACTACCTCGACTTGGATCTCGACCTGTCCGACGTGCTGTTCATCGCCACGGCCAACGTCATGGAGACCATCCCCGGCCCGCTGCTGGACCGGATGGAACTGATCACCGTCGACGGCTACACCGAGGACGACAAGGTCGCCATCGCCCGCGACTTCCTGGTCCCGCGCCAGCTGGAACGCAACGCGCTGACCGCCGAGGAGGTGACCGTCACCGAGGCGGCGCTGCGCGAGATCGCGGCCGACTACACCCGCGAGGCCGGTGTCCGGCAGATGGAGCGGTTGATCGCCAAGGTGCTGCGCAAGGCCGCCACGAAGCTGTCCGAGGGTGGTGTGGCCGACGACGACACCGTGATCTCGCTCGGTCTGGGTTACGACCCGGAGCTCGGCTACGACGACCCGGTGCATGCTGGTAGCGACGTCGCATCCGAGACAGCAGTGGGCGGTGCCGACCTGCCGGCCGGCGAATCCCGCTCCACCGCAGCGGTTTCCGGTGAGTCGCTGACCATCGACGTCGGTGATCTGAAGGACTACCTGGGCCGTCCCCGGTTCACCCCGGATTCGGTGGAACGCACCGCCGTCCCCGGTGTGGCCACCGGTTTGGCGGTGACAGGTCTCGGCGGCGATGTGCTCTACATCGAGACCAACGCCGTCGACGGCGAACGTTCGCTGACGCTCACCGGCCAGCTCGGTGACGTCATGAAGGAATCCGCCCAGATCGCGCTCACCTACGTCCGCTCGCACCTGGAAGAGATCGGCATCGAACCCTCGGTGCTCGACCGCAATATCCACGTGCACTTCCCGGCGGGCGCGGTGCCGAAGGACGGCCCGTCGGCAGGCGTCACCATGGTCACCGCACTGGTCTCGCTTGCCCTCGGCAGGCAGGTGCGTTCGGACGTCGGCATGACCGGCGAGGTCACGCTGAACGGCCGGGTGCTGCCCATCGGCGGCGTCAAGCAGAAGCTGCTCGCCGCGCAACGGGCGGGCCTGAAGACGGTGTTCATCCCGGCCCGCAATGAGCCGGACCTGGACGACGTCCCGGCCGAGGTGCTCGCCGCCCTCGACGTCCGCCCGGTCGCCGATGTGGCCGACATCCTGGCCTACGCCATCGAACCGGTCGAGGAACCGGCGCTGGATGGACGGCCGCTGGCGGCGACGGCCTGATCGTAGGGCGGTGCTGAGCCGTCACGTCGGCGCCGATGGCTGCGAATCGAGCCGTGCCTGTCATCGACTGGCACGGCTCTTTTCGTATGCCGAGCTGGCGAGCTAAGCCAGCGCGTCGTCCAGCTCGGCGAGATAACGGTTGACCGGTCCGGCGGTGAGTATTCCGCTGCCCGCTCCGGCGATCTCCCCGGCGGCCGGCGTCAACCGGGCACGGGCGCGGTCTATCACGGCGTGGTCGTCGAGGTCGATCGCCGCGCGTGCGATGAGGCACCCCAACGCTTCGATCAGCAGGCCTGGCGGTGGTTCCGGGACGCGAGCCAACCGCACGGCGGCGTCGTCTCGGCGTCCTTCGGCCAGTAGCAGCAGGGGCCGAGCCCACGGCTCATACGGACCCCACTCGGTCTCGGCCGGGAAATCCGCCTGCGCCCCATGCCATACCCGCAGGCACAGCAATGCCATCGGCAGCGCGCCCTGCTCGAATCCCGGCATGCCACAGTTCTCGGACCGCCGTGCGACCCTGCGATATCCCGCTTCGGCGACCTCGATCGGTGCGCCGGTCGCGGCGGCTCGCATGGCGCGATACCACCCGGTGAATACCGCGACCAGCGGTCGGTCGTTGCGGGTGCCGAGGCGGTCGGCGGCCTCGGCGTGGACGTCGGCCTGGTCGAAATCGCCGAAGGCGCTGCGGGTCTGCATCAGGGCCAGATGGCCGAGGATCTCGAACGGCACCAGATCGTGGCGGCGCGACACCTGCACCAGTTCGCGGCCGATGGTTTCGCGTTCGCCCGCGCGACCGGGCCGATCACAGGTCTGCAGGAACAGGCCGTTCAGGGCGAAGACGAGCAAGGACGGATCATCCAGTGCGCGGGCGATATCGGTGGCCGCGCGGGCGGCGTCGACCCCACGACGACCGCGGATCCCCCGTGATTCGACGGCGATAGTCGTCAGCAGACGGGCCCTGGAACCGGCGGACGCCTCCGCGGGCAGCCGGGCGAGCGTGCGTTCGGCGGCGGCGGCGATCTGCGCCGCCTGGCCGGGATCGTCGGAGCGGGGCCATATTCCAGGCACGTCATAGCTGCCGATGATGCGAGCGGTGAGTTGCGGATCATCGAGTCGTTCGGCAGCGATGACGGTGTCGAGCCGCTGCTGCCTCGCTGCCGCGAGTCCGCCGCTTCCGGTCATCGCAAGACTGCGCAGCAGTCCGACAGTCGATTCGAGGCGCGCGGTGGCTCCACCGGCCACGGTGCGGTCGTATGCCGCGGTGGTTTCCGCCCAGACGCGGTCGGCGGCGTCGTCGACACCGATGTCGTGGCGCAGGATGGCGGACTCGGTGGCGGCCAGCCGCGGACCGGGCTCGACGCCTAGATCATCGACGAGAATGCCACGCGCCCTGCGCAATACCGCGAGCGCATCGCCCTGACGTCCGGATCGGTACAGGGCGAGCGCGAGCAGCCGCCACCCCTCCTCCCGCCATGGATGGGTGCCGACCAGGGCGTCCAGATCCGGCACCGCGTCCGCGGCGCGTCCGAGCGCGAGACGAGCCTGCGCCTGCCGTTCGACGGCCATGAGCTGCAGCTGCTCCAGCCGCGCGGATTCTGTGCGAGCCCAGCCCATATCGGCGAACTCGGCATATGCCGGACCACGCCACCAGCCGAGCGCTTCGGTCAGCGCGGCCAGTGCGGCGGCGGGAGCGAGGTCGTCCGCATCACGCACCGCCCGCTCGAAACGCCACGCGTCGACGCGATCCTGTTCGGCGCGGAGGGCGTATCCGGTGCCTTCGGTGACCAGTAGCCGCGCGGCCGCGCGCGCCGGGCGCTCCGGTTCGAGCGCGCGCCGCAATGCGGCGACGAAGGTCCGCACGGCCGATTTGGCGCCCTCGCCCGGGTGCCCCCACAGATCGTCGACGATGACCTCCACCGGCACCACCCGCCCGCGCGCTACCAGCAACCGTGCCAGCACCGCCCGGTGCCGAGGCCCCTTCAGATCGATCCGGCCGCCGTCGGGATCCCAGGCGAGCACGGGTCCGAGCACGCCGAACGAGACTGTCACGCCCTCACGGTATAGCGCGCTCATCCATTGCTCATCGGGCCACGCCACGCTGGTCCAGACCGAACCGAACAAGGAGAAATGCCCGATGACCTCGATGATTCCCGGATTCGACTACCGCAGCGTGCCGGTAGCCGACGACGTCGCGCTCAACGTGGCGGTCGGCGGTTCCGGCAGCCCGATCGTGTTGCTGCACGGATTTCCGCAAACCCATCTGATGTGGCGCCATGTCGCGACCGACCTCGCCGCCGAGCACACCGTCATCTGCCCGGACCTGCGCGGATACGGTGCCAGCGCCAAGCCGGTCGAACGGGACCGCGACGTCTACTCGAAGCGAACCATGGCCGCCGATATCGTCGCCGTCGCCGAAGCGCTCGGCTTCGACCGTTTCGCGCTGGCCGGCCACGACCGCGGCGCCCTCGTCGCGATTCGCGCCGGGCTCGATCATCCCGGTCGGATCAGCCATTTGGCCTCCCTGGACGTGCTACCCACTCTGGACATGTGGGAGGTGCTGCACGGCGCCGATGCTGCGGTGGCGTTCCACCTGTACCTGATGGCGCAGCCGGCCGGTCTGCCCGAGCAGATGATCGCGGGCAGTGCGGACGCGTTCTTCGGGTATTTCCTCGACATCTGGACGCGGGATACCAACGCCATCCCGGCCGATATCCGCGCCGAGTATCTGCGTGCCGCGCGCGAGGCGGTGCCGTCGATCGTCGCCGATTACCGCGCCAGCGCTGGGGTGGATATCGAACACGACCGCGCCGACCGGGCGGCAGGCAACCGGCTGGGGATGCCGGTCACCGTCATCCAGCAGGACTGGGGCGCCGCACTCGGGTTCGACGCCGCGCAGCTGTGGCGGAACTGGGCCGTCGATCTCGACCACAGCACGCTCGACGCGGGCCATTTCATGGCCGAAGAGGCGCCGGAGGAGATCACCCGCGCCCTGCGCGCACTGTTGGCCCGCTAGCTCAGCCGCCGTTGCCGAGCTCCCGCTCGACGCTGCGGGTGGTGCCTTGCGCGACCGCGCACAGCACCGGCTCACCATCGTCGCCTTCGGCGTAGATCTCGCAGCCGACCACGGCTTGCCGTCGCGTCGCACCGGTCACCTTCGCCTCGGCCCGCAACCGTTTCCCGTTCGCGGGCCGCAGGTAGGTCACCGTGAAACCGCCGGTCAGCACATTGGGGCCAAGCACGGTGCCGGCCGCGAAGGTGATCGCGTTGTCGGCGGCATAAGCCAGCACGCCGCCGTGCACGAAGCCGAACTGTTGACCCAGCTCCTCCCGCAACGGAATCACCAATGTCGCCGCGCCGCCTCCGAACGCCGTCAGCTCCGTGCCGACCAGCTGCGCGAACGGTTGCGCGGCGAGCACCTGCCGCGCTTGTTCGATACCGAGTTCGGGAATGGTCATCCGGCGGATCCCTCCTGGTCGTTGCCGCGGCCGGTGGGTGCGAGGTCGGCGGCAGCGCTACAAACCACACATTTACACCGTAAAACCGTTCACCGCAACGGTTGACGGGTGCCGTGGAGCGCGGCGATCTGCCGGGTCGCCGCGGCGCGGCCGGAGCCGGCAGTCATACCCGTGCGGTAAGACGGACATATGCCCCGGTGGCTGTTGCACGTCGATCTCGACCAATTCCAGGCGGCGGTGGAGTTCCGTCGTCATCCGGAGCTGCGCGGACAGCCGGTGATCGTCGGCGGGAACGGGGATCCGCAGGAGCCACGCAAGGTCGTCACCTGCGCCTCGTATCCGGCGCGAGCCTATGGGGTGCGCGCGGGCATGGCGTTGCGAACAGCGGTGCGCAAATGTCCGGACGGCGTGTTCCTGCCGCTGGACATGGCCAGCTACGAGGAGGCCTCCGATGAGGTCATGGCGTTGCTGCGGACTTTCGGTCCGGTGGAGGTCTGGGGCTGGGACGAGGCCTTCCTGGCCGCCGACACCGACGATCCGGAGGCCCTGGCCCGCGAAATCCGCGCCGCCATCGCCGAATTGGAGCTGAGCTGCTCGGTCGGCATCGGCGACAACAAGCTCACCGCCAAGCTCGCCACCGGTTTCGCCAAATCCTCGGGCAAGGATTCCGCCGAACCCGGCGCGGGCGCGGCGGCGGGCATGTTCCGGCTCACCGCCGGCAACTGGACCGAGGTGATGGCGCACCGCCCGACCAGCGCGTTGTGGGGTATCGGCAACCGGATCGCCGCCCGGCTGGCCGAGCTCGGCATCGTGACGGTCGGTGACCTGATGGCCTCGGATCGGCACCGCCTGGCCGAGGCGTTCGGCCCGACCACCGGCCCGTACCTCGGGGTGCTGGGTAAAGGTGCGGGCGATACCGAAGTCGTCACCGAGCCGCGAATCCCGGTGGGCCGCAGCAAATCCGAAACCTTCCCGCACGACCTCACCGAACGCGAGGAGATCCGCGCCCAGGTCGCGCGGCTGGCCGGCGAGGTGGCCGACGAAATGGCCGGAGCCGGACGGATCACCATCCGGGTGTCGGTGACCGTGCGCACGAATACCTTCTACACCCGTAGCAAACAGTCCAAGCTGGCCGAACCCACGACTGACCGCGACGCGATCATCGACGCCGCCCTGCGCATCATCGACCGCTTCGAGCTGGACCGTCCGGTGCGGCTGCTCGGCGTCCGCCTCGAATTGGAGCCGGTCTGACCTCTCGGCAGCCGCACGCTCGTATGCTCGGGCTCATGGAATTCTGGGCGATGGTGGCACACGAATCGGACAGCGGCGTCGTGCTCGCGCGACAGCAGGTCGGGACGGAGTTCCTCGGGCCGGGTGCGGTGACGATCAAGGTGCATTATTCGAGCGCCAATTTCAAAGACGGCCTGGCGATCACCCCGGGCGGCGGCGTGGTGCGCAACTACCCGATCGTCCCCGGTATCGACCTCGCCGGTGAGGTGGTGGAATCCGAATCCGACGATTTCGCGCCCGGCGATCAGGTGGTGGCCCACGGATACGAGATCGGCGTCTCGCACCACGGCGGTTTCGCCGAATACGCGAGGGTGCCCGCCGAATGGGTGGTGAAGTTGGACGGCCTCTCCACCCGAGACGCCGCCGCGCTCGGCACCGCCGGGTTCACCGCGGCGCTGAGTGTGCAGGCGCTGCTCGACCGCGGCCTGACTCCTGATGACGGCGCCATCCTGGTGACCGGCGCGACCGGCGGGGTCGGCAGCGTGGCCGTCGACATCCTGTCCGGCCTCGGTTACGAGGTGATCGCCTCGACCGGGAAGACCGATGCCGCTGATCACCTGGCCGAACTCGGCGCCAACGAGGTGATCGGCCGCCTTCCGGAACCGGAGACGAAGGTCCGGCCGCTGTCCAAGGCCCGCTGGGCCGGTGCGGTGGACAGCGTGGGCGGGGCGTCTCTGGCGTATGTGCTCAGCGCCATCGGCTACGGCGGCGCCGTCGCGGCCAGCGGCCTGACCGGCGGTACCGAGATCCCGACCACCGTGATGCCGTTCATCCTGCGCAATGTGGCATTGCTCGGCATCGACTCGGTGAACCATCCGATCGAGAAGCGGCGCGAGCTGTGGCGCCGGCTGGCCAACGAGCTGCGCCCGCGCCATCTGTCGGAGATCGAGAACTTCGCGCCGGTCACCGAAGCCGAGCGGGTGCTGCGCTCGATCAAGGACGGCACCCATTCGGGTCGCACGGTCTTCGGGGTCGCCGGCGAGTTCTGATCGCGCGGCTGTCGGGCCGGCCCTTCCTCGATATCGGGCAGCGAGCGGCCGGCCCTGCGGCGCCGATGCCTGCTGCTACTACCACCAGCTGCGCCGGACTCCCGCCTGTCGGGCGGCCAGACAACGTCAGGCTGCGACCGGGGCAGGCTCCTCGGAGAACTGCGTCCGGTACAGCTCGGCGTACCGCCCGCCCGCGGCCAGCAGCTGCGGGTGGGTGCCGCGTTCGACGATGCGTCCGTCCTCCAGCACCACGATCTTGTCGGCTGCGCGGATGGTCGACAGCCGGTGCGCGATGACCAGCGCCGTGCGTCCCTCGAGCGCCTCGGCCAGCGCCTCCTGCACCGCGGCCTCCGAGGTCGAGTCCAGTGAGGCGGTGGCCTCGTCCAGAATCACCACGCGGGGCTGCTTGAGCAGCAACCGGGCGATGGTGAGCCGTTGGCGTTCGCCGCCCGAGAGCCGGTAACCGCGCTCACCGACCACGGTGTCGAGCCCGTCGGCCAGCGACGCGACCAGATCGCGCAGCCGCGCCCGTTCGAGTGCGTCCCACAGCTCGGCCTCGGTGGCCTCGGGCCGGGCCAGCAGCAGGTTGGCGCGGATGGTGTCGTGGAACAGGTGCCCGTCCTGGGTCACCAGCCCGACGGCCTGCTGGATCGACCGGGTGCTCAGCTCACGCACATCGATCCCGTTGAGCCGCACCGCGCCACTGTCGACGTCGTAAAGCCGCGACACCAGCTGCGCGATGGTGGACTTACCGGCCCCGGACGAACCGACCAGCGCCACCATCTCACCGGGTTCGGCGCGTAGCGAAATATCGTGCAGCACTTCCACTCCACCGCGGGTGTCCAGCGTCGCGACCTCCTCCAGCGAGGCCAGCGACACCTTGTCCGCCGACGGGTAGCCGAAGCGCACATTTCGCAACTCCACGGCGACCGGGCCCTCCGGGACCGGGACGGCGTTCGGCGCGTCCTCGATCAGCGGCTTCAGATCCAGCACCTCGAACACCCGCTCGAAGCTCACCAGCGCGGACATGATCTCCATGCGCGCACTGGCCAGTGCCGTCAGCGGCGAGTACAAGCGGGTCAACAGCAGCGACAGCGCGACGACAGCGCCCGCGTCCAGCCGCCCGGCCAGCGCGTACCAGCCGCCGAGGCCGTAGACCAGCGCGATCGCCAGTGCGGAGACCAGCGTGAGCGAGGTGACGAACACGGTTTGCAGCATGGCGGTGCGCACTCCGATATCGCGCACCCGCTTTGCCCGCAGCGCGAACTCCGCCGACTCCTGGTGCGGGCGGCCGAACAGTTTGACCAGCGTCGCGCCCGGTGCGGAGAACCGCTCGGTCATCTGGGTGCTCATCGCCGAGTTCAGGCCCGCGGCCTCGCGTTGGATATCGGCGAGCCGATCGCCCATCCGGCGGGCCGGGATCACGAACACCGGCAAAAGCAGCAGTGCCAGCAGGGTGATCTGCCAGGACAGCTGGATCATCACCACCAGCGTCAGCATGACCGTCACCAGATTGGCCACCACGCCGGACAGAGTGTCGCTGAACGCGCGCTGCGCGCCGATCACGTCGTTGTTCAGCCGGCTCACCAGCGCGCCGGTGCGGGTGCGGGTGAAGAAGGCGATGGGCATCTTCTGCACGTGGTCGAACACGGCGGTGCGCAGGTCGAGGATCAGGCCTTCGCCGATGCGGGCCGACAGCCACCGGATCGCCAGGCCGAGGCCGGCGTCGACGATCGCGAGCCCGCCGATGGCCAGTGCAAGGATGACCACCACGCGCGGCGCCGCACCGTCGACGATCCCGTTCACCACCCGCCCGGCCAGCAGCGGCGTAGCCACCGCCAACAGCGCCGATACCACGCTGAACAGCAGGAACACGCCCAGCCGACGTTTATGCGGTGCCGCGAAGCGCAGGATCCGCCGAGCCGTGGCCATACTGAACGGCCGCTGCTCCTTCGGCGCGTTCATCCGCCGGTACATCTGGTTCCAGGCCACCGATTCGATGCTCACCTCGACACGTCCTTCCACTCCCCGCCAGTCAACCTCAGGCCACCGACACTAAGACCTCAACAAAGGTTGAGAGCAAGTTGTTTCGAGAGGTGATTTCGCGCCCGATCGGGCGGAGGCGTTGTTGCCGCTGGGAGCGCCGGGCCGAGTGGAGGCGTTGTTGCCGCTGGCAGCGCTGGATCGGGCGCAGGCGAGGTAGCCGCCTAGGCTGGACGGCGTGACCGACGAGGACGGCGGACGGGTTCGGTTGGCGCGGGCGCTGCGCCGCCGGATCGGCGGTGAGGTCGACGTATCGCAGCGGCGGCGCGCCGAATATTCCTCGGATGCGTCGAACTATCGGGTGCTGCCCGAGGCGGTGGTGTTCCCGCGCGAGGACGGCGATGTGGCCGCCGTGCTGGATTTCGCGCGCGCCGAGGGCCTGCCGGTGACCGCGCGTGGGGCCGGAACATCGGTGGCGGGCAATGCGATCGGGCCCGGCATCGTGCTCGATTTCAGCCGGTACCTGCATGCCGTACTCGAGCTGGATCCGCAAACCCGCACCGCGCGGGTGCAGCCGGGACTCGTGCTCTCGCAGCTGCAACGCCGGGCCGCCGCGCACGGGCTGCGGTTCGGGCCCGATCCGTCGACGCAGAACCGTTGCACCCTCGGCGGCATGATCGGCAACAATGCCTGCGGCCCGCATGCCCTGGCTTGGGGCCGGACCTCCGATACCGTGCGTGAGCTGCGTGTTCTGGATGGAACCTGCACCGAACGGCGGCTGTCGGACGACCTGACGGCGCTACCGGGGCTCGCCGATTTCACCCGAAACGCGTTGGCCGTGCTGCGCACCGATCTCGGCCGGTTCGAGCGACAAGCGTCGGGATACGGCCTGGAACATCTGCTGCCCGAACGGGGTTCGTCGATCGCGAAGGCCTTCGTCGGCACCGAGGGCACCTGCGGGCTACTACTCGAGGCGACCGTCGATCTGGTGCCGTTGCCGTCCGCGACGGTGCTCGTGGTTCTCGGCTACCCCGATATGGCCACCGCCGCCGACGATATCGCCGCGGTCACCGCGTGCGGGCCGATCGCGGTGGAAGGCATCGATGCCCGGCTCGTCGATATCGTCCGCACCCATCGGGGGACCGTGCCGGACCTGCCGCGCGGAAACGGCTGGCTGTTCGTCGAACTCGCCGGTCACACCGCGCAGGAGGCGGTCGCGGCCGCATCCACACTGTGCCGGTCGGCGGGTGCGTTGGACAGCACGATCGTCACCGATCCCGTTGTCGCCGCCGCGCTCTGGCGGATCCGCGCCGACGGAGCCGGCCTCGCGGGCCGCACCCCCGATGGTCGCCCGGCGTGGCCCGGCTGGGAGGACGCGGCCGTACCACCGGAACATCTCGGCGCCTACCTGCGCGACTTCGGCGCCCTCACCGCCGAGCACCGGGTCGACGGCCTGCTCTACGGCCATATCGGTGACGGCTGCATCCACGTGCGCCTCGACCTGCCGATCGCCGATGCGCCGCAACGTTTCCGGGCCTTCCTGCACGACGCGGCCGAGCTGGTGGTGCGCTACGGCGGCTCGCTGTCCGGCGAACACGGCGACGGCCGCGCCCGCTCGGAACTGCTGCCGCTCATGTACTCCCCCGAAGTGCTGCGCACCTTCGCCGAGTTCAAGGCCCTGTTCGATCCGGCGGGCGTGCTGAATCCCGGCGTGCTCGTCGATCCGGCGCCGATCGATCACGACCTGCGGCTGGCCGGTCTGCCGAAGGTCGCAGGCGTTGGCTTTTCCTACCCGCACGACGACGGTGATCTGAGTACGGCCGTGCACCGCTGCGTCGGTGTCGGCAAATGCCGCGCCGACAGCAGCGCGAGCGGCGGTTTCATGTGCCCGTCCTACCTCGCGACCGCCGATGAGAAGGACAGCACGCGCGGGCGCGCCCGGGTGTTGCAGGAGGTGGTGCGCGGCGCGTTGCCGTGGTCGTCGCCGGCGGTGGAGCAGTCGCTCGAGCTGTGTCTGTCCTGCAAGGCGTGCCGGTCGGATTGCCCGGCGGGGGTGGATATGGCCACCTACAAATCCGAGGCGCTCTATCGCCGCTATCGGCGTCGTCTTCGGCCGGTCGATCACTACACGCTGGGCTGGTTGCCGCGTTGGCTGGCGTCCGCCGGACGGGCGCCGCGGCTGGCCAATGCCGCTGCGCGAGCCGAGCCGCTGCGCCGCTTCGGGCTTCGGGCCGGCGGAATGGACCCGCGCAGGGAGGTCCCGCGACTGGCCGCGCGCGGCTTCCGGCGGATCTGGCGGGACAGCCAACGGTCACGGGGCGATTCCAGTGATTCCACTGAGGTGATGCTGTGGATCGATACCTTCACCGAGGCCTTCGATCCCGACATCGCTGTGGCGGCGGTACGGCTGCTGGAATCGCTCGGCTATCGCGTTCGCATCCCGGAAAGACGGGTGTGCTGCGGGCTCACCTGGATAAGTACCGGTCAGCTGGACGGTGCCCGGAAGCGGCTGCGGGGGACGCTGGACGCGCTGGATGAGCATGTGCGCGCCGGCGGCATCGTCATCGGTCTCGAACCCTCGTGCACCGCCGCACTCCGCTGCGACCTGCCGGAACTGCTGCCCGACGATCCACGCTCGAAGCCGACCGCGGCGGCGGTGCGCACTCTGGCGGAGTTCCTCGACGCGGAACCGGACTGGATAGCGCCCGACCTTTCCGGGCAGTCGGTGGTGGTGCAACCGCATTGTCACCAGCACGCGGTTCTCGGCTTCGAAGCCGATCGCCGGATATTAGCCAGAATGGGTGTCGCGGTGACCGAAATCACCGGCTGTTGTGGTCTGGCCGGCAACTTCGGAATGCAGAAGGACCATTACGACATTTCGGTCGCGGTGGCGGAAAACGGTCTGCTACCGGCATTGCGGCACGCGGGCGATGATGCGATCTTGATCGCCGACGGCTTCTCCTGCCGGACGCAGGCCGCGCAGCTGGCCGGACGTCCGGGCAGGCATCTCGCCCAGCTCATTCTGGGCGACCGGCGCTGACGCGCACGCGAGATTCGTGGTGCTCGCGGACGCGTCGGTGCCGCCGGGTACGGCTCAGCTGCCGAAAGGCAGGGTGCCCGGCGGAATCTGGTAGCCGGAGCTGCCCGCGGACACTCCACCCCAGGCGTTGAGCAACCAGTTGAGCGCGTTGGTGATCATTGTCGAAAACCTCCGTAGTGGCGACTGCCAGCTGTTTGCCGATTCGCCGCCATTATCGTCGGATATTCCGAATCTGTTACAAACCGCTCCTTACCTGCGGCTATGCCGTCATCGGATCGTGATAGGGAGCCGCCGCTCAACGGTGCGGCACCCCTCACAACGGACGCACCGGGCCCGCAGAGCACAATGAACCCGTGCGTGACGCGAGGGTCGAATCGGAAGCCGGCTGCCTCGGCTCCGTCCGCACTGTCACCTCCGAGCGACCTATCGATCTCGCGCACACGATCTCACCGCTGCGCCGCGGCCCCGGCGATCCCTGCTATCAGCTGACCCGCGACGGAGCGCATTGGCTCACCGCCCGGATGCCCACCGGCCCCGTCACCTACCGGCTGGTCCAGGCAGGCCCCTGCGCCGTGCAGGCCCGCGCGTGGGGCCCCGGTGCGGACGAGTTCCTGGACCGGCTGCCCTGGATGCTGTGCCTGGACGAGGATGTGTCCGGTTTCGCGCCCGAACACCCCAAGATCGCCGACGCGCATCGCCGCCATCCGGGCCTGCGCATGCTGCGGACCGGGCTGGTATTCGAGGCGCTGGTACCCGCTGTGCTGGAGCAGAAAGTGCACACCGTCGCCGCACACGCCTCGTGGCGGCGGCTGGTGCGGCAGTTCGGCTGCCGTCCGCCGGGCCCGGCGCCCGACGGGATGCGGGTGGCCCCGGACGCCGACGGCTGGCGCCGCATCCCTTCCTGGACCTTTCACCGCGCGAACGTGGGCCCGCAGCGTGCGCAGACCATCGTGCGGGCGGCCCGGGTGGCCGATTCGCTCGAGCGTGGCAGCGGGTTGGCGCCCGCCGCGGCGGCGAAGCTGCTGCGCAGCGTGCCCGGGATCGGCGAGTGGACGGTCGCCGAGATCTCGCAGCGGGCATTCGGCGATGCCGACGCCCTGTCGGTGGGAGATTTCCACCTCGCGGCGATCGTCGGCTGGACCCTGCTCGGGCGCCCGCTCGACGATGCCGCGATGGTGGAATATCTGGAACCGCTACGGCCGCACCGTTATCGCTCGGTGCGGCTGCTGTCGATCAGTGGTCAGGCCCGTAAACCGAAGTTCGGTCCGCGCACCCCGATCACCGATCATTCCTGGCATTGATCACCGACCGGTGATCGAGCGCTGCCCCCTCACTACCGCAGCGCTCGATCGTCGAGCACACACCGGCCCGATTCCACCAGGGTCGCCCGCGCGCGCCGCCGTACCCGG
Organism: Nocardia cyriacigeorgica NBRC 100375; assembly: GCF_000308555.1. Classification (GTDB taxonomy): domain Bacteria; phylum Actinomycetota; class Actinomycetes; order Mycobacteriales; family Mycobacteriaceae; genus Nocardia; species Nocardia cyriacigeorgica. The sequence continues at coordinate 1,841 of NZ_BAFY01000257.1, read as the reverse complement.
CATTCGTCGACGGTGCAGTCCAGATGCAACTGCATTGCCGCATGGGCTTGTTCGGTCGTCATGACACCGGGATCGTTGCGGCATGCCAGCAGCGACGCGACATGCATATTGAGGTTGGTCAGCTGCATTGCGCGACCTCCGTCCACGCGGTGCGCTGGGCACCGGGAGCGGCTAGGTCGCCGGCGTCCGGCGATGACTCGGTGAGGTGTTCTGTCATGACTCTCCCCGTTCTGCGTGCGATACCTCGTACTAGACTTCGGAGTCCTGCGTGATTCCCCTTGTGCGAGGCGATTTTCCGGCCCGGCACACTTCCAGCACACCATCCGGGCGGCCCCCGCAGGCGTAGTTTCCGGATCTACCCACTTTTCGCGCGAATACCCAGCACAAGATCCGTTCTGGAGTGCAGGATTGCCCATAGTGGACGAAAGATCCCAATGCCCAGGCGAAGTGTGACGGGGGACCGCACGCATGGCTCCTCCGGATCGACGGCGCTGGGCTGATCCCAGAGCAGAACGGAGCATGCGGTGCCAGCTGGTTCGGTGAGTTCGGGAAGCAAATCCACGAGTCTGCCGCGGCGGCAGCTCGGCCGGTATCTGCGCGATATGCGCACCCAGTCGGGATTGACCATCGCCCAGGCGGCTCGGCTGATGGAATGGGGCGCCAGCACCCTGCAACGGCTGGAGAAGGGTCAGGCCGACCGGATCCGCACCATCGATATCCGGGAACTGTGCCGGATCTACGGTGTCCCGGATCAGCTCGCCGAGGGACTGGCCGGGCTGGCCCAGCAGGCCGACACCCCGAGCTGGTGGCACGCCTTCGGCGACGTGATCCCCGAAACCTTCGATGTATACGTGGGTTTGGAGGCCGCGGCCGAATCCGTCACCGCCTACCATCCCGAGCTCGTCCCTGCACTGCTGCAAACCGCCGAATACGCGCGGGCCCTGTATCGGCTCGCCCATCCCGGCGACGACGAGGCCGCACTCGACAAGCGGGTGCAGCTGCGGCTGCAACGACAGGCGCTGATCACCCGCAGGGTCGCGCCGGCGACGCTGGATGTGATCGTGCACGAAGCGGTGCTGCGCCGGATGGTAGGTGGCGCCAAGGCGATGGCGGGTCAGCTGCGGCATCTGGCGGATGCGGGCACCAGGGACAACGTCACGGTGCGGGTGCTGCCGTTCGCGGCCGGAGTTCCGCTCGGGGTCGGTACCGGCGCGTTCACCATCCTCGAATTCGGCGTCGACCGATCGGGGCGCCCGCTGGAGCCGCCGGTGGTGCACGCCGAGGGGCTGACCGGGGATCTGTATCTGGAACGCCCGGCCGACGTGCGCCGGTACCATCGGGCGCACGAGAACCTCCGGCATTCTGCGCTGGACGGTCCATCGAGTAGGCACCTGCTGCGGCAGCTGGCGAAGGAGTTCCTGGCATGAGTATCGACAAAGGCGCCGACATCGACCTGTCCGGCGCCACCTGGCTGCGCGCGGGCGAAGGGGAAAACGGCGACGCGGTCGAGATAGCGCTGCTCGCCGACGGCCACGTCGGCATGCGGGATGGCAAGAACCCGGACGGCCCCGCCCTGGTATTCACCCCTGGCGAATGGGCCGCCTTCACCGCGGGCGTGCAGGACGGTGAATTCGACCGGCCCGCCAGTCCCTAGCATCGAGTGCGCACCGGCCCGCGATCTACCTGGTGTTTGACTTCCGAAGATAACGGGTAGACAACAACTTGTGGATCGTGGGCTGAAAAACACCCACCCCTTGTACCGCAGATTGCGGCCGCACGACTGGGTCGAATGGCTTATCGTCGCGCTGCTTTTCGCGGTGTCGGCGGTGGGTATCTATGTA
>NZ_BAFY01000258.1 GCF_000308555.1 Nocardia cyriacigeorgica NBRC 100375 | reverse complement strand
GACCCGGTGCGTGCCGATCCCGATCATCGCGGTGGTGACCTGGACCGATTCCCAGACCGCGCGGGCGCCGGTGCGCAGTCCCGTAGCGATCGCGCGCACAGCGCCGGTGCGCGCGGCGACGCCGGCTTCCGGGCCGAGCGCGCGCACCGCGAATCCCGTCGCCAGCGCACCGCCGGCCACCGAACCGATGGCACTGACCCCTACCGCGACCGCCGATCCGGTATCCCCCGCGCCGATCAGCCCGATCACCGCGACCGACGCCGCCGCACCCACCCCGGCACAACCGGAGGCCACCGTGGCGAGCACCGAATTCGTCGGCACCAGCCAGCGTTGCGCCAGCACCCGTGGCAGCGCGGCCGAGACGCCGGCCATCACGAATCTGCTGATACCGACCACCGCGAGCGCTAGCAACAGCAGCGGCGTTTCGCCGATCCCGGCCAGCAGACCGAGGCTCACCACGCCGATCAGCACAGCGCGCAGTGCATTCGCCACCAGCAGGACCGTGCGCCGGTCCCATCGGTCCAGTAGCGCGCCCGCGTACGGGCCGATGAAGGAATACGGAAGCAACAGCACCGCGAAACCGGCCGCGATCGCCACCGGATCGGTCTCGCGTTCAGGGTTGAACAGGATGGCACCCGAGAGCGCCGCCTGGAACATGCCGTCACCGAACTGGCCGGTGAAGCGGACCAGCGCAAGGCGCGCCACACCTGGGCTCTCCCGCAGGGCGGTGCGAAAGGCCCTGGCCTTGTCGAGTGCGTTCATCGGCGGTGCGGGGGTGGCAGGCTCGCCGGCTTCGTCCGCGCCATGGCGGTTGTCGGGGCGAGCACTGGACACGGCCGTGAGGCTACCCGGAGCAGGCGCCGTCGATATTTCCGAGCAGGCCGGTCGTGGTCGCGGCACGGGGTGTGGTCAGCGAATTCCGGTGCTGACCAGTGCGATGACTGTTTGGCGCATATCCGGCGCCATCGGCAGCTCGGCCAGCGCCTCGGCATCGATCCAGGCGTAGGCATCGTGTTCGCCGGGCGCCAGTTCGACCTCGCCGGGTTCGGCCTCCACGACGAAGGCGAATTTCCGGACCCGGGCCTTCGTTCTGGTGGCGTAGTCGAAGCTGCCCAGAAAATCCGTGATCGCGCGTAACCGTAGGCCGGTTTCCTCGTGCAGTTCCCTGGCGACACTCTCGGCGAAGCTTTCCCCCGTTTCGACACCACCGCCGGGTAGTTCGTACATGCCGCCGTGATAATCGTCCGGTACCCGCCGCACGACCAGCAGTTTCCGGTCCCGGAATACCGCGACGCCGACCACGAAGTCGCTGATCCCGTCGCGGTGCGCCTCGGTGCGGAGCTGCCGCTCGACGCGGGCGAGTGTTTCCGGTCGCATCCGGCCCATCCCTCCGGTTCCCTTGGGGCACATTCTGTTACGCCACCGCACCGATTCGGCAGATCGGCCGGTACTGCTCACCTACCGTTCATCCGCTGGTCGCTCGCGTAAAATGCCGAGTGCAGACAATTTACAAGGAATGGGGAGTATCGCGCGCCTGCGGTCGCGCCCGCGGTACTTCGACCGGAAAGGCGATGGTGCCAGGGCCCGAGAGGAGGACCGCGATGTCCACACTCACGACTCCGCATATTGATGTCCATCGCGGCGGCGACCGCATGAAAACGCGTATCTCGTGGCTCGATTCGAAACACTCGTTCTCGTTCGGTCAGCACTACGACCCCGATAACACCCATCACGGGCTGTTGCTCGTGAATAACGAGGATATAGTTCTGCCAGGTCAGGGCTTCGATACCCATCCGCACCGGGATATGGAGATCGTCACCTGGGTGCTGAGTGGCAGCCTTGTCCATCAGGATTCCCTCGGCCACAGCGGAATCATCTATCCGGGCCTGGCCCAGCGTATGAGCGCCGGCACCGGAATTATGCATTCGGAGAAGAACGATTCCTGGCGGCTGGACGGGAATCGGCCCGAACACGACGAGCCGGTCCATTTCGTGCAGATGTGGGTGCTGCCGGATGAGCCCGGCGTCGACCCCGGCTACCAGCAGCTCGAGATCGACGATCAGCTGGCCGGCGGCGGCCTGGTCACCGTCGCTTCCGGGCTGCCCCGCTATCGCGATCGCACCGCCATCGCCATCAACAGCAGCCATTCGGCCCTGCACGTGGCCCGGCTCGCGGCCACCGAACCCGGCCGTCCCGATTCGGTCATCGAGCTGCCCGACGCGCTGTATCTGCACGTGTTCATCGCGCGCGGCGAGGTCGACATGGAGGGCGTCGGCCCGCTCTACGAGGGCGACGCGGTGCGGATGACCCGCTCGGGTGGGCAGCGCATCACCGCGCGGATGCCCTCGGAAGTCCTGGTTTGGGAGATGCACGCGCGCCTCGGCGGTCCGTAGGCGGCGCGCCGGGAGCGGCCGCCGACGCACCGAAACCCGGGCGGTGCGCCATTAACATCGAAGGCCGGTAGGGGCGATCACCCGATGCCCGACCAGCGGCCCGACCGAGAGGACCACCATGTCGCAGTATCCGCCTCCTCCCGGCAACTATCCATCCCCGCCCCCCGGCCAATACCCCGCTAAGCCCGAATACTGGCAGGAATCGCCCCAGCGCAAGGGTCTGGCGATCACCGCGCTGGTGCTCGGCATCCTGGCCGTTCTGAGCTTCCTGACGGTCGTCGGCGGTGTCCTGTTCGGCCTTTTCGCGGTGATCTTCGGGGTGATCGCGGTGATCAAGGCGATGCGGGGCCGCGCGGGTGGAGCGGTCATGGCATGGATCGGGCTGGTTCTCGGCGCGCTCGCGATCGTCGGCGCCGTCGTCGCCGGAATCCTCTACTGGGGCTTCGCCGAAGAGACCGGCTTCACCGACTTCTACGACTGCGTGAGCAATGCGGGCAACGATCAGGCCAAGATCGATCAGTGCGAACGCGAATGGAACCAGCGCATCGAAGACAAGATCGGCGTCACTCCGACTCCCGCGCCCTGACCGCGACCGCCCTGGTCGCGGCCACCACATCGCCGAACTCGGGCCGGTAATCGCCTTGCGGCGGATTGATCCAGATCCGGTAGCCGTTGCGTTCATCGGCCGGTGACGGCAGCACGATCTGGCTGCCCGGCAGCGCCACCGACGCGCATTCGCGGAACAGGTCCGCGAACAGGTCGGTATCGAGGTAGGAGTCGTCGACCGGTTCGGTCAGGAAGGTCCAGCGGGAGGAGCGCGGATGGGCGATGATCGGGCCGTTGCGCATGCCGCGGCTGTCGAGCCGGTCGTGCACCCGCTCGCCGAGCACGGCAGGCATGGCCACCGCGCCGACCGCCCCGATTTCGAGCACGATGCGGCCCAGCGCCTGATCGACGTCGGCGAACAGACCGTGTTCGGTGCGGTAGCGGCGGCAGCGGGCCACCGGATCGGAGTCGGCGCGGAGATCTCGGGGCGGATGGGGCGCGGGATAGCTGCCCGGCTCGGAATCGGTGCGGGACGTACTCATGACGAACCTCGCCCTCGGCGCTGGTGGATCTCGTACAGGTTGGGATCGACCGCTGACCTCGACAGTAGACCCGGCCACCAGCGCTGACAATAGTCACACGCCGATGACTTGCCCGGGCGTAGCATCGGCTGCCATGGCACCCGTTTCGCCGACAGTTGCCCGCTGGGAATTGGTGCTGCGGCTGCGTGAGCTGCGCGAACAGCGCGGCTTCGACTCGGCCGGATTCGCCAAGCTGGTCGGCTTCACCCCGGCCAACTGGTCACATGTGGAAAAGGGCAGGCGGGTGCTGACCACCAACACCATCGGCCCCGTGCTCGACCAGCTCGAGGTGGAGCCGGAAGAACGCACCGAACTGCTCGAACTGCTGCGGGCGAGTAAACAGCGCGGCTGGTGGGCGAAATCCTCGGCGCTGATCGGGCCGGAACTACAGCGCCTCTACGGAATGGAGTACGGCGCCCAGAGCATCCGCAGCTACGACAGCTCCGTGGTGCCGGGCCTGTTGCAGACCGAGGCCTACGCCAGGGCGCTGATCAGCGCCGATGTCATGATCCGGCCGGTGCAGGTGGAGCAACTGGTGGCGATCCGGTTGCAGCGCCAGCAGCGGTTGCGCGGGACCGATCCGGTGGAGTTGACCGCGGTGGTCGGTGAGGGCACGCTGCGCCAGCAGACCGGCGGGCCGGATGTGCTGGCCGACCAGTTGCGTCATCTGGTGGATCTGATGACCGAGCTCGACAATGTCGAGGTGCGCGTCATCCCGTTCACCGCGCCGGCCGGGGCGGTGCTCGGTGGGTCGAGTTTTCATCTGATCGATTTCGCCAGCGAGCGGCTGCCCACCTTCGGCTGGGCCGAGAGCGCGGTCTTCGGCGGCGCCGTCGACGACCCGGAGCAGGTCCGTGATCTGAGCTTCGCCTATGTGCGCGCACTCGAACAATCGCTGTCGCGAGAAGACTCATTATCCCTGCTCAGACGGTATGTGGTCGGGTAAGATGCGGCCCATGGCCACCACCGCGAAGTACCGGCCGCATGCCGGCGGCTGGTTCACATCGAGCAGATCCAACAACGGAAACCAATGCGTCGAGGTTCGGTTCGATGGTGATGCGGTGCTCATCCGTGACAGCAAATACCGCCGCAACCCGGCCAACCGCCCCGACGAAGAGCCCATCATCACCGTCACCGCATGCGAATGGACCGCATTCATCGACAGCGTCACCGGGCGCGGACCCGCCACCAGCGTCGTGACCGTGCACACCGCCGACGACGGCCACACCAGTCTCGGCCACCGCGCCGTCACCCTCACCTACACCCCCGAGGAGTGGCAGGCCTTCCTCGACGGCGCCATCGCCGGCGAGTTCGACCGCATCATCCTGCCCGCTTGAACTCACTCACAGACTTCCCGCCCGCCCGCCGATCGTTTTCCGCGGCACGAGGTTTCGAGACGGCCCGGCGTGGGTGCGCCGGGCGCGCGGCCGCGTCGTCAGTTCTGGTAGTCCCCGCACACCGGTGGAAGGATCGACGACATGACCGCTGGACCGCCGGGTGCCGACGAGGCTTCGTTCATCGAGGTGGTCCGCTCCGGCGATGCGGCGAGGTTCGCGCTCGTCACCGAGCGGCACCGGCGTGAGCTGCAGGTGCACTGTTACCGGATGCTCGCGAATTACGAGGACGCCAAGGACATGACGCAGGAGACGTTCCTGCGAGCGTGGCACAAGCGGGAGTCGTTCCGGGGCGACGCGGCGCTGCGGACCTGGCTGTACCGGATCGCGACCAACGCCTGTCTCGATTTCCTGGACAAGCGCAACGACCGCATCCCGGTACCGTCCGAGCTGTCGGACGCCGAGGTGCTGTACCTACAGCCGTACCCCGACCGGATGCTCCCCGAGGACCCGCAGGAATCGGTGGTGGCCAGGGAGACGATCGAGCTGGCGTTCATCGTCGCGGTCCAGCACCTGCCGCCGCGGCAGCGGGCGGTGTTCATCCTGCGCGACGTCCTCGGCTGGCCGTCGCCCGCGGCGGCCGACGCCCTCGAGCTGACCGTAGCCTCGGTGACCAGCGCACTGCAGCGGGCCCGCGTGACGATGCGTGAGCAGCTGCCCGACCGCCGCCTCGACTGGCGCGGCCCCGCCACCCATGAGCTGTCGGCTGACGAGCGCGCCGTGGTGAAGTCCTACATCGCGGCCCATGAACGCAACGACCTCGGCGCGTTGACCGCCCTGCTGCGCGACGGTCTGCGCTTCGCGATGCTGCCCGAGATGGGCACCGTGATCACGACGGCCGAGGACGCGGTGGACGGCTGGGTCGCCGGCGGGCTCTTCCAGCGCGGCAAGGACGACTGGCGCGGTATCGCCACAACGGTCAACCGTATGCCTGCCGCCGCGCTGTACCTGCGCACCCCTGGTGACCGGGAGTACCGGCCGTTCGCCCTCGCGGTCCTGCACATCGTCGACGGGAAGATCGCCGAGCTCACCGGATTCGACGTCACCGGCACACCCTGGCTGGACCTGCCGCCGACGTTGTGATCACACAGGGCCGGGAGGCCGGCACGGTCGGTCTCATCCACCCACGGCCGAGGGGCACGGTCAGCACGCGGGCAATGGCTGCGCCCCGGCCTCATGAGCCGATCGTCCGGCCCCTGCTCATCGCCTCGTTTCGTATCGAGTCAGCAGTACGCCGCCGGGAAATGTCCGGGTCTCCACGAGGTTCAGGGTCACCCAGTTGTCCAGTGTGGTGAAGAACGGCGTGCCGCCGCCCACCAGCACTGGGTGCGTGACCAGCACGTACTCGTCGATCAGTCCGGCCCGCATGGCCGCCGCGGCCACCGTCGCGCCGCCGATGTCCATCGGGCCGCCGTCCTCGGACCTGAGCCGGGTGATCTCGGAAACCGGGTCGCTGGTGACCAGGCGGGTGTTCCAGTCGACCGTCTTGGTCGTCGAGGAGAACACCACCTTCGGCATGTCCCGCCAGCGGCGGGCGAACTCGATCTCCGCCGGTGTGGCGCCGGGCTGTCGGTCGGCGGTCGGCCAATGCGAACTCATCGCCTCCCACAGCTTGCGCCCGTACAGCGCCAGGCCGGTCGTCGCCACCCGGTCGGACCACCACCCGAACAGCTCGTCGCTCGCCGACGAGTCCGGCCCCTCACCACCGCTCCAGCCGAGGTCGTCGCCGGGCGCGGCGATGTAGCCGTCCAGGGTCACATTCATGGCAAAGGTCAGTTTCCGCATGTGGAGCCTCCTGTGAGTCGATGCACATGTACTGACGGCCGCGGCGGGAAAACCTGATCGGTGCGCTTTCACCTCACCCCACAGACATCACACCCACCGGCATACTGGTGATCGTGACCTCCGAACTGACCAGTCCCTCCGGTATCGACCTGTCCTACCTCGACCCGGCCGTTCGGGTGCAGGACGACCTGTTCGCGCATGTCAACGGCGCCTGGCTGCAGTCCTATGAGATTCCGGCCGACCGGGCCGTCGACGGCGCCTTCCGTACGCTCTACGACCAGGCCGAACTCGATGTGAAGGCCATCATCCAGCAGGCCGGCGGTGCGCCGGGCAGCGAGGGCCGCAAGGTCGCCGACCTGTATGCCAGTTTCATGGACACCGAGCGGGTCGCGGCGGCCGGGCTCGCGCCGATCGCCGGTGAGCTGTCGGCCATCGCCGAGGTCGCCGACCGTACCGCGTTCGCTGCCCTGCTCGGCAGCCTGCAACGGACCGGCGTGGGCGGGGCGCTCGCGGTCTACGTCGACACCGACGACAAGAACTCCCAGCGCTACCTGGTGAACCTCACCCAGTCCGGCATCGGCCTGCCCGACGAGTCCTACTACCGCCAGGACGAATTCGAGGCGATCCGCACGGCCTATATCGCCCATATCGACCGGATGTTCGCGCTCGCCGCCGGCGACGAGGCGGTAGCCGGGCTGCTGCCCGCCGAGCCGGTGGGCCGCCGGGTATTCGAACTCGAACGCAAGCTCGCCGCCGGGCACTGGGATGTGGTGCGCCGCCGTGAAGCCGAGTTGAGCTACAACCTGCGCACGTTCGCCGAGCTGAGCACCGAGCATCCCGAATTCGATTGGCAGGCCTGGGGTTCGGCGCTGTCGGAGAATGTCGCCGCGGATGCCGGCGAACTGTTCGCCGAACTCGTCGTGCGTCAGCCCGAGTACCTCGGCGTCTTCGCCAGGACCTGGGAACAGGAAGCGCTGTCGGATTGGCAGGCGTGGGCGATGTGGCGGGTACTGCGGTCCCGCGCACCGTATCTGACCGATGCGCTGGTGGACGAGAACTTCGACTTCTACGGCCGGACCCTGACCGGCGCCCAGGAGAACCGCGAACGCTGGAAGCGGGCGGTATCGCTGGTGCAGGATCTGCTCGGCGAGGCCGTCGGCAAGCTGTATGTGGAGCGGCACTTCCCGCCCGCGGCCAAGGAACGCATGGTCGAGCTGGTGGAGAACCTGCGAGAGGCCTACCGGCGCAATATCTCCGAGCTGGAATGGATGGGACCGGACACCAGGAAGGCCGCGCTGGCCAAGCTGGAGAAGTTCACTCCGAAGATCGGCTACCCCGACCGCTGGCGCGACTATTCGGCGCTGGAGATCGCCGCCGACGATCTGGTCGGCAATTACCGACGCGGTTACGCCTTCGAGGTGGACCGGGATCTGAACAAGCTCGGCGGCCCGGTGGACCGCGACGAATGGCATATGACGCCGCAGACCATCAACGCCTATTACAACCCCGGAATGAACGAAATCGTTTTCCCCGCAGCCATTCTGCAGCCTCCGTTCTTCGACATGAACGCCGACGACGCCGCCAACTACGGCGGGATCGGCGCGGTGATCGGGCACGAGATCGGCCACGGTTTCGACGATCAGGGCGCCAAGTACGACGGCGACGGCAATATGGTCGACTGGTGGACCGATGCCGACCGGGACGAATTCGCCAAGCGCACAAAGGCATTGATCGATCAGTACGGCGTGCTGTCGCCGGCGGATCTGCCCGACGAGCACACCGTCAACGGTGAATTCACCATCGGCGAGAACATCGGCGATCTGGGCGGGCTCTCGATCGCGCTGGAGGCGTACCGGATTTCGCTGAACGGCGCCGAGCCGCCGGTCATCGACGGGCTGACGGGTTTGCAGCGGGTGTTCTTCGGCTGGGCGCAGGTGTGGCGCACCAAGGCCAGGCCGGAGGAGGCCATCCGCAGGCTGGCCACCGACCCGCATTCGCCGCCGGAGTTCCGCTGCAATGCCGTGGTGCGCAATATCGATGCCTTCCACGAGGCCTTCGACATCAAGCCGGGTGACGCCCTGTACCTGGAGCCGGAGGAGCGCGTCAAGATCTGGTAAGGCCGCATACGACAACGGCGGCGCGTCCTGAAGGGACGCGCCGCCGTTGCTGTGTCAGGGGTAGATCAGTTCCAGTCGCCGAGACCGTCACGCTGGTTCAGGGTGCCGCCCGCGGTGTTCTGCACGATCACCGCGTCGCCCTTCTTCACGTTCTCGAAGAACCACTTGGCGTCCTCGGTGCTGACGTTGAGGCACCCGTGGCTGACGTTGGACACACCCTGCTGGCCCACCGACCACGGCGCGGCGTGCACGAAGATGCCGCTGTTGGAGATGCGGGTGGCGTATTCGACGTCGAGCTTGTAGCCCTCGGGATCGTCGATCGGCACACCGTAGGTGGAGGAGTCCATCACCATTTCGCGGCGCTTCTCGCCGACGATGTAGGTGCCGTTGGGGGTCTCGTGGTCGGGCTTGCCCATCGAGGTCGGCATGGTCTTGACCACCTCGCCGTTGCGGGTGACGGTGATGGTCTTGGTGTTGTCGTCGGCGGTGGCGATCAGCGACTCGCCGATCCGGAAGGCGCTGCGGCTGCCGCCGGCCTCCACCACGACGTCGGTCTCGGCCGGCCAGAACTCGTTCGGCCGCCAGCGCACCTGCTTGTCGCTGAACCAGTAGAAGTGGCCATCGGCCGGGTTCGACGAGGTGATCTTGATGGCGCGCTCGGCGGCGGCGCGGTCGCCGACCGGCTCCTTGAAGTTGATGATGATCGGCTGCGCGACGCCGACCACCTCGCCCTCGCCGGGGTTGAGGGTCGGCGGTGCGAAGTTGGCCTGCGGCGGCACCGGTTCGGTGGCCATTTCCGCCGAACCCGACGGTAGGTGGGGCGCGGCCTGGGCAGGAGCGACGAGCAACGCGCCCGCGGCGGCGATCGCCGCGGTCAACAGAACGCCCTGGCGGAGCCGGTGCGCGCCGCGACGGCGCGTGGTCATCGACTCGGTGGTCTTGGCGGCATACATATGTTCTTCGTCCATTCCATCTCTCGGCCGCACCCGGTCGCCGTGGATTGCACGGCGCGTTCGCGCGCGACCTGCGGAGCGGCCCGGTGACTGCTCACCGGACCTGCGGAGCACCCCACGGCTCGGCGTCGAAACCTGCGCCTCCCCGCGACGTACGCATCGTTCTCGGCGCACCGACGGGTCGTGGAGCCCGGAGCGGCCCCGACCGGGTACCCGCGGATCCGCTGCCGTGACGGCGGCGACCCTGGCGGCCACACCTACCGCTCCGCCGACCATTCCTACCGTTGATGAGCCGTCGTTTCCAGCCGGGTACTGCGGTCATAGGCAAGCGCCACCGGTTGTTCGTTTGCGCATCCGCCACCATCGCGTACCGGTGTGCGTCGAAACGCGCCGCTCACACCGGTGAGTCGAAGGTGGTGCGACGATCGGCCCGGCCGGTCGGTATCGGCGGGCCTCAAACCTGGTGGTGAGCTAAATCACTCGAGCACGGTGAACCGGATCCGCCTGCTGGGTCCGGTGGCGATCCCGCGCGGCAGTGCGCGTGGCAGGCGGCCGCGATCCGCCGGGGGCGCGAGCCGCAGCCGGGTGCGGCCGATGATGGTCGCGAGGGCGATGCGCAGTTCGGTCTCGGCCAGAGCGGCACCCACACAGCGGCGATGACCGCCACCGAAGGGCGCGAACTCGAACGGGGTGTAGCGGCGGTCCAGGAAACGTTCTGGGCGGAACCGGTCCGGCTCGGACCACACGGCGGGATCGGAGTGCAGCAGCGGAATCGCGACCCCCATGATGTCGTCAGGTGCCAGCGCCGCACCGCGCAGCGTGTACGGCGCGGTGAGCCTGCGCAGCACGATCGGCACGGCCGGATGCAGCCGCAGGGTTTCCTGGCAGACGGCGTCGAGATAGGGCAGCCGGAGCAGTTCCTCCGGTGCGGCATCGGCGCCCGCGTCGCGCAGTTCGTCGCGCAACCGGTGCAGTACAGCGGGTTCGCGATGCACTCGCAGCAGCGCCCAGACCAGCGTGTTGGCCGTGGTCTCGTGACCGGCGACGAGCAGGGTCCGCAGCTGATCGCACAGGTCGTGATCGGAGATCGTGCTGCCATCGTCGTAGCAGGCGCCGAGCAGGGTCGAGGCAATGTCCTCGCCTGCCGTGCCGACGTATTGGTCGTCTGCCGTGACGTCGCGTCGCTCTGTGATATCGGCGAGCAGCAGCTGATCCAGCCGTTCGCGGGCGGCGACGAACCGGTCCCATGGCGACAGTCCGAACAGACCGTGGCGCAAGACCGGCGCCAGCATCAACGGTCCGGAGAAGCTGCCGAGGAATGCACCGATCGCCGCGATATAGGCGGGCCGATGTTGCGTACCTACCCCGAACACCGCGTCCAGAATCACCCCCAGTGTGATGGCGGTGGCGGCCGAGCGCGCGTCGACGACGGTCCCGGGCCGCCAGGAATCCACCTCGCAGCGCACCGATTCCGCGATGAGCTTGCCGTACCCGCGTACCCGCGTCCCGTGTAGTGCCGGCGCCAGCAGCGCACGATCGCGCCGATGCCGTTCGCCGCCGGTCAGGATGAGCGAGGCCGTGCCGACGAGCGGTTCGATCGGATTCGGCCGCGGCGGCACCAGCGTGTCGACCGGCGCGCGGAACAGCTCGCGGGCGCCCTCGGGTGTGCCGGTGAAGACCGCCTCCCCCAGTCCGGGGAACGGCAGCAGGAATGGATCGCCGTCACGCTCGCGGCGTCTGCGGAAATACCACTGGAAGTCCACGCCCGCGGCGGCGGCATGGACGAGCGCCGCGCGCGGCCGGCGCAGCACCACCTGCCCGGCGCGGGTGCTCGGTTCCATACGGCTGGATACGGCCGGCGGCCGGCGGTGGTTCAGTATTCGTGGACAGTGTCGAGATCGTCGACGGGACGTTCCTTGCGGACGGTATTGCGCGCCAGCGCCGCCAACCGGGCCAGCCGGGCGTCACCGAGCGCGGTCACCGCGTTGCCCAGCCGATTGGTGACGAACGCGACCGACATGCCGAGCAGCGGATCGGCATACGCGCCGGACCCGCCGACACCATAGTGCCCGAACGCCTTTCGCGGCTGCTGTTTGGTCATCAGCACCGGACGGTGATAGCCGAGGGTGAATCGCAGCGGGAACCCGAGCACATAATCGCGGCTCTCGGTCGGCTGTACCTGATTGATCTTGTCGATGGTCTCGGGTTTCAAGAACTGGATCGTGCGCCCGCGCTCGGCGCCGAGCCCGGCGACCTGCCCGCGGTTGGCCAGCGCCCCGTACATCCTGGCCAGCGCCCGCGCCGAGAACACGCCGTTCCAGCCCGGCATCACCGCATCGTGCACCCGCGGGTCGCGGACCAGCTCGTCGAAGCTTTCCGGCATCCCGGCCTCGGCCAGCCCGCGGATCGGCCGCACCCATGACAGCACCGACGACGCGGTGTTCCAGCGGATGCCCGGCGGGGCCAGATGCGGGAACGTCTTGGCGATCCGGTAGCGCTCGGATTCGGGCACCCGGAACCAGAATTCGTCCGTCCCCAGCGGGACGGCGATCTCGCGTCGCAGCACGTCGGTGAACGAATCGCCGGTCACCCGCTGCACCAGCTCGGCCACCAGCCAGCCGAAGGTGATGGCGTGGTAGCCGGAGGTGCGGATGCGCCGCGGGTCCGGCGGGCTGTCGGCCAGCGCCCGCACCACCGAGTCGTAGTCGAGGATGCCTTCGCGCCCCGGCACCAGCCCGCGCACCCGGTGCAGGCCCGCGCGGTGGGACAGCACATCGCGCACCGTGATGTCCTGTTTGCCGTGCGCGGCGAATTCCGGCCAGTACTCGGCGACGGGCGTGTCGTAATCGATGAGTCCGCGTTCGGCCACCCGGTGCAGCACCGTCGACGCGACGCCCTTACCGGTGGAGAAGGTCAGCGCGACGTTCTCGCCGTTCCAGCGCTTGTCCTTGGCGGCCCAGCCGGCCCAGATGTCGACGACCGGTTCGCCGTCCAGGTAGATCGCCAGCGCCCCGCCGCCCCGGCTGGGCTGAGTGAACATGCCGAAGAAGTGGTCGGCCAACCGGATGAACCGCGGGTCGACCACCATCTCGCGCGGGGCCGAGAGCCGGCGCGCCGGTTCGGCCGTGCTCACGACCGCTGCCAGCGGCCCACCGGAGTCGCCAGGCAGGCATCGCCGGTGCCGGCGTTCCAGGCGAAGGCCGCCACGCCGAGGCACACCACCGCGTCGTCGGCGGAGAACACCTGGGCGCGGGAACCGTCCAGCGCCAGCGAGATCGCCATCGCGGAGGAACCGGGTGCCTCACCCACCGGCAGCAGCGATGTCAGTGCGACGGCGTCGGGCCCGAGACCGACGGCGATCGGCACGCCACCGACCCCTTCGCTCGCGCCGAGCCCGCCTGCCGCGCCGATGCCGACGGCCGTGGCGCCCGACGATGCTATGGCGTAGCCGATGCCGTCCACTCCGGCCGAGCGCGCCTTACCTGTCGGCCCCGAACGCGCGCGGCAGCCGTGGTCGCCATCGAGGATCATCACGTCTGCCCCGTTGTCCGCGGCGCATTGCACGGTATTTGCCGAGGCCGCGGCCGGTACCGCGAGACAGGCCCCGGCGGTCGCGGTGGCGCAGGCGATCGCGCTGATCAGCTTCATGTTCGACTCCTCTCGCACCGGCCTCCTCACCATAGGCGAGATCGTTGCTGCGGGGGCGGTTCCCGGCGCATGCGCGACGCGCGGCGCGGCGTTCGACTCGACCGCGCCGAAGCGGTGGTGTATTCATTTCGAGGTATTTCAAGCACTGGTGTGGACTTCGGATTCGTATGGGGGTGTGAGTTCGGCGTTGTAAGTTCGGGAGGACTTTTCGTGTCTGGTCGATCGACCCTCGTCCATCGCGCGCTCGCGGCCTGTGCCGTCGCCGCGGCGCTCGTACCGTTCGCCGCGGGGTGTAGCACCACCGTGACCGGTACCGCGCAACCCGCGCTCGACAACGCCATATCTCCCACCAGCAGCGCCGAATCGACCTCCGATTCCGAGCCGACCAGCACCCGCGCGCCGCGCAGCACCACGAGCACCGCCCCGACCGGCGGCAACACCTCCTTCGACGCCGAGATCGGCGACTGCGTCACCCTCGGCGGCACCACCACCGACGCCGAGATCGACCAGGCCTCCTGCGGTAGCCGCGCGGCCAACTACAAGGTGATCGGCAAGGTGGCCAAGCGGTCCGAATGCGTCAGCGACGCCGACAGCTACTACGCCGAAACCGTCAACGGGGTCGAGCAGGGCGCGCTGTGCCTCGACATCGACTGGGTGGTCGGCGGCTGCATGGATGTCGGCGGTGAGGATCCCAAGCGGGTGGACTGCACCGAACCGGCCGTCGACGGCGTGAAGGTGGTCTCGATCGAGCAGGACGCCGACTCCGCCGATGCGTGCGGCGCGGGCGGCAGCGGGTACGTGTACCCGGAGCGCCGGTTCGTCGTGTGCGTCGAAGAGCTGTAGTCCCGCCGACGCGACAGTCGCCGTTCCGCGGGATCGGGCTCCCGGCGCCGGACTCCTGAAACGAGGAATGAGCGGGCACTCGTGCCCGCTCATTCGCCGAAGGATCTATCGGAGTGGATCAGATGGGCCGGAAACCCGAGCCCGTCCCGCCGCGCGCGTTGACGTCGTCCATGATCGCGGTCAGGTTGGTGCCGACCTCGGGACCGAAGCAGGCGATGGCCAGGTAGGCGTTCACCATGCCGACGAGGGTGGAACCGACGACCACCGGCGCGCCGGAATCGCCTTCGACCACGCACATCTGGGCCCAGGTCTCGTAGTTGGTCTGGAAGATGTCGCCCCACGTGACGCCGCAGGTGTTGCCGGTGGTCCGGCCCTCCTTGCAGACGATGGTCGGGAACTGCGGTGCGGCGCCGATCCCGGTGATGGTGACGTTGCCGATCCGGTTCACCGGGGTGATCCGGTTCGGATCGAACTGGATGACGGCGTAGTCGAGTTCGTGGTTGGAGAAGACGAACTTGCCGATCGGCCCGTAGCCACGGTCCACCTCGGCGTACACCTGCGCACCCGCGTCGCCGCAGTGCCCCGCGGTGAGTCCGACCAGTCGTCCCGCCGCATCGTGGCCGACCGTGGTGACCGTGCACTCGAACTGATTGTCGATGACGATGCCGGATCCGCCGCCGATGACCGGCGCCCCTGGTGCGGCGCCCGCGGCACCCGCGCCGGTCCCGAGCAGCGCCGCTCCGATGGCGACGGCGAGGACGGCGTTGGCCGCCTTGGCGAGTTTGCTGAACATGTCCCTCCAGACGTCGGAAGCCCGCACGATATCAATCTGCGAGACCCATCGTGTCAGTATTTGCGCTCGGGCGCGTCATCGGCCGGGTCGAGCCCGCCGGGACGCCGATTTCCATACATCTCGCTGTTGCTGTCTCATTCCATCGAAATAGCGCCTTGCTATCACCGACTCTATTATTGTCAGCGGAGTTTACAAAGCGAGTCCGGTCATGGTCGGCTGTCCAGAATTGAATCCGAGCAATTTTCGATGAACGGTTTCCCTATTTAATGGGAACGGGCCCGGGGGCGAGTCCGGCCCACATGCGGGGACTCTGTAACTTGTTTCAGTTCTTTTCCGCGAAAGATTGGGATCAATACCAACTCCGCGGCCATAACTCAGTGGTCACCGTGCATAGTGACAACGGTCTATGACCGCAATCACATGTCTATGGTGTGTTCTGCGCTACTCCGTAGTAAGGTGCGTCAAGCAAACAAGTCGTCGGGGCAGGTAAACCGACGTCGAGAGGGGTTAGTCAGTGCAGTCGACCAAGAGTCCACCAGCGGGTTCGAGATTGAGCGATGCGGTCGAGTGGACCAAGGACTACTGGCGCGACCATCCCAAAAAGTCGCTGGAAACCCTCGGCCGTCAGATGACGATGGGGGCACAGGCCGTCACCGAACTCGTCGTCGCCATCTTCCGCCGCCGGTTTCCGTTCGACGAGTTCATCCGCCAGTGCGCGTTCATGGCCAGCGTCGCCGCCGCACCGACGCTGCTGGTCGCCATCCCGATCGGCGTCATCGTCTCGATCCAGGTCGGTGCCGTCGCCGGCCAGGTCGGTGCCACCTCGTTCATCGGTGCGGCCAACGGTCTCGGCATCATCCAGCAGGGCGCGCCACTGGTCACCGTGCTGATGATCGCCGGTGCCGTCGGTTCGGCCATCTGCGCCGACCTCGGCTCCAGGACCATCCGCGAGGAAATCGACGCCATGAAGGTGATGGGCGTCGACCCGATGCGGCGGCTGGTCGCCCCCCGGCTCGGCGCGGCGATGATCGTCAGCGTGCTGCTGTGCGGGTTCGTCGTCTTCGTCGGCTTCCTGACCGGCTACATCTTCAACATCTTCGCCCAGGGCGGCACCCCCGGCTCCTACATCGCGACCTTCTCCTCGTTCGCGGTGACCTTGGATCTGCTGGTGGCGCTGATCAAGTCGCTGCTGTTCGGTCTGCTCGCGGCGATCATCGCCTGCGACACCGGGCTCAACACCCGCGGCGGCCCGGGCGGTGTGGCCAACTCGGTCAACACGGCCGTCGTCATGTCCGCGGTGATGTTGTTCGGCGTGAACGTCATCTTCACGCAGGTCTACAACACCCTCTTCCCCCCGACGGTGGTGTAGCCGGTGTCAGCAACCTATGTGCCGCCCCTGCTGCGGCCCTTCCAGAAGCTCCGCACCGCGGCCACCGCGCCCAAGGACATGCTGGCCCGGCTCGGCCACCAGGTGTTCTTCTTCCTGCGCTCGATCGGCTCGATGCCGCTGGCGTTCAAGCAGTACCCGAAGGAAGTCTGGCGGCTGCTGTCCGACGTCACCTGGGGCAACGGCAATCTCGTCGTCGGTGGCGGCACCATCGGCGTCATCCTGATCCTGTCCGCATTCGGCGGTATGACCGTCGGCATCCAGGGCCACACCTCGCTGAACCTGCTCGGCCTGAGCCCGATCACCGGCGCCATCTCGGCCTTCGCGACCACCCGTGAGCTCGGCCCGCTGCTGGCGGCGCTGGCGTTCGCGGCGCAGGCCGGCTGCCGGTTCACCGCTCAGCTGGGCGCCATGCGCATCTCCGAGGAGATCGACGCGCTCGAATCGGTCGCCATTCGCCCGCTGCCCTACCTGGTCAGCACCCGGATGATCGCCGCGATGATCACCATCGTCCCGCTGTACTGCCTCGGCCTCGCCATGGCCTACATCTCCTGCGCGCTCACCGTGCAGCTGATCGGCGGCACCGACAGCGGTACCTACATGCATTACTTCTACCAATTCCTGATACCGACCGACGTGCTCTATTCGCTGCTCAAAGCGATCGTGTTCGTCGCGATCACCACGTTCATCCAGTGCTACTACGGCTTCTTCGCCTCGGGTGGACCCGAGGGTGTCGGTGTGGCAGCGGGTCGCGCGATCAAGATGTGCATCATCGTCGTCGTCTTCGCCGACCTGTTCATGACCTTGGCAATCTGGGGTGTCAACCCCGGCATCCGGATCTCGGGGTAGGTAATGATCATCGATCCGAGTGGGCGCGGGCCCACCATGCGGCAACTGCTCATCGCAGGCGTGTGCGGGCTCGTCGTCTTCGCTGTCATTCTCGGTTTCCTAATGGCGCGCTATCAGGGCTACTTCGTTCCCAAGGTGAACGTCACCGCGAACCTCACCACCACCGGTGACGGCCTGCCGCAGGACGCCGACGTCAAGTTCCGCGGTGTGCTGGTCGGCGCGGTCGACAGTGTGTCGGTGGCCGCCAAAGGCGAACTGCAGCAGGTCCATATCGAGCTGAAGCCCGAGTACGTCGACGGCATCCCGGACAACGTCACCGCGCGCGTGGTGCCCAGCAACCTGTTCGCCGTCACCTCGGTCGAGCTGGTCTACAACGGCCAGTCCGACGGGCACCTGGAAGAGGGCTCCATCATCGAGGAGGACACCAGCAAGGGCACCGTCGCCTTGCAGGACACCCTCACCACGGTGCAGAACATCCTCGATCAGATCGACCCGATGCAGTTCGGCCGGGTGCTCGGCACCCTGTCCTACGCTCTCGACGGCAGCGGCCGGGTGCCCGGTTCCACCATCGAACGGCTTGACCGCTGGCTCACCACGGTCGACGAGTCG
>NZ_BAFY01000259.1 GCF_000308555.1 Nocardia cyriacigeorgica NBRC 100375 | reverse complement strand
AGCACTGCGCTCGGGGTCGAACACCACTCGGGTGTGCCGTCGAGCTACGAACTGCTCATCGGCGAGATCTCGGTCCAGGACGCGATCCAGCAGAGTCCGCACAGCGAACGACTGCTGTGCATTCCGGCCACGATCGATCTCGCCGGCGCCGAGATCGAATTGGTCTCCATGGTTGCGCGCGAGGGCAGGCTGAAGGCCGCCATCCAGGAAGCCAATATCGCCGGCTACGACATCGACTACGTGATGATCGACTGCCCACCGTCGCTGGGTCTGCTGACGGTGAACGCGATGGTCGCGGCCAAGGAAGTGTTGATCCCCATCCAGTGCGAGTACTACGCGCTCGAGGGCGTTGGTCAGCTGATCCGCAATATCGGGCTCGTGCAGTCGCACCTCAACCCCGAACTGCACGTCTCCACCGTGATCCTCACGATGTACGACGGCCGCACCAAACTCGCCGACCAGGTGGCCGAGGAGGTGCGCGGCCACTTCGGCGATGTGGTGCTGCGGTCGGTCATCCCGCGCAGCGTGAAGGTCTCGGAGGCGCCCGGCTACGGCATGACGGTGCTGGATTACGATCCCGGTTCACGAGGGGCGATGAGCTACCTTGATGCCGGTCGGGAAATGGCGGCTCGCGCGGCGGCGAAGCGCGCGGCGGTCACCGAAGGTGCCCAGTGACGCAGGCCGTGTGGACCTGTGGCGGTGGAACGAGAAAGGGGTAGGCCCGATGAGTCAGGCTAAGAAGGGTGGTCTGGGACGCGGTCTCGCCGCGTTGATCCCGACCGGACCGGCGTCGACCGGTCTCGGTGATGCGGCCGCGAGTGTGGTCATCGGGGTCGATCCCGGGCCGCTGCAGCCCGCCACCGCATACCTGCATCGGGTGCCCGACTCCACCGCGACCGCCCCCGAACTCGACTCCCCCGGCGACGCCGTCTATCGGGAGATCCCGCCGGACGCCATCGAACCGAATCCGAAGCAGCCGCGCCAGGTGTTCCAGGAAGACGCTCTGGCCGAGCTGGTGCATTCGATCCGCGAGTTCGGGCTCATGCAGCCGATCGTGGTGCGTCGCCTGGCATCCGACCCGGAGCGCTATCAGCTCGTCATGGGCGAGCGCCGCTGGCGCGCCTGCCAGGAAGCCGGCCTGACCGCCATTCCGGCCATCGTCCGGGAGACCGACGACGGCTCGATGCTGCGCGACGCACTGCTGGAGAACATCCACCGCGTCCAGCTCAATCCCCTCGAAGAGGCGGCCGCCTATCAGCAGCTGCTCGAGGAGTTCGACGTCACCCACGAGGAACTGGCGGACCGGATCGGCCGCTCGCGTTCGGCGGTGACGAACATGATCCGGTTGCTGAAGTTGCCGGTGCCGGTGCAGCGGCGGGTCGCCGCTGGTGTGCTGTCCGCCGGCCACGCACGGGCGCTGCTCGGTTTGGAAGGCGGAGCCGACGCGCAAGAGGTGCTGGCGGCCCGCATCATCGCCGAGGGCATGTCCGTGCGGGCGACCGAGGAAGCGGTGACGCTGGCGAACCGGGAACCGGAGAACGCCGCGCCTCCCTCCCCTCGCCGCAAGCCGATGCATGCGCCGGGTCTACAGGATGTGGCCGAGCGGCTCTCGGAGTCGTTCGACACTCGGGTGACGGTGAGCCTGGGCAAGCGCAAGGGCAAGATCGTCGTCGAGTTCGGCTCGGTCGACGATCTCGAACGCATTGTCGGCCTGATGCAGCAGAACAACATCGCAACATAACGAAAACAGAGCCTGTGCACCCGTAACCCTCGGCCTGGCACCGAAACGTCACTGTGACGGTGCCCGAAAATCGCACAGAGCCCCGAACCGAACAGCACAGTGACGTGGAATGAGGCGGGTTCGCTTGATCGCATATTCTTGCTGGCGAGAAGACAGTGATGCGGCGTGAGCGTGGATGAATCGGACAGCTGGAGGCTGAGCAGAGCGGTGTCGACCAGCGTCACACCACTAACCCTGGACGGGCTGGATCAACTGCCCGCGCATGCTCGGCGCTGTGTGTTCTGGGAGATCGATCCGGCGGTGGCCGCCGACTCCCAGGAATTCAGCGACCCGGTCTTCGAGAAGGAAGCCTGGCTGTCGACGGTCATGCTGGAATGGGGCTCCTGCGGCCAGATCGCCACCGTCGACGGGAACACCGCCGGCTGCGCGCTCTACGCTCCGCCGAGCGCCGTCCCGCGCGCGACCCTGTTCCCCACCTCCCCTGTCAGCCCGGATGCCATCCTGCTGACCACGCTGCGGGCCGAGCCGCCGCATCAGGACTCCGATATCGGCTATCGGCTGATTCAGGCCGTGGTGACCGATCTGATGCGCCGTGGTGTGCGGGCGCTGGAGGTCTTCGGGCTCAGGGGCGATCCGCCCAGCACCGCGCTCTCGGATCGCACCATGGGGTCGATGACGCTGATGGAACGCATCGCGACCCCGGTCCGTGATCGGCTGCGCCCGTCCGGGCGCGCCACTGCGCGCTGTGCGCCGGAAACCTGCATGATCGACGCCGACTTCCTGGAGGAGGCGGGGTTCGAGGTCGTCGCGCCGCATCACCGCTTCCCCCGGCTGCGGCTGGAACTCGATTCCGATCACGGCTGGAAAGAAGACGTGGAGCGCGCGCTCGATCAGCTGCTCGCGGCCGCGTCGATGACGGTGCCGACGCGGATCCTCAGTCTCTGACCAAGAGCTGACACGAGCGAGACCCGCATAACGAATCTGCCCCGCCGGCAACAGGTCCGGCGGGGCATATTCGTAGCTGGGAAGGCTATCCGCGGTCGGCCGCGGCGAGTTCTTCGGCGAGCAGTTCGGCGAAGGTGTAGGTACCGGTCGGCTGGTCGTCCTGGCCGAGTAGGTAGAGCCGCTTCACCGACACCAGGATGGCCTCGGCGATGACGTCACGCATGCGCGGATTGGTGAGCACCGACGCGTCGTATTCGTTTGTCAGATACCCGATATCGACCTGAACCGTCGGCATTTTGGTCAGCCGCAGCAGATCCCAGGTGCGCTGATGGGTGCGGCAGTCCTGCAATGAGGTCCGCGCCACCACCTCGCGCTGGATGAAGCCGGCCAGCACCTGCCCGATCATCGACACCGAGCCGTGCGAATTGCCGAAATAGAAGCCGGCCACGCCGTTGGCCGACGAGCTGGGGTTGTTGGCGCAGCGCAACGAGATCATCAGGTCGGCGTCGAAGGCGTTGGAGGTCTCGGCTCGTTCGGCGTCGGTGGGGTTGGCGCCCCACGGCCGCGACAGGAAGGTCTCCATGCCGGTGGCGGCCATCCGGCCCTCCAGCCTGCTGGCCAGATCCCACAGGATCTCCGACTCGTAGACGTCGCCGAATTCGGTCGGAACGGCCTGGCCTTTGTCCGGGCCGCCGAGGCCGGGATCGATGACGATGCGCTTGCCCGTCAGCTGCGGGCCCGCGCGGTGCACCACTTCTTCTTCAGCGATCCGATGCGGATTGCCGCCGGTGACCCTGGCGCCGAGCAGGTCGAGCGAACGCAGCGTGTCCGGGCCGCAGATGCCGTCGGCGGACAGGCCGATCTCGCGCTGGAACGCGGTCAGTCCGTCATGGGTGTGCGGGCCGAAGTAGCCGTCGACTCGGTGCACGTAGAAGCCGAGGTCTTGCAGCCTGCGTTGCAGCGTCGCCACATCGTCACCGTAGAGCGGGGCCGACAGCTGATAGATCAGTGTGCGTGCGCCGAGCCGGTAGGAGGCCTCTTTCAGAGCCCGATATGTCGCCGGCCCGACCACCCCGTCCACCAGCAACCCGCGGTGCTGCTGGAAGGCACGCACCGCGGAGTCGAGCTGGTGATCGAAGGTGGCGTCGGTGTCTTTCCAGTACTCACGCGCGTCGTCGCCATCGGCGTTGTGCTCGTGCAGGAAACCCAGACTTGCCAGGGTGCTCCGAACCTCTGCGACGGCTGGACCGGTGTCGCCGTGACGAAGTCGGTGCATGCGTGAGAGCCCTTTCCCTTCCGTCAGCCCGGGTACCCACTCATGCGATGGGTTACACCCTCGCACAACCGGAGCATCGGTCGATTGTCTCAGACCCGGACCGGATTTCGGCAATTCCGGGTCTGGGCATACTACGGCGCGTCGCCGGTGTGCGTTGCCTTACGGCGGAGTTCGCCGCGATCTCAGATGACGCCGTCGAGTTCGCGCAGCAGGGCAGCTTTGCCCTTGGCCCCGACGATCTGCTTGACCGGCTTGCCACCGGCGAACAGCATCATAGTGGGCAGCGACAGGATCTGATAATCCTTGGCGGTGACCGGGTTGGCGTCCACGTCCAGCTTGGCGACGGTCAGCTTATCGGCATGGGTGCCCGCGATCTCCTCCAGCACCGGCGCGACCATCTTGCACGGGCCGCACCAGTCCGCCCAGAAGTCGACCAGAACCGGCTTCTCGCTGAGCAGGACGTCATCGGCGAAGGTGGCGTCGGTGACGGTGATGGTGGATTCGGACATGGGTGTTCTCCTCTAGCAGGTGAGGTGGTGCGATAGCGCGGTGCGCCGGATCAGTTGGCGGGGACGGTGACCGGGCGGCCGGCGTGGTCGAGGGTGTTGGCGGTGATGTCGCCCTGTTCGGCGAGCCAGCGCTCGGCGTCGATCGCGGCGCGGCAGCCGGTGCCCGCGGCGGTGATCGCCTGCCGGTAGGTGTGATCGACCAGGTCGCCCGCGGCGAAGACGCCGGGCACCGCGGTGGCGGTGGACGGATCGGCCACCTTCACGTAGCCCTCGTCGTCGAGTTCGACCTGGCCGCGCACCAGTTCGCTGCGCGGGTCGTGGCCGATCGCGACGAACATGCCGGTGGCGGCGAGCTCGGAGGTTTCGCCGGTGCGGGTGTCGCGCAGGGTGAGGCTGGTCACGCTGGTGTCGCCATTGACCTTCAGGACCTCAGCGTTGGTGACGAAGCGGATCTTCTCGTTGGCCTTGGCGCGCTCCAGCATGATGCGCGAGGCCCGGAACTCCTCGCGCCGGTGCACGATGGTGACGCTGGAGGCGAACTTGGTGAGGAAGGTCGCCTCTTCCATGGCGGAATCGCCGCCGCCGACCACGACGATGTCCTGGCCCTTGAAGAAGAAGCCGTCGCAGGTGGCGCACGCGCTCACGCCGCGGCCGAGCAGTTCCTGCTCACCGGGGACGCCGAGGTAGCGGGCGGCCGAGCCCATCGCGAGGATGACGGCGTAGGCCTCGAAGGTCTCATCGCCCACGGTGACCTTCTTGACCGGTCCGCTGAGGTCGATGGCGTCGACGTCTTCGGTGCGGATGTCGGCGCCGAAGCGCTTGGCCTGATCGCGCATCTGCTCCATCAGGTCCGGGCCCATGATGCCGTCACGGAAGCCGGGGAAGTTCTCCACCTCGGTGGTGGTCATCAGGGCGCCGCCGAATTGGGTTCCCTCGAACAGCAGCGGCTGGAGTTCCGCGCGGGCCGCGTAGACGGCGGCGGTGTAGCCGGCGGGGCCGGAGCCGACGATGATCAGGTCGCGAACTGGCGTGCTCATGGGGCCCTTCCGAAAGACATCAACGGGACGTGTCGGTCAACAACAGGGTAAACGCACTTGTTCCCCGGGTGAGCGGGCTATCCGATGTCGGTGACGGTCAACACGCTGGGCTCGGCCGCGGTGCAGCCCGGCTCGACGACCAGGGCGGTGATCTTGCCCGGTGCGGTGCCCGCGAGCAGGATGAGCACCGCCTCCGCACCACGGAAGGTGATATCGGTGGAGCCGAGCACTGTGCGGTCGTATCCGGCGGCCGCGACGCATCCGGCGAGTTCGGTGGCATCGGCGAGCGGGCCACGGACGTCGTTGCGGCCGAGGGCGCCGAGCGCGACCGTGGAATCGAGATCCTTGCTCGGTGCCACGTCGGCGGTAGTCGGTGCCGCGGTGGGGCTCACCGTGCTGTCCTGGCGCACGGCGGTGACCGCGATCGCCGCGCAGGCGATCACCGCGACGGCCGCGGCGGCGGCGGTGAGCACGCGCATCCGCCGTCGGCGGCGCTCGTCCAGCGAGACCACCGAAGTGGTTGGCGTATCGAGTGTTTCGTGCAGTCGAACGGGTAGTTGTTCCGATATCCGTGCGGTCGGTTCCTGATCCGATTCGGCGGGCCCGAGTTCCTCGGCCCATTGCCACAGCCGCGACGCCACGTCATCGGGCATCGGATGGATGATGCGGTCGTCGCGTCCGAGGGCACGCAGGTGTGCGCTGACCTCGTCGAGGGACCGTAGATACCGCTGGGCCTCCGGATCGCCGTGGACCGCGGGCCACAACTGTTCGCTCAGTTCGCGCGAGAGGTTGTCGGCGTGCAGGTCGGCGAGCAGCTCCGCCGAATACGGAGGCTGCGGAACGGATCGGGTCGCCATCGCACCTCCAAGTGTTCTTACATTCGACCTTGCACGCAGCCGGGCGGATGCCAGGCGGCGGTTACATCGTCTCGTGGTTCGTCACTATTACTGACGCAGCAGGGTCACATCCGGTTCCCTGGATCCCGCAGAAATTCCAGGCGTTCGCCGAGCCGTTGCCTGGCCCGGGCGCAACGGCTCTTGATCGTGCCTTCCGGAACGCCGAGCAGCGCCGCCGCATCCGCCACGCTATACCCCTCCAGGTCGACGGCCACGATCGCGGTGCGTTGGTCCGGCGGCAGCGAGAACAGCGCGCGGTCGACCACCATCGACATCTCCAGTCGCGCGATATCGTCGCGCTCCTCGATCGGTTCTGGCATGTTCTCCGGCGTCAGCGAGAACGCGCGCCTGGTTTTGTTGCGTCGGATCCGGTCCAAGCAGGCGTTGACCACGATGGCGTGCAACCAGCTGCGCACCTCGGATTCGGCCCGGAACGAGCCGGCGGTGCGGTGCGCCGACAGCAGCGCGTCCTGCAATGAGTCGGCGGCGTCTTCTCGGGTGTACGAGGTGCGCAGCGCGGTCTGCCAGAGATGGTCGTTATGCCTGCGCAGCAGCTCGGCGAAGGCGTGCGGGGCACCGCCGGCGTGGGCCCGGAGCAGTTCGGCGTCGGTGGCTTCGCCGAGGACGAGGGATCCGGCGCGCGCGAGGGCTCGTGGCCTCCCCCTGCGGAAGCCCGCGTTCGATTCCGACGACAATGCCAACCCCTTGAACGCGCTCATCGCAGTGACCGGCCGACATGGCCGAGCACCGAAGAAATCGCAGCATGCAGGGACCGAAACGCCTGATCCCGAGAGGCTCCCCTGCTGAGAGCGCGAGCAGAATCATAACGTGGGTAACGATTCGGTAGCAACCGAACCGTGATTCGCGCGGGACCGTGACCAGGCCGTGACCTGGTGGAGTTTTGCCTGGTGAGGCCGGGTTCCCGAGAAGGGTCAGCGGGCGGCGTCGAAGCGGATATCGGCGATCGAGGTCTGGAACTGCCCGTCGGCGTTACCGAGGCCGGTGATCCAGACCAGCACATAGCGGGCGGCCTGATCGGCCTGCACCGGAATCTGGGTGACGCCGTCGACCAAGGTCGCGCTGCCGATCAACTGCGTCTGATCCAGCGTGGGCGAGGTGGTCGGCGAGGTACGGATCTCCACTCGGGTGCCCGGGCTCGGCGAGTTGATCGCGACGTTGGTGAGCTTGGCCGGGCTCGGCAGCGTCGCCAGCAGCCCGACGCCCTTCTTCAGGGCAGGGAACTGCTGGAAGTACTGGTCGGTGCGCCACATCGAGGAGGCGTTGTTGTCGAGCACCGAGCCGACCCCGCTGACGTTGTCCGGAGTGCCCTCCGGCGAGAACACCGACACACCCGTCACCGGAACCGGCACACCGGCCTTCGGTGCGGGCGCACCGGGCGTCGCGGCGGGCTCGGCGGGGGCGGAACTGGCCGTGGTGAGTCCGATATTGCGCTGTTCGTTGAGCGGTTCGTCGGAGGCGCCCGGTGCGAAGATGCTCACCATCCACCAGATGATGATGCCGACCACGAGCGCGGTGAGGATGCCGAGCCCCACCATGATCCACATCATCCGCTGCGACTTCTCCCGTTCTGCGGCAAGCAGTTCCGGGTCGGCGAGGGATTCGTCGGCGGGGGCGGTGGCGCGCTGACCGAGCCGGAGCACCGGAATGAAATCGGTCTTCTGATCGACCACCGATGCCTGCTCCAGCACGTGCTGCACGGTCGCGGCGGTCCGCACGCCCTTGTTCGGCTCCAGCGAACGGACGGCGACGGCGGAGATCTCGAACGGCACTTCCGGGCGGATCTGGCGCGGTTCGACCGGGGTGCCGTCGGGACCGAAATCGGCCAGCCGCAGCCCGCCGACGGTGGCGGCGCTGCCGGTGACGCCACCGGCCCGCAGCGGCCAGCGCGCGGTGATCAGCGCGTAGAGCATGGCGCCGAGACCACGCACGTCGGACTGGGCATCGGAATCGGCCAGCGTGCCGGGGAAGGCGAGCACCGCGTCACCGGAGGCACTGATGCGCACCCGATCCGGATGATCGATCGACAGTGAACCGCCGCCGCGGTGGGCCATCTCCGCGGCCGAGGCCAGCGCCCGGATCGCGCGTGCGGCACCGATCGGCGAAGGCACGGTATCGGCCATCTCGCGCAGCGAACGGCCAGGAGTCCATTCGGCCACCACGATGCCGCCGGAACTACCGCGCACCACGTCGAGCACGCGCGCGAGGCCTGGCGAATTGATCCGGCCCAGCCGCAGTGTGCGCGACAGGATCGCCTGCGGGCCGTCGTGTCCGGAGTTGTCGGCGGCCTTCTGATCGGCGTCGACGAAGGTGAGTGCGACCTCACGATCGAGTTTGATATCGAGCGCCTGCCAGAACTTCAGGCCGCGCGCTCCGCCGTGGCTGGCCAGCAGCCGGTAACGACCGCCGGCGACGGAGGCGCCTGGCATCAGCTTCGGGCCACGCGGGGTACGCCGCGGGCCGCCGCCGTCACCGCCGCCGACCGGCGGCAGGACCGGCAGCATGCCGGTGTCGTACATCGGATCGCGTGGCGGCGCGTGGCGCTCGGTGTGGTCGTCCGCGTGCTCGGCCTCGGAGGACGGATCCACCTCAGGTGGATCGGCCTGCTCCGGCTGGTGCGCCGATGCGGAATCGGGCTGCTCCCCCGCGGCGAGCGGAACGTCGGTGGAGAGCCCGCCCGCCGTGTTCGCAGCTGATTCGGCGGCTGGGACGCCGCCCACCGCGTCGTCGCTCACCCTCGGTCCTCCTTCGCCCTGATGTGTCGCAACCCCGGCGAATTCGCCACTTGTGCTTCTCTGCCGAACAGGGTACGGGAACTCGCCGACCCCGGTGATGTCAACAGCATTCGAGCGGATAACGGGCAGCACCATGGTCTGTGCGTCCATGGGGTCGTAATGAGAGTAGGCCAGGTACGGATCGGGCCTGCGCAGGATCTGGGTGGCGTATTCGTCCTCGACCGGTTCGTCCAGGCCCAGATCGGGTGCCGGCGGGGTGATGCCGAGTTTGCGCGAGATCGCCACGGTGATGGCGACGATCTCCGGGATTCCCGCCAGGCGCATGAGCCCGAAGGCCACCCCGAACATCACCAGCGAGGTGATCGCGACCCGGATGAACGAGCCGGGGCCGTGCAAGGAGTCGGAGAGCCGCTGCAGGCCGAGCACCTCGTCCACGATCAGCATCACCGCGCCGCCTGCCGCCGAGGACAGCACGACCCTGGTGATCGTGTGGCCCACATTGGCCATGCGCAGATCGCCGAGGCTGCGGTGCAGCAGGTACCCGCCGATGAAGGCGCCGGCGGTGAAACCGACACCGGTGGCCGCGCCGAGCACCATCACCACCTGATCGCCGTTGCTGGCCAGCACCGGCGCCAGCGCCGAGCCGATGATCTTGACGGTGACGATGCCGAGAATGATCCAGGTCGGCGTCCAGGCCTGTTCCCTGGCGTAGAACACGCGCAGATGGATCAGCACCAGCGCGTACGGGATCAGGGTGAAGGCCGACCAGCTGACCGCCTGGCCGAGGCGTTCGGCGTCCTCGGCGAACCGGGCGTAGCCGAACAGCGCGTCACCGACCTGGGGGCCGGCCAGCGTCAGGAAGACGACGATGGGAATCAGCGCGATCATCGTCAGCCTGGTCGCGGCCGAGAGATCGTCGACCACCGCCGGGGTGTCGTCGTTGGCGGCGTTGCGGCTCAACCGCGGCATGATCGCGGTGAGCAGGGTGACGCCGAGCACGCCGTAGGGCAGCTGGAGCAGGGCCCAGGCGTTGTTGTAGATCGCCGGGCCCGCCGCGTCGGCCTGCGAGGAGATGTGGTTGGCGAAGATCGTGCCGATCTGGCTGATCAGCACGTAGAGGATGATCGCAGCGCCCATGGTGCCGAACTGTTTCAGCCGCGCGTCGACACCCCACAGCGGCCGTAGGTCGATGCCCTCGCGGCGGATGGCGGGGACCAGCACCATCGCCTGGGTGACGACGCCGAGGGTGATGCCGACGCCGAGGATCAGCAGCTTCGGATCGCCCATCCGCACCGGGTCCAGCGAGATCTCGCCGGGGGTCACCGCGTACAGGCCGAGCGTCACCAGCACGACCATGTTGTTGAACACCGGCGCCCATGCGCCTGGTTTGAAGTTCTGCCTGGTGTTCAGGATGGCTGTGAACAGGGCCGACATGCCGTAGAACAGGATCGCCGGTACCAGCAGGAACGTCAGCGCGGTGGTGAGATCGGTATTCACCTCACCGTCGGCGGCGACGAACAGATGGGTGGCCAGGATCGGTGCCGACGCCGTCGCCAGCAGTGCGGCCGTCGCCAGCACCACGAAGGCGGCGGTGACCAGCCTGCGCACGAATGCGGCGCCGCCGTCGGCGTCCTCCTGTTCGGCGCGCACCAGCGTCGGCACCACGATCGCGGTCAGCACGGCGCCGAGCACCAGTTCCGCGATCATGTTCGGGATCAGGCTGGCCGAGGTGAAGGCACTGGCGATGGCGGGGCCGAGCACGGTGAGCAGCAGCAGCTGCTTGCCGAAGCCGGTGATGCGGCTGATCAGGGTGGCGAAGGCGATGGAACCGGAGTCGCGCAGCAGCCGGGCGTTGGCGCTTTCCTTCGACTCGGGTTTGCCGGGTTTCTCGGCCACCACGACCGGCATGCCCTTGGTACTCGGCCGGCCTGACTCGGCGCGTGGCGCCACCCGTTCGGGCGGTGCGGGCCGTCGGAGCTGCGGCTGAGGCTGCGTTGGCGGACGATGCGGCGGTTGCTCGGCACCCCGTGCCGGACGGCCCTGCGGCCTGCTCTGACCCGGCACCGACTGACCCTGCGGCGGTTGGCCGGGACCCTGCGGCGGTTGGCCGGAGCCGTGTGGCGGTTGGCCGTGCCGCGGCGGCCCTGGCGGACGCTGCGGTTGGCCCGGATGCGGCCTGCCCTGGCTCTGCGGCGGAAGCGGACGCTGGGGCCCGCCCTGTTGCGGCGGCGCGGGCCGCATCGGACGTTGCTGGGGTAGCTCACCGCTGCGGGGGCCGCCCCCACCCTGCGGCGGCACCGGACGTTGCTGGGGAAATTCCCCGCTGCGGGGATCGGGACCGCCCTGCGGCGGCCTGCCGCGCGGCGGAATCCGCTGCGGCGGCGGCAGCGGACCGGGACGTCCCGGCTGCGCGGGCGGCGGACCGGGCCGTGGCGGCCGGTGTTCGGCGGGATAACTCTGCTGACCAGGGTGCGGCGCCGGGCGCTGCGGCGGCGGCATGCGACGGCCGGGGGCGGGCGGTTCGCCGGGGCGGCTGATGCGCGGCACACCCGGGCCCGCGCCGTCACCGCTCATCGTCGGCTCCGCGTGCGGTCCCCGTTCCCAGGGCGCCGCGGGGGCCCGCCGGGCCGGTGGTCCGTCGGGGCGGTCCTCGGGTCGCTGATGAGCGAATTGATCATCGTCGCCCATCATGCCTCCTGTGCATCGCCGGACAGCGGAACCGGACGGTGGTGATGAGCTGCGCCGCGCCGAAGCGCGCCGGGCGGGCCTGGCTCATCTACACCTCCTGTTGCTGTCCTTGCTCCCGAAGTGCGCGCTTACGCGCCCGCCGGTACCTGTTCACCCGTCGCCGGATCCCCGGATCGACGCCCTTGTCGGCGGGATCCGGCTCTCCGTGGAACCGGCGCCACAGGCGGCGTCCGGCCAACAGGAACAGCAGTATCCCGGCACATGCGGTAATTATCGCCAGCGTTTGACCGTACGCGTTCGAACGCACCGACACCGACGTGGCGTTGCCGAGTGGCACCCCCTCCGGCGTGGTAAGCGAAATCGGAATGACCAGGTTACGGGAGTCGCTGACCTCGGTGGGGATCTGGAACGAGCGGGTGCCGCGCGGCGGCAGCTGCTGCTCGCCGATATCGGTGATCTTCGTCTCGGCCGGTGCGTCGATCCGGAACCGGATCCGTACCGCGACCGGCAGATCGTTGCGGGCGACCAAGAGCAAGGGGCTCTGCTCGGAGGCCAGCGTGTACACCCCGCCCGGCGGCAGCACGGTGACCGAACCGAACATGCGGTCCAGTGCGACCGTGGTCTGCTCCACCCGGCGCTGGGCGAAGGTATCGGCCATCGCGGTCTCGCCGCGGCGGTCGGACAGGCTGAGCGCGCGCACCAGATCGTCGCGCAGTGGGGTGAGGAATTCCTGTGGTGTCGGCGCCGACTGGGGCACCTCGACCAGCGCGCGCATCAGTTCGCTGATCCGGTGGCCCTGTTCCCGGATCGGCGCGACGAATCGGCCCGGCGCCGCGTCCTGGCTCGCCTGCTCGAGATAGTCGACCTGGTAGGGCGCGGGGTCGGCGGGCTGGTCGAGCAGCTGGGCGAAGGTGCGCGGGGTGGCCAGATTGTTCTCGAGCAATAGGTCGATCTGGCGCAGGACCGCGATGGCCTCGTCGCGGTTGGCGCCCCACTGCTGCGGCGGCATCAGCAGGGCCGAGCGCGGCCGGTCCGGACGCGGGTTGAGCGCGCTCCACGAAACCGCACCGAGCGCATCCTGCAAGCGGGCGGTTCTGGAGTCCTTGGTGACCTCGTAGCGCACCCGGTCCGGGGTGAACGACGGCGTCGGCGGGTTGGAGCCCATCGCGGCCAGCGCCGTCGCCGACCAGATGTCGAAGGTAGCCGCACGCAGGGCCGGATCGTCGGCGGATTCGGGGACTCGGGGTGCCGGCACCCCCGCGGCCGGCGGCGGTGCCGCGGCCGGTGGGGCGGGCGCCGCGGGCGCGGGCGGGGTGATGCCGGGCAGCCGGACAATATCGGGGGTGCCCGGTTCCGGGTCGGTGCGCGCGGTGCGAGTGGATGCGGTGCGTCCGGTGACGCCGGTGCGGGCCGAGGTGATGTCCGGGTCGTCGGCGAGCGCGACGGCATTGCCGGCAAGCACCGCGGTCTTGAAGCCATTGCTGCGCAGCAGGACTCCCGCGCTGGTGTCGATGCTGCCGGAATCGGGCAGGCTCACTCCGCGCACCGAGCGGGTGGCCAGAATCGAATCGACGACGTCGGCGGGCGCCTTCACCGCACGCGCGGTGAGCTGCGGATCGTCCACCGCGGCCAGGGCCGACAGGTCCACCTGCGCGAACGGCAGTGCCACCGTGCACATCGACGAGGCCAGCGCGCGCAGCCGGTCCAGCCAGGCCTGGGCATGGTCGGAGCCGGTGCCCGCTCTGGTCGCTCCGCCCGGGTCCGAGGGACTGGCGAGGACGCGGTAGTCGCCGGTCATCGCCTCGACGGTGAGCAGTAGGTCCGGGTCGATAGCCACGCACACCGACGAGGCCAGTCGCTTGTCCCGGCCCGCATCGCTGCCGAGCACGGTCTCCAACGCGTCGAGCAGCTGTTCCAGCCGCCCGCCCTTGGCCAGCGAGGACGCCAGCTCGTCATCGGTCAGTTCGGGCAGCTCGTCCACGGTGCCCGCACGCCCGGCGACCAGCCGCGGCCGGTCCGCCAGCGGCCACACCAGCGTGGTCGCCACGGGGGGCGCGGGGGCCGGCGGCACCGGTGCGGTCGCGCCGGCCGAGGCGGGCGGCAGGCCGAGTACCGGCAGCAGGAATCGGGCGTCGTCGAGGCGGGCCTGACTGCCGTAGGCCGGTTCCCCGTTGACGTTGAGCAGCAGCGGATACACCCCGGGTTCGGTGATGTCGAGCGAGGCGCCGGTGTCGTCGGCCCGCAATGCGATGCTCAGCGTGAACTGGCGGCGCTGGCCGGGACTGAGCCGTTCGGCGACGTCCTCGAACGGGCCCGCCACGTCGTAGTTGGCCTGGTCCAGTCGCAGGGCGGTGCGCAGTCCGCTGGGTTCGGCGACCGCGCGGGCGCGCTGCACCCGGACGCTGACGTCGTCGACCACCCGGTCGCCGATATTGGTCACGGTGCCGGACACGGTCAGCAGCGGATCGCTGGTGGTGGTCACCGTGGTCGGGGTCACCGAGTCCAGCGAGAGCTTGAGGAATTTCGGCGACGACGTCTCACCCGACTCGCTCGGCTGCGCGCCCGCGGGCGGTTGGCTCAGCACCGGCAGCGTCGCCACCGCGCCGAGAATCGTCAGGACCGCCACGATGATCCGCAGTCCACGCGTCATTGCTTGCCGGTCTCCATCCGGTCGATCAGCCGGTTCGCCACCTCGGCCAGGCGCCGTTCGTCGGCGTAGGCGAGCCGGGAGTCGAGCTCACTCAACGGAACCCACGCCACCTGGGTGACTTCGATGTCCGCGTCGGACAGTTCACCACCGACCGAGCGTAAAAGGAAATGGTGCACCGTCTTGTGTACCCGGCGGCCGTCGGTGACGAACCAGTAATCGATGCTGCCGAGTTCGGCGACCACCACGCCCTGGATGCCGGTTTCCTCGGCGACCTCACGAATGGCGGTCTGCTCGGAGGTCTCGCCTTCTTCGATATGGCCCTTGGGTAGCGACCACAGCAGCCGTCCACGCCGATCGGTGCGCCCGATCAGGGCGGCGCTGCGCTGTTCACGTGGCCCGTCGAGACCGTCGACCACGAGGCCGCCGGCGGAAGTCTCCTTGACCGTGCGCATGCGTGGTCTCGCCGCGTTTCCGGCCGAACCTCGGCGCCGGGGCTGGCGGCGTCGACTGTTCGCGCGATCGGCCGGGGACACCAAGCAATCCTAATCGACGGCGACGCCCCGGCCGCCCATAGACCGGCGCATGGCGGCGGCGTCCCCGGCCGGCGGAGACGGCGGTGTCCGGGACAACCTGCGCCTGGGTAAGGTTCACGTTCGTGGTTTCGACCGGCCCCGACCCCGCCCAGCTGCCCGCGCAGACCGATCACGCGCAGCTCGCGCCCGATGAGCGCCGCACCAGGCTGCTCGCCGCGGCGGCGGTGACCCTCGGCAGCCTCGGTGATGTGCTCACCCCGCTCGGCGAACTCTTCGCCGCGCGCGGGTTCCAGCTGTACCTGGTCGGCGGCAGCGTCCGCGACGCGGTGCTCGGCCGCCTCGGCACCGACCTCGATTTCACCACCGACGCCAGGCCGGAGCAGGTGCAGCAGATGATGCGCGGCTGGGCCGACCATCTGTGGGACACCGGCGGCCTGGCCTTCGGCACCGTCAGCGCGGCCAAGGGCGATCAGCAGCTCGAGATCACCACCTTCCGCAGCGACGCCTATGACCGGGTCTCCCGCAACCCGGAGGTGACCTTCGGCGACAGCCTCGAGGGTGATCTGGTGCGGCGCGATTTCACCGTCAACGCGATGGCGGTGAAGATCGGCGCCGACGGCGCGCTGGAGTTCGTCGACCCGCTCGGCGGCATGGACGCGCTGCTCGCCGGCGTGCTCGACACCCCGTCGGCGCCGCAGGAATCCTTCGGCGACGATCCGTTGCGGATGCTGCGCGCCGCCCGTTTCGTCTCCCAGCTGAGATTCACGCTGCACCCGCGGGTGCAGCAGGCGATCACCGAGATGGCGGGTGAGATCGAACGCATCACCGCCGAGCGGGTGCGTACCGAACTGGACAAGCTCATCGCCGGCGCCCATCCCATCGACGGCATCAACATCATGTGCGAGACCGGGCTGGCCCAGATCGTGCTGCCCGAGGTGCCCGCCATGAAGCTGGAGATCGACGAGCATCACCAGCACAAGGATGTGTACTGGCATTCGCTGACCGTGCTCGAACAGGCCATCGACCAGGAAGAGGGCGACCCCGACCTGGTGCTGCGCTGGGCAGCGCTGCTGCACGACATCGGCAAACCCGACACCAAACGCAACGAGCCGGGCGGCGGGGTGAGCTTCCACCATCATGAGGTGGTGGGCGCGAAGATGGTGCGCAAGCGGATGCGGGCACTGAAATACCCGAAGCAGTTCACCGAAGACGTGGCACGGCTGGTGTTCCTGCACTTGCGCTTCCACGGCTACGGCAAGGGGCAGTGGACCGATTCGGCGGTGCGCCGCTACGTCACCGATGCCGGCGAGCTGCTCCCTCGGCTGCACAAACTGGTGCGCGCCGACTGCACCACCCGCAACAAGCGTCGCGCGGCGGCCCTGCGCGCCACCTACGACGATCTGGAGCAGCGGATCGAGCGGCTGCAAGAGCAGGAGGACCTCGATCGGGTCCGCCCCGATCTGGATGGCAACGCCATCATGGAACTGCTCGGCCTGAAACCGGGGCCCGAGGTCGGCAAGGCGTGGAAGTACCTGAAGGAACTCAGGCTCGATCGCGGCCCGCTGACCAGGGAAGAAGCCGAGGCCGCGCTCCAGGAGTGGTGGAAGAGCCAGCAGTAAGGTGGATGCTCGGCTGATCCGGCACGCGTCTAGAACACGATCAGTGTCGTCCCCGCGACGATCGCCGCGCGCATCTGCGCCAGATCGATCGAACCGCTGACCTCCGGCAACTCGACCCGGAAGCGCACCAGTTCGCCGTCGCGGGTGGCATGCACGACGCGGGCGTTGTTGGGCAGCTCGGGCAGCCGGATCGGGCGCACGGTGCGCATCCGGCGCGGAATCGGCACCCCGAACCAGCCGGCCCGGCGCACATCGAGGGTGAGCAGATTGTCCCGCACCGAGGCGTCGGCGACGGCGGTGATCCGCCGCTGCCGGTGCACGGCCCGGACCAGCCCGTCCGGCGCGAGGGAGAGCTTCCAGTCCAGCTGCTGCTCATTGAGCCAGTCGACCAGGGCGGCGGTGGTCACGGTGCCTTCGACGTCGAGTTGCGCGGTGCGCACCTTGGTCGGCACGCCGGGGATGAGCCGCACGCCGTGTGCGATCACCGTCATCTCGCGGATCGGATGCCGATCCCAATGCAGTTCGGTGAGCACCGTTTTGGTCTGGAAGTGCGCGCCGCGGCGACGCACCTTCAACACCTCGAGGGTCGCTGTCAGATCATGGCCGAGCAGGGTGGCGGTGACTTCCTGGCCGCCGAACCGGCTCAGGATGCCCTCGCTGAGCACGGTGAGCAGCACATCGGGCATGAGCGCGGTCACCGTGCCCGCGCCCAGATCGGCCACCGGATCCACCCAGGCTGTGGTGTAGGAAATCCACTGCTCCAGCCAGGGTTGCTCGAACAGCCGCTTGCCGAAGTCCACTGCCCACAGCGGTGACCAGGACTTCGGGTCGAAATACGTGGCCATGATTGCTCCGAGCGTACTGGCCCGGCCCGGCGACGACCATCGCCGAATCCGCCCTCGACGGCGGCCGATACCCCGCGACCGGGACCGGACTGCGATCCTTGTCTGCGGAATCACACCCCGGGAACAATGGATGGCGACGGAAGGACGCGCATGGCGCTGGATCTGAACAGCGATCTCGGCGAAGGCTTCGGGCCGTGGACGATGGGCGACGACGCGGCGATGCTCGACATCGTCACCAGCGCCAACATCGCCTGCGGCGCCCACGCCGGAGACCCGACGATCATGCGCCGCACCTGCGCGTCGGCCGTGGCGAAGGGCGTCCGCATCGGCGCCCACGTCGGTTACCGCGACCTGGCCGGATTCGGCCGACGCGCGATCGCGGTGGCGCCCGCCGAATTGCGCGACGAGGTGCTGTACCAGATCGGCGGCCTGGACGGTTTCGCCCGCGCCGAGGGCGACCGGGTGCGCTATGTGAAACCGCACGGCGCGCTCTATCACGCGGCCGCACGGGACCGGACCATCGCTGACGCGGTGCTGGCCGCGGTCGCCGAATACGATCCCGAGCTCGCGTTGCTCGGTCCGGCCGGCACCGAACTCGAGCACGCCGCGGGCCATATCGGGGTGCGGTTCATCGGCGAGGGCTTCGCCGATCGCGGCTACACGCCGTCCGGTGGGCTCGCCGACCGCGGTACCCCCGGGGCGATCCTGCATACCAACGAGGCCGTCGCCCAGGCGGTCTCGATCGCCATGTCCGGCACCGCGCGCACCGTCGGCGGATCGGGCGAGGTCACCGTGCGCGCTACCAGCATCTGCGTGCACGGCGATACCCCGGAGGCGGTGGAGATGGCCCGGCTGATCCGGGAGACCTTGGATGAGGTCGGGGTGCTGGTGGCGCCGTTCAGCTGAGCCTGCCCCGTCGGCGCCGATGCGCCGTGATGGGCAGATCGGCGGCGGTATGCGTCGCGACCTCGGCGACACCGGTGCGTGGCAGCCGTTGTGTCGGGTGTCGACCTGCGGTGTGCCGATCACTACGCATGGAGTCGGGTCGCGCGCCGGGCAGGGCGAGCGTGCTTTCGATAGGCCGATACGCAGCGCGCGCGAGCCGTACGATCGGGGGCCTGGAGGGAGGCGCTGATGACGACATCGACGGGTTCCGTGCCGCACCGACCCGGCCCATCGCGCACTGCCGGATCGCGCACCGACGCTGCGGCGCAGGCGATTCGGGTGGCCGGTGACCGCGCCTTCCTGCTCACTCCGCGTCCGGACGCCGTCGCCGAATTGGCTGCTGACCTGTGCGGTCGCCGCCTCGACGGGGTGCAGGATGTGCTGCCCGCCGCGGAAACCGTGTTGGTGACGCTGCGATCCACCCGCGATGCCGAAGCGGTCCGGCGGGCATTACACACAATGCTCGAGGAGCTGGCCGAGCGCCCCGGTTCCGGCGACGTTTCCCGTGGAACATCGCCGGAAGGCGAGCCGGTGTTGATCCCCGTGCACTATGACGGCGCCGATCTGGACGAGGTCGCGCGGACCCTCGGGCTCACAGTCGAGGAGGTGATCGCCGCGCACACCGGGACCGTATGGCGTTGCGCCTTCGTCGGTTTCGCGCCCGGCTTCGGCTACCTGCGCTCCCCCGACGACCGCCTCGGCGTCGGTCGCCGCGCCGAATCACGCACCGCTATCCCGGCCGGGAGTGTCGCCCTGGCCGGTGGATATTCGGCGGTCTATCCACGTAAGTCGCCGGGCGGATGGCAGTTGATCGGGCATACCGAGCTGGCCATGTGGGACGTCGACCGCGATCCGCCCGCGCTGATCCGGGCCGGTACCGCGGTGCGATTCGTCGATGTCCGGGCGGAGCGATGAGGTCAGGGCACGCCCGGCCGGTAGCGGCGATCGGAGCAGGTGCGCGGCCGACGGGTGAAAACGAGTCGGGGGCGCGGCGACGGCCGAGACCAGCGCGTAGGCGCTGGTGGGGTGATGAGAACCGGGCGTGCGAGCGGGCCCGCCCGTGAACGCGCCGGGGAGGCGAGAATGACCGACGACGACGCGAAACTACTGGTAGAGCGGGTGGGGCCGCTGGCGACGATCCAGGATCTCGGCCGCCCCGGCTGGTTCGATTCGGGCGTCGGTGTCTCCGGTGCGGCTGATCGCGCGGCACTGCGGCTGGCCAATCGGCTGGTCGGAAACCCGGAGGGCCATGCGGGGATCGAGGTCTTGCTCGGCGGTGTGCGATTGCGGACGATGCGCCACACCACACTCGCCGTGACCGGAGCGCCCGCGCCGGTGACGGTCGACGGCCGCCCGGTCGGGCATGCCAGCGTGCTGGAACTCGAACCGGATCAGGTCGTTTCGCTCGGTCTCGCGTCGACGGGTTTGCGCAGCTACGTCGGCGTGCGCGGCGGCATCGACATCGCGCCCGTGCTCGGATCGCGCAGCCGCGACACCATGTCCGGAATCGGCCCGGAGCCATTGCGTCCAGGCGATGCGGTGCCCATCGGCCCTGCGCCACGGACCTTTCCGATCCTCGACCTCGCGCCGCTGCCGAATCTGCCCGTGATTCTGGATATCCGGGCCGTTCCCGGACCGCGCGACGACTGGTTCACCGATCCGGCTGCCTTGTTCGCCGGCAGTTGGACGGTCAGCGCCGACGTCGACCGGGTCGGTGCGCGGTTACGCCGAGAATCCGGCCCGCCGCTGGAACGTTCTCGTACACAGGAACTTCCGACCGAAGGCGTCGCGCTCGGCGCCATCCAGGTGCCGCCCGCCGGGCAGCCGGTGGTGTTTCTCGCCGATCATCCGATCACCGGCGGGTATCCGGTGATCGCGGTGGTGGCCGACGCCGATATCGATCTGATGGCGCAGGCGCGGCCGGGCCAGAGCGTGCGATTCCGGCGCGGCTGATCAGGGCTGATCGAGGCGGGCGTGCATGAGATAGACGTTGTAGCTGTCCCACGCCGAGATGGTGAAGTACAGATCCTTCGCCGTCGACCATGGATGGATGAAGCCGCCGTAGGACTTGGGGTAGTCGGTGGTCGAGACCAGCGGCACCGCATCGGTCCACGCGCCCTGCGGTGAGGCCGCGGTCCGCAAGACGATCGCGCCGCGGGCCGAATCCAGATACACCATCTGCCAGCGGCCGGTCTCGGCGTCGTAGCGGACCGACAGTTCCGAGGCGATCCCCGGAACCAAAGGGGTGGCGAGATTTTCGGCCGCGGGAGCCCAGGTGCCGCCGACCCAGTACTGGTAGGCCGACTTGTTGAGCACCTCGTCCTTGGGCACCCTGGCCAGGCCGATCACGCCGATACGCCCGTTGGGTGTGCCGAACATGTAGACGTAATCGCCCTGCGGAACCATCGCCGCCACCTGGAACCGCCCGAGCCCGAACAGGTTCTCCCACTTGGCATGCTGATCCTTGACCCAGGTGCTGCCGTTGTCATCGGAATAGGCGATGCCGCCGTAGTTGGTCCACCACAGGCCGGGGATGCGGCTCCACCGGTTCACCGACATATAGCTCAGGTATTGCCGGTCGCCGAGGGCGAAACCGGAGGTGGGGATGGTGGTGGTCTCCCAGTTCTTCACCTTGCGGCTGCCGAGCAGTTCGGCGGCGTGGCAGCGGCTGTCCTGCACCATCGTGTCGATCCGCAGCCCGTCGGCGAGGTCGCGGTCGGTGCTGTAACCGAGGACGTTGCTGCGCCAGTCCTCGTCCGCGCCGCCCCCGCCACCGGCACTCCAGCCCTTGCCGAAGGTGTCGCCGAACACCACGGCCACCTCGCCCGGCCGGTTCTCCCACATCAGGCCGAGATCGGTGCCATCGACCTGCCAGCGCATATCGGTGCGGTTCTCCGAGCCGGGGCCGGTGACCTGCTCCACCAACCGCACCGATTCCACCCGGGCCTGCGCGACCGCGGGGCTGAGCGGTCCGGGCTCGGCGGGGTGCACCACGTGCGGCGGCGCGGGCTGCGGTGGATCGCCGGGCTCGCCGGGTACCGGTATCGGGATCGGCTCGATTTCGGGCTTGATCTGGATCTTCGGCAGTTTGATCGGCTCGGCCGAACCGGAGGCGCTGCCGGAACCGGATCCACTGCCCGAGCCACTACTGGAACCGGATCCACTACTGGAGCCGGAACCCGGCGCCTGCGGTGACTGCGGGGCGGGTGCGGATTCGTCCGGCTTCGCGTTGTGGCGGATGTCGGGGCACGGGTTGCGGCACGGGTCGCTCGGCAAGGGCTCCGGCACGATCCGGGTGTTGTCCTGCGGCGGATCGGGCACGGGCACCGGAGTGAGTTCCGGGACCGGGACCGGGATGTCGATCTGCGGTGGCAGCGGCGGCGCGGGCGGCTGAGCGGGGTCGGGCTCACGCGCGAGCGGATCGAAACCCACCTCTCCGCAACTGTTCACCGGCGGCGGCGCCCACGGAAACGGTGCTGCCTGCGCCGGCGACGGCACCGCGAGCACACCCGTGAGCAGCACGCCGAACAGGGCGGGAAGAGTCGGGGCGGCAGCGCGGGAGTGGATACCGAGGTGGTTCGGCAGAAGTCCCATGGCGCGGCGGCTCCCGGGTCGGATCGGAACGGGCGTAGCTGATCCCGTGGCCCTGCCCGCGATACCGGCTCCGGGCCCGACCGGATCAAGCGAAGATCAACTTACCGTGCCCGAGGCCGGAATCCGGGGATGGGAGCGATCGGTCGGTGAATGTTCATTCCGGTGGAACCGGATCGCCGCGCGCCGCGTCCAAGCAGATATGAACGAGATCGAGTACGCCTTCGGCACCGGCGACGGCACCGTCGACGTCTGGTCGACGCAGGCGAATCTGGAACTGGCCGGATCGCCGGACGCCGTGCGGCTCGACTTCGACGGCGACGGCCTGATCGACGACGCCATGTGGGATACCCAGGGCGACGGCGTCGCCGACGTCGCCGCGCTCGACCTCAACGACGACGGCGTACTCGACGCCTTCTTCACCGACCCGTCCGGCCACGGCGTCTGGGACCACCAGATCACCGGCACCACCGCCGACGCCGCCAGCGAGCCGTTGGACTGGATCGTGCGTGGTGAGGGCCCGCCGGCGCCGGGTGGCCCCCACTCCCCCGCCGGGTACGCCACCCCACCGCACGTGGCTGCTCCGGCTGCGGATTCCTTCGGCGCGCCCCAGGTACCGCTGCTCGCCGGGCACCCCGTACCGCAGCCGCCGATGCCCCTGGTCGACCCGGTGGCCGGGCACTCCGACCCGGCGACGGATCCGGTCGACGGACACGCCGCGCCGCCGCCGGCGCATCAGTTCGGCGGGGTTCTCACACCGCCGCAGCTCGTGCCGCCGGTGGACCCCTTCGCCCGGCCGGATATGCAGCCGGGCAACCCGACCGGCCTGATGGTGCAGTTCAACCTGGAGATGCAGGTGAACGCGTCGCTGGGCGGGTCACAACCTTCTGCGGACCAGGCGGCTGCCGGGTTCGCAGCCGACGGGCAGCACTGATCGATCTGCTCGTCCAGCCGGTCCGGGCCGGATCGACGAACTTCGCCGACGTTCGAGGGGTCGATGTGCGGGGTTGGCCGATCCGCCTGGACACGTGCGCTACTCGGCCGAGGTGTGCCGCCGAGTATTGAGTGCGATGGCCAGCAAGCCCGCGCAGTAGATGCCCGCGCCGGCCACCACCACCGGCAGTGAGCGCCCATCGGCGGGCACCGCGAGTGCTGCCGCGGCGATGGCCAGCACGAACGCCACATTGAACACGGTGTCCTGGAGGGCGAACACCTGGCCGCGGCGGGTGTCGTCGATATCGATCTGCATGGCCGCGTCGCCGGTGAGTTTGATGGTCTGGCCGGCCAGTCCGAACAGGAAGGCCCCGGCCAGCAGCAGTTGATGGGCACGGTGCGCGGCGTCGCCGGCCTCGGCCACCGCGATGGGCGTCACCAGCAACAGCTGCACCGCCGTCGCGGTCACCAAACCCGCCACCACCGTGCGCGGCCTGCCCAACCGTGGGATCAGCGCCGGTGCGACCACCGCTGCCACCAGCATGCCGCTGGCCGTGGCGGCGATCGCGACACCGAAGCCGATGAGTCCGCTGTCGACGCCCGTGCCGTCCGAGGGCGCCTGCCGCAGCACCAGCACCATGATCAGGGTGTTC
Organism: Nocardia cyriacigeorgica NBRC 100375; assembly: GCF_000308555.1. Lineage (GTDB taxonomy): Bacteria > Actinomycetota > Actinomycetes > Mycobacteriales > Mycobacteriaceae > Nocardia > Nocardia cyriacigeorgica. Next base: position 11 of record NZ_BAFY01000259.1, on the reverse strand, counting down.
ATCCCGAACAC
>NZ_BAFY01000260.1 GCF_000308555.1 Nocardia cyriacigeorgica NBRC 100375 | reverse complement strand
GCCGCCGAAGCCGACGGCCCCGCCGAACCGACCTCCCTGCCACCCGACGGCGGCGTCGACCTGCACCGCATCATGCGACTACTGCTGGCCAGCGACGAACTCAACGCCCT
>NZ_BAFY01000261.1 GCF_000308555.1 Nocardia cyriacigeorgica NBRC 100375 | reverse complement strand
GAAATGATACTTATTTCTAGTTTAGGTTATGCTGATAGGGTGTTGGTGGGTGTGTCTCTGGCCGTACGGCTCTGTGCCGCATGTTACCACTCTATCCTTGTAACGCGACGGCCG
>NZ_BAFY01000262.1 GCF_000308555.1 Nocardia cyriacigeorgica NBRC 100375 | reverse complement strand
AAGCGAGAGCAACTTGGCTCTTCTTGAAAGGGTTCACACTCAATTTCTGAAATACCTGATAGGAGTTCCCATCAACACGCCAGATAACATTGTGTTAGCAGAGTTGGCCGGTACCCACTGC
>NZ_BAFY01000263.1 GCF_000308555.1 Nocardia cyriacigeorgica NBRC 100375 | reverse complement strand
TCAACTCTCCCACTGCCTACCAGAGTTGCGAGCGACGACTGCCAGCGTACTTCTGTTGAATCTTTGCTCACCCAAGGTTTGAAGGTACCGAACCATCCACAAAATACCAAAATGCAGATTTTTGTG
>NZ_BAFY01000264.1 GCF_000308555.1 Nocardia cyriacigeorgica NBRC 100375 | reverse complement strand
AGCTTGTTCCTAGAGAGGGAGGCTACAAGTGGTTGCCCACGATGGCTGTGGGAAAGAACAAGCGTATTTCCAAGGGCAAAAGGGAGGAAGAAGAAAGTGGTCGATCCTTTCTCGAAGAAGGACTGGTATGATGTC
>NZ_BAFY01000265.1 GCF_000308555.1 Nocardia cyriacigeorgica NBRC 100375 | reverse complement strand
CGGCGAGGGCGCCGTGGGTGACGACGACCAGCTCGGCGGGGGTGCGTGGTGGCCGGGACCCGGTCGGGCCGAGCGAATTACGACGCTGATCTGGTGATCCCATGCCGGCAAGTCAACCCGGTGAACGGCTGCGCCGCCAGCAGTTCGGTGTTTCAACGCCCCA
>NZ_BAFY01000266.1 GCF_000308555.1 Nocardia cyriacigeorgica NBRC 100375 | reverse complement strand
CACGTTGCCAATCTGAGTTAAAAAAACCATTTCCTCGCTGCCTGTTCGCTAGAATAGCGGCTTTAGCGCGGAGCTGTGCCCTTTCATTCGAGTCGTTCAACCGCATAAGATAAGCAAGCTCATCACCTTTATCTCCAAAGGCTTGATATCGATACATGTGAATCGCTACATGATCCT
>NZ_BAFY01000267.1 GCF_000308555.1 Nocardia cyriacigeorgica NBRC 100375 | reverse complement strand
GTGACATCACCTACGACAACGTCCACAAGGCCATCTTCGGCTTCAACCAGGGCCAGGAGGGCAGGCACCTGCTTTCTGAGGCAACCAAGGTTGCTGCCGCTGGCTCCCTGGCTGCTGGTGACATCACCTATGACAATGTGCACAAGGCCATCTTTGGCTTCAACCAGGGCCAGACTGGACGCAAGC
>NZ_BAFY01000268.1 GCF_000308555.1 Nocardia cyriacigeorgica NBRC 100375 | reverse complement strand
GACAAAGATCTGCATGCCACCACGCAGACGCAGCACCAGATGAAGTGTTGACTCCTTCTGGATGTTGTAGTCAGCCAGGGTGCGCCCGTCCTCCAGCTGCTTGCCGGCAAAGATGAGGCGCTGCTGGTCGGGAGGGATGCCCTCCTTGTCCTGGATCTTGCTCTTCACATTCTCGATGGTGTCAGAAGACTCCACCTCCAGAGTGATGGTCTTTCCCGTCAGGGTCTT
>NZ_BAFY01000269.1 GCF_000308555.1 Nocardia cyriacigeorgica NBRC 100375 | reverse complement strand
CTTGTACAGAGTGGGCGAACCGGTCGGGTTGGATCCGGGATCCTTGGCGACGAACTCGAGACTCACGATGCTCCCCTGTCTATCGTGTTGCGAATTGTTGCAAGCTGCTATCTATCCTGCTCGCTCATCTGTGGGCTGGTCAAGGCATTGGAGTGCGCAACATTTCGCAACATTCTTCCAGCCTGGGCGCCGCAGCTCCTAGCGTCACATCCAGCCCTCGGCGCCGGGGGCGTGCCCCTCATTCCCCGGCGCCGGATGGTCACCAACAACCAACTAGCGCAGGGGGTTCGATGGCTGACTACATTGCCGCGTTTGCCGTGGCCGGTTCGATCGCAGTGTTACTGATCGGTCTTATCTACGTGCTGCCCTACACCTTCGGGGAGGACGAGCCACCGATTACCGCGCGGGATC
>NZ_BAFY01000270.1 GCF_000308555.1 Nocardia cyriacigeorgica NBRC 100375 | reverse complement strand
TTCTGGTGAAAAGTAGAGCAGTGGCTGACACTGCACTGGGCTTCTCCACAACTGCAGCCTAACATCCGCCGCCCAACACAAAACCCCCTCATCATACAACAACATAGAGCTACTCTGCGCCACTTGTGCATATGCATCTCCCCTCCAACCTGCAGCACTGGCAAGCACTTGAAGCTCCCGAAGGCAAAGAAAGAAACCACCTCAGTGGCTCTATCGTTTCCATCGCCATTCGTTTTACAAGGTCCTATGCTCTGCCTGGTAGAGAAGGACAGAGTCAGTCAGTCAGTCATTCGATTACACCTTTTGCAGCCACCTAGGGCTGATCAGATGTCTGACTCTGATCGTCAGAGTCAGCACCAGCATCACATCCATACATTCACAAATATATAATGGGTTAGCCCTGCCCCGGCCTCCCTGCAT
>NZ_BAFY01000271.1 GCF_000308555.1 Nocardia cyriacigeorgica NBRC 100375 | reverse complement strand
TATATAAAATGGCTTCCGCTCTTATGTGCCAGAGCTTCCTGGGCGCGTCCCTGCGCTCCGCTGTGCCCACCAAGGGCCAGGGAAACAAGCAGGTGACCCGCGCCGCCATTGAGTTCTACGGCCCCGACAGGGCTGGATTCCTGGGCCCCTTCACCGAGGCTCCCCCTCATACCTGAACGGTGAGTTCCCCGGTGACTACGGCTGGGACACCGCCGGCCTGTCCGCCGACCCCGAGACCTTCGCCCGCTACCGCGAGATCGAGGTGATCCACGCCCGCTGGGCCATGCTCGGCGCCCTGGGCTGCGTGCTGCCCGAGCTGCTCGCCAGGAACGGCGTCTCCTTCGGCGAGGCCGTGTGGTTCAAGGCCGGCGCTCAGATCTTCGGCTCTGACGGCCTCAACTACCTGGGCAACCCCTCTCTGGTCCACGCCCAGT
>NZ_BAFY01000272.1 GCF_000308555.1 Nocardia cyriacigeorgica NBRC 100375 | reverse complement strand
ACAATCTCGTCATATAGAGGGACGCTGCCTCCCACAAGGCCAGTGTTGCCTCCCTGTGGCACAACGGCCAGCCTCCTTGCATTGCAATGCGCAAGTATCTTGGAGACTTGCTCGGTACTTTTGGGTTGAAGCCCGACAGTGCTCTTGCCCTCATACTTTCCCATCCAGTCCTGGTTCAGTGCCTGCAAAGCTGTACTGTCCGTGATAACGCCAGTATCTCCTAGGACACCGCGGAAGAAGCTGATATCCTCATCTTCAACTCTTGCATAGCTGGGATCCCGAACCTGTGGGATCGAGCTTCCATGACGCACAGCCCACAACCCATGCAGACCACTTGCTCGTGCGATATTCCGAGAGATTGTACGAACGAGCATGATATTGGCTTTAATTCTGTCACATACAGCGTTTCGTTATACAAGCATATAGCCCCATGCCGATCATTGCTCAATTCCGCATCTTCAGGAC
>NZ_BAFY01000273.1 GCF_000308555.1 Nocardia cyriacigeorgica NBRC 100375 | reverse complement strand
TGGTGCTTCCAGCCGACCGAGGCTGCGAGGTCGCCCAGCTTGCAGAAGTTGTGGCCATGCTGCAGGCGCAGCACCTTGAGGGCGTCAGGCACAACCATGCGCTTGACTTTGTCGTACGGGGGCGGCACGCCCTCAAAGGTCTTCAGCCTTTCCAGAGCTGCTGCGCCGCGCTTTGTCTTGTGCGGCACCATTCCACGCACTGTCCTCCAGAATATCCTGGATGGTGCACGGAAGTGGATGGGCCCCTTCTTGGGGTTGGAGTTCATCCGTTTCCTTAAGAATCGCTCATATTTCATCTTCTGGCGCACGAGACCTCCTGAAACATTGATCTCCTCTGCACGGGTCACAACGATGTGCTGGCCGTTCAGAGTCTGCTTTGACAACAATTGAGGCCAAACGCCCCAGCTATGTGCCCTCGGGCATCAATCACGACCGTTCTTCGGCATATTGGCTGCCTGACTGTGTGTACCCCCT
>NZ_BAFY01000274.1 GCF_000308555.1 Nocardia cyriacigeorgica NBRC 100375 | reverse complement strand
ACCGTGAGATGCTTATAGCATGACATGCCTGGATCGAGACCCTCATCTTCACGTAGATATCGATGGAGTATCTACGAAATTTAAAAGCTACGTCCTTGGAGAGGACCTTTCGCGCTCCCGGACGACTGGACCGGAGGCACAAGAAGCAGCACAAGATGCCAGAGCGTTTTCTCAGAAGGCGTCAGTGCCAAGGCACTCAGGAACGCAGCAGCCAGTCCTACAGAATGCAGGGTTTGGCTCGCACGGTGGTGTCCAGGGCTTGACCTGGTACACATCTAGGTTGAGAGAGGACTGCGATGGCGATGTGGCTGATGAGTTCTTTGAAGAGCAATCACCAGTCGCTGCAAACAGACTCCCCGCCAAATGTGAAGGGCTCTCAGCTCCATTACAGGTGAAAGTACAGGACTTGAAAAGAGCACTCCCAGGGGATGTGATAGTGCACGAAGGAGATGTGCGCATCATCCCTCCCGAAAGA
>NZ_BAFY01000275.1 GCF_000308555.1 Nocardia cyriacigeorgica NBRC 100375 | reverse complement strand
CGTTCTCAAGATGGCTCCCAAGAAGAAAGCATCCGGAGCAGAAGAGAATGTGACCATCGGCCCAAGCACTCGTGAGGGCGAGATAGTGTATGGGGTTGGCACACATCTTTGTCATCATTCAACGATACCTTTGTCCATGTCACTGATCTGTCGGGGAAAGAAACTCTGGTGCGGGTGACCGGTGGTATGAAGGTCAAGGCTGATCGTGATGAGTCGTCGCCATACGCTGCCATGCTTGCTGCTCAGGATGTAGCTGTTCGTTGCAAGGAACTTGGTATTGGTGCTGTGCACATCAAGCTGCGCGCAACTGGGGGCAACAAGACAAAGACACCTGGACCAGGAGCTCAGTCTGCCCTTCGAGCACTGGCCCGTGCTGGCATCAAAATTGGGCGCATAGAGGATGTGACTCCCATACCAACTGATTCCACGAGGCGCAAGGGTGGGCGTCGTGGGCGTCGCCTGTGAGCTCCGTGCCTACTA
>NZ_BAFY01000276.1 GCF_000308555.1 Nocardia cyriacigeorgica NBRC 100375 | reverse complement strand
ATTTTCCGGCATTCACCCTACAGTTGTAATCCAGCTGTGAAGCCCAAGAGCCCCTACATCGCAGCCGTGAGCGCTGCTGCACCCTCTGCACCAGTGATCGGCCAAAGGAGCGCCAGCCGCGGCCCCGGTGGTCCCCCGGGTCCCGGTGGTCCCCCTGGTCGGTGGGTGGCTGGGGGGTCTGGTGCCAGGTACTGGCAGCCTAGAGGTGCTGGTCGATGAGCTTCTTGAACTCGTCGTAGATGACCAGCACAAGGGCACCGCCGGCGCCACGCAGCACGTTGGACCAGGCGCCCTTGAAGAACGCCTTGCCTCCCTCCTCCCTGTAGATCTTGCCCCATGCGTCGATTGTGCCGTTGTAGTGCTTCTTGCCACCAGACTGCATCATGAGGCGACGGCGGACAGTGTCGAAGGGGTAAGACATGACACCAGCGGCGGCAGTGACGGCCTGAGCGACGGCCCACTTGGCGAAGAAGTTGGCGGTCT
>NZ_BAFY01000277.1 GCF_000308555.1 Nocardia cyriacigeorgica NBRC 100375 | reverse complement strand
GCAGCCTTAAACTGCTTCTTGAACTCGTCCATCGATCCAAAGGCCTCGTCAATCGCCGCCTTCAGCTCCGCTGACGGCTCAGTTGGGCTGGGGCTGATGGACTCCCAGTAGAAGTCATGGTTGAAGACCTGACCGGCGTTGTTGAACTCTGGGGTAGGGCTGCCGCTGTTGTAGGTCTCCACAATGATCTCCTCGAGGGTCTTGTTGGCCAGTGGCTTGTCCTTGATCTGGTTGTTCAAGTTAGTGACGTAAGCACGGTGGTGCTTGCCCCAGTGCACATCCAGGGTCGCCGCCGAGATTGTAGGCTCCAAAGCATCATTAGCGAACGGAAGAGGCTTCAGTTCCAGCTCAGCACGAGTCGCAACCCCCCGAACCCTGCTGCACCCTGTGGAGCGGGGCTTCTGCATGAGACGCAGCCCTGTGAAAGCCTGCTTCTGAGCTAGCATGGTCGCCATTTTGAAGATGATACAAATTCACAATTCGTGGGATG
>NZ_BAFY01000278.1 GCF_000308555.1 Nocardia cyriacigeorgica NBRC 100375 | reverse complement strand
GTACCTGTCCCAGGCACAGCGCAACCTGAACAACATTGAGGACGGCTTCTACATCTCCCCTCCCTTCCTTGACAAGATCTCCATCCACGTCGCCAAGAACTTCCTGGACCTCCCCAAGATCAAGGTCCCCCTGATTCTCGGTATCTGGGGTGGCAAGGGACAGGGTAAGACCTTCCAGTGCAACCTGGCCTTCAAGAAGCTGGGCATTGACCCCATTGTCATGTCCGCCGGTGAGCTCGAGTCCGGCAATGCCGGTGAGCCTGCCAAGCTCGTGCGTCAGCGTTACCGTGAGGCGTCTGACATCATCAAGAAGGGCAAGATGTCCTCCCTGTTCATCAACGATCTGGATGCCGGTGCTGGCCGCATGGGTGCGGGCACCCAGTACACCGTCAACAACCAGATGGTCAACGCCACCCTCATGAACATTGCTGACAACCCCACCAACGTGCAGCTACCCGGTGTCTACAAGAACGAGAGCATTCCTCGTGTGCCCGTCATCT
>NZ_BAFY01000279.1 GCF_000308555.1 Nocardia cyriacigeorgica NBRC 100375 | reverse complement strand
GCCTTGTCTCCTACGACTCTGCACTGGAGCCCATCATCGGCACTGACAGCGCCCTGGTGAGAGCCTATTTTTATTTTTATCGATTTAAAATTATTTTTCATGTTAGGGTCTACGGTTTAAGGTCCGGGTGAGTCTCCAAAACAAACACTAAATAGGAAACTCAAACCTAAAGTGAAAGCGTTGAGTACAAAGTGAGATGATTGAGGTTGGCAACTTGCCAATGGCAAATGCATAGATCCATCTTTAAGTCAGTGGGGAGTTAACGGTGCTTGACAATCTTCGCATGCATCATGAACATGTACATGCATGACTAATGCAGGGACACATGCAATGAATGTTTACATCATGCTGATGCTGTCTGCTAAATATCTATTGCAAGGTTGCAACCGCTGTAATTATTTCTCAATCACTTTGCTCTATGCCCCTTAACTAGGGAATTTAGTGTATAAAACCCATAAATTCACAATTTTGCACTGGGAAAGAAAAATTATTGCTATTAAGTCC
>NZ_BAFY01000280.1 GCF_000308555.1 Nocardia cyriacigeorgica NBRC 100375 | reverse complement strand
AAGTCGTCAATACTGAATTTTGGGATGAGGTTGCGTTTTTACTCAGCAAGCTCTTTCCCCGGTTTTGATGGGAAAGTACTGACCCAAAGGGGTTTTTGAATAGGAATTTTCCCTGACTAGGGCATGTATTAATGTGAAAAAGAGCAGGCGAAGAGGAGGCATAGGCCTAATTTTGTCGCCAACGCTTCAAAATTTTGTGCGCTGCAATTTTCCAGCAGCCGATGCCGAGTTTTGTACACTGCAAGGGCTTTTATTTTCCATGTCATCTATCAAGTTTAACCCTTTCTGTCAACCATCAAGTTTAGGATCAAGGTACCATAGGACTCTCAAGGTTAGGACTAGGCGTTCAGGACGTGTATTATTAGGAGTGTGCAATCTTCAGTACAACACAGTGTTGTGCAGTCTTGTGCAGTCATCACATGTCGCTGTGTGTATTAGGAGAGGTTTCTAGGAGACCTGGTATATTAGGAACTGGTGTCTGTGTGTGCATATATGTTGTGTGTGTGTATT
>NZ_BAFY01000281.1 GCF_000308555.1 Nocardia cyriacigeorgica NBRC 100375 | reverse complement strand
TGACGAGTATGGCTTCCAGCGGGCTTCGTATCGCCGGGGCTCTGTTGGCACTTTGCCTTATCGGAGCTGTCAACGCCCAGGACGAGGCAGCAAGGCTTGAGTCTGTCAAGTCGGTGTACCTTCCCACAACCACCAATGACTATGGCAGCATGATTTACTCCCTGCTTGCAGAGCAGGCCAATTTCCTTGCGGCTAAGGATGGCGCAGCAACAGAGGGATCGCCCCTGAACCTGCTCACCTCTATGGCGTCATGGGCAGCCAACGCACAGACTGCCCTCTTCAACATGGCGCCCGCTGAGGAAGGCAGCACCAGCCTGCAGTCCCTGCCTTCCACCCCTCTCCCAGACCCGCTCACGCAGCTTCTCAACGTCACTGCTTCATGGGGAAACATCATTGGCAACTCGCACGCCGACCCCGTGCCCCAGAACCTGCTCAACTTCCTCCTGGAGAACCCCATCGGTCCCCAGCTGGATGCTGCTCTCAAGGCTCTGCCCACAATCACTGACCCCGT
>NZ_BAFY01000282.1 GCF_000308555.1 Nocardia cyriacigeorgica NBRC 100375 | reverse complement strand
TCCATCACCATCTGAACAACACCGCCCACAATAGGCACTGCAAAGGGTGGCCCTGGCAGCATCTTACCGGACTTCTTTCTCCTGCTGGCAAGAAAGTATGCCTGCTCCCACGTGAGGTAGAGGACTAGCAGGGCTGCTGCCAGCTTCCAGTAGCTGATGGTTGAGAAGCCAACAACAGCTGGCATTGGCTTCCCATGCATTAAGCCAGACCCATTAAAGGCGTCCCATTGCCTTAAAACCGCTCTTCCGGTAGGGAGCAGGACCTCGGTTCCGTTCAACATAGTGTGCCAAAAGATGCTGCCTTGGCACGCGTCTGTGAACTGAAGAAGAGGATTTCTGACTTGTGACCAGAATCTCCGAACAGAAACAGCTGTCGTCACGTCCCTTTGTCTTCACCAAGGCACCGTTGACTTTTCGAGCAAAAAAGCTTTGTTTGTATCACTACAGGAATGCTGTGCCCTTGCTTACGATCTTACCTAACAACACCAACAAACTCAACAAGGGAAAAAGC
>NZ_BAFY01000283.1 GCF_000308555.1 Nocardia cyriacigeorgica NBRC 100375 | reverse complement strand
GTCCTTCTACCCACATTAATATATCTCTTGGGCGACACTCTGTTGCAACCTTCTTTGAGAGGCTCTCGATGGCCAGGGTTGCAATTGGAAGGTTTGTTAGAACTGCAAAGAAACTTATCAAGTAAATTTTTCTTTTGAACGGCAGCCTGTTTTCATCTTGTTTGGTACGGTGAGAGGAGACCTTCTGTCCTAGGGGGAAAAGCAGCCTACTGGCTGAAGTCCCTTCATATTTTTCGCGAAGAGAGTAGTTGCATGTGCGCGAGAAGTACGCGGTTGATCAATGGTGAAGGATTGTGTCTTGGGGGTTACAGAGAGCCTGCGATTCGACAAACTTCAGACTAAGCATCATGTTATCGCGCTTTGCTGCGCATTCTTTGAGCATTGCTCTGGTGTCCAGTGCTTTCCACCGTCTTAGTACCCTCAATTCAAGGGTGTTCATGTACTGTAGGTGGTAGGGTTGAAAGGGGGTGGATCAGGCGCTGTGACTACCATTTGCACATGCAGAGAATCTTGT
>NZ_BAFY01000284.1 GCF_000308555.1 Nocardia cyriacigeorgica NBRC 100375 | reverse complement strand
AGACTCGTCAACTTACACTTTCGACGGCAACATGGCCAAGTCGAAGAATCACACAGCGCACAACCAAACATACAAGGCCCACAAGAACGGAATCAAGAAGCCCAGGAAGGCCAGATACTCATCTCGCAAGGGGATGGACCCCAAGTTCCTCAGGAACCAGAGATATGCAAAGAAGCACAATCAGCCAGCAGGCAAGGAGTCAGAGTAGATGACGATCTCTGGAACCAGCTTTGTAAGCACGTACAGGATGGCAGTAAAGTAACAGCTAATGATGGGGGCTGAATGAGAAGATGCGAGTGTTGGGAAGCGATAGCTGATGTCAACAGCATGGAGCTGCTAGTAGTATCACAGAGATATGTGTGTGCCAAAGTTTTCTTCTACAGGCGCTACCTCTGCCAGCATTCTGCGCAGTCCAGCTGTTTGTAGCGCAGCAGACCAATCTGATCAGCACTGGCTTGTAAAGCTCCTTGACATTTTGAGTGTTCATTCAGGCACAATCCCATGCAAAATTATGCATGTTCA
>NZ_BAFY01000285.1 GCF_000308555.1 Nocardia cyriacigeorgica NBRC 100375 | reverse complement strand
GATAGCAAGATGTGGGCAGTGGCTACCCCTTCGTAGGTCCAGATGCCCGGACTTGTTGCCGTTTCACCACTAATTGTCCAGTTGCCCCACGACTGTGTAATTCCTAAACGGGTCATAAATGGGAGAACAAACATCCCTTGACGCCACATAGGATTTAGCACAGGGTCAGAAGGGTCAAAAACTGCCAATTCGTAGAAAGCCATTGATCCGGCCCATCCTGATACAAGTGAAGTGTGCATCAAGTGGACAGCGATCAATCGGCCCGGGTCATTTAAAACAACTGTGTGGACACGATACCAAGGTAATCCCATAAAGAAATTTCTTTAACAACAGAATGGATTTACTTTCTTTCTTTTTCTATTGTCTTGAATTATAGCACAAATCCAAAAATCTTAACCCCTTTTCTTTGTAATCTAGCGATAGAAGTGGTAAGGCCTCACAAGCCTATGGGGGTGATGATGTGATATGGCTCGTTGGGGTGGGGGTTCGATGGGATGGGGGTTCGATGGCCACCCCTTCGCTGGCCAGGGGTGGC
>NZ_BAFY01000286.1 GCF_000308555.1 Nocardia cyriacigeorgica NBRC 100375 | reverse complement strand
GAAGGTGGCAGCATGTCGGTGTTGCCGTACGTGACTCCGGGGTCGACAATGTTCTACAATGCCAGCTTGGCGGTTGACGTGGCGGGCATCCTGTCCTATGTGGCGCCCCCGTCTGCTGCAGAGAAGGCCGGCCTGATTAGGATCCCCTTGGGGTGGAGTGGATGGGGCGGTTACTGGGGCTAAATTCACTGGTGGAGCCGTTCAGTGGCAATGGCTGGTTTCCCTCAATCGACCATTACACTTGTGGCCTGGGGCACTTTGCATATCGACTGTGTCTTGCACCACCAGTGAGTGAAGCCCTCACTTACCATACGCGAGACTGTGTGGCTGCATTTCAAGATTTTGTGTTACAGCAATTGTCTGAGGAAATGCCTCTTGAGGTCGTGAGGTTCAAGTTGACATCCCTGCAATATTTTTGCCTGCGCCAATAAGAGATGTGGGTAGTTGTCGTCATGTGGGCCCTGAACTTCAGCCTTGTGTGTGTTCAGCCTTGTGGGCCTTGAAGGCTAGGTATTCAGCTGCTGCATAAGCAGCTGCTGCCTGAGATCTGCTTGGTTGGAA
>NZ_BAFY01000287.1 GCF_000308555.1 Nocardia cyriacigeorgica NBRC 100375 | reverse complement strand
GAATTGTAAGGGCGGTCTGGTGTCACCCATCCTAGCCACATGTCCAAGATACCTCAGCCGCCTGTATCTAATCAAATTTGCAACCTCTGGAATATCACATTGTGCTCGTGTAACTGCATTTGGTATGCTTTCTAAAAGGCTTATCCCCAATATCCTCCGCAAACATCTCATTTGAAATACCTCGAGTTTTCTGATATCTTCATTGGTGACTGCCCATGTTTCACAACCATACAGCAATGTTGACTGAACAATGACTTTGTACAATATAACTTTTATCTTGACAGATATGTTTTTATCTTTCCAAACTTTCAATCTGCTCAGCTTATGGTATGCCCCACCTGCCCTACTGAGTCTTGAGGCAATCTCTGGTTGCATTGACATGTCTGCTGAACATATGCTTCCTAGATACTTGAACATCTGAACTTGTTCAAGGGGTTGGCCCCTGAGCCAAAACTGCTCACTGCTATCACCGGTCTGTGTCCCACTCTGCAAACAGAGAATTTGAGTCTTTCTTATGTTTATATGCATGCCCCACTGGATGAAAACTCTGTCAATAATGGCCAGGGCTTCTTGTAGGGCTTC
>NZ_BAFY01000288.1 GCF_000308555.1 Nocardia cyriacigeorgica NBRC 100375 | reverse complement strand
GCCTTCGGCCATCCAGTCGCTTTTCCACCAGCTCTATCGATATCAGTATCTGTTCCACCACTCGCTTTTCCTCATGCAGTGCTTTCACCCTGCAGTTGTTCCACCATGCCTCCATCCTACCATCGTATAGTGTCATCCTGTGCATTAGCTTTAGTTGAAATGATAACCTCCATGTGATCCCATCGAGCGGGTGTCTAGGACTTAGGACATGGTACCTCTTGCCTATCCCTACCCTCTGCTGGGTTGGTGTGTTGTATGGGACTTGCCCTGTTCCTTGCTCATCAGATTAGCTATGAAACATATGGGCATCACTACCTGCCCGTCTTCATGATTGCCCGTGGTCCTGAGTGACCTTCGACGGATGTGTCTAGCCTTGATGTTATTGTGCCTCCTGCCTTTCCCAACCCACTGCAAGGTCGGTGTGTTCTACGAGTTTTGCCATGATCTCCTGAGATCACCACTGTTTCGGTTAGCGTTTGAACATACTGGGCTTTACTACTTGCCCGGCTTAGTTGTTGCGTTAGATCGTGCTGTGCTCTGCTTCAGTGCACACCACAGACATTGTCTGCTTGCCGGGACATGATTGCCATTTCCGTACTTCTTGTTTGTCCTGCTTGCCTGC
>NZ_BAFY01000289.1 GCF_000308555.1 Nocardia cyriacigeorgica NBRC 100375 | reverse complement strand
CCTACGTGCGTATGGCCGCCTTCGACGCTGTCCGCCAGGTGCAGACCGTCGCCTGCCGCGTGTCGCACGACGGCAGCGACGGTCTGCACCTGGCGGACAGCGTCGAAGGCGGCCATACGCACGTAGGAGTCGGGGAAGGACTTGGTGGCGTTGGCAATCTCAGCCAGCACCTGGGAAGCGTCGGTGCAGCCGAACATGGGCAGCTTGTACATCGCCCAGTACCTGTTGTCGTAGTAGCCGCAGTTGGCGGAGCCGCCGTAACGGATGTTGGCGATGTCCTTCACGTAGGCGCCCTCGGGGCGGGAGAACTCCAGGCAAGGAGTCCAGCCCTGGCGGATAATGTAGTCCACCTGCTTGGCGATCTGGTCGTCGGTCAGAGGGGGCAGGTAGGAGAAGGTCTCGAAGAACTTGTTGTCGGTGGGCTCCCACACGAGCATCTGGCGGGTGCGGCAGCCGTTGGAGACGGTCCTCTGTGCGAAGGTGGGCACAGCCTTGGAGGGGAGGGCGACGCGGGCCAGGCCGGAGAAGCCAGCCTTGCTGGGCTTGGTAGCCACAGCCGCGGGGAGGGACACCATGGAAGCAGTGAAAGCAGCCATTGCGATTGTAATCTGAGAGCGATAAGTATGCAAAGGC
>NZ_BAFY01000290.1 GCF_000308555.1 Nocardia cyriacigeorgica NBRC 100375 | reverse complement strand
TTTTGGAATGTGTTGTGCCAGCACAAGCAGTGACAGTGAACCTCGAAAAGGCGCCAAAGAATAGCTTCCTGTCAAAACTTCAGCTGCGCAGCATTTTGAGACTGCGCAAGCCTTGGAGACTGTTTGCGAGACACACAGACCAACGCCTTGTCAACCTGTCCTCTCCGGCGTGCTGCCAAACTTGCACTGACCAAACCCCCCCCATGATATTGCAATCACCCGCCCCCAAGGGATAGCGAGCAAGGGTCTCAGCCATGTGCCTCTAGTGACTACAAATGACTGCTCCATCCAGGGAATGCATTTCAAAGCTGCAGAAAGTTCAGGTGCCGGCCCCATCAGCCGACCGCCCCACCCACCGGGATGTACCCGAGCAGGGTGTGGGCGAAGGTACTAGGGACCGCAGCCCGACGCTGCCACACAGAAGCAAAGAAAGTCTGCGCCGGGGTGTGCGCCAAACACATAAGGAAAGCAAATAACTGAAAACGGGGTGCAGCGTGTGCAACGCCGTTAATGCAGCCCCAGGGTAAGCACAGCAGGAGGGAGCGAATGCAAGCCGAAGCACACATAAACACCCCACCCATCGCGGCTCCCTTTTCACACACACACTAGGTAGACAACCACCGTTTGTCCTCGCTCAGGCCCATCAG
>NZ_BAFY01000291.1 GCF_000308555.1 Nocardia cyriacigeorgica NBRC 100375 | reverse complement strand
GCGGCTAAAGGCCTGACCTACGGCACCTGCAAGGACCGCACGACCATGATCATCAACACTGTGGCGGCCGTCATCTCCTACTACTACCCCGCCACGTGGATCTTCCCCACCCTCATCCTCGCTGGCGGCCTCGTCACCCTCTTCACCCTCCGCAAAGTGGTGTCCAAGGCGAGCGAGGCCGACCGCATAGAGAAGCTGGGAGTGAGCCGCGTTGTGGGCCTGATCCTCGTGGCTGCGTGGCTGATCGTGCTTGTCTGCACCATTGTCTTCCGCCGCCGCACCGACTATGAGTCGCACAAGGAGCTGCACTGGTGGGAGGCCTTCTACCGGACCGGCTCCATCATCTTTGGCGGCGGCCAGGTGGTTCTGCCACTGCTGCAGAATGAGGTGGTGGCCACCGGGTGGGTCTCCCAGGCCGACTTCCTGACCGGCCTTGCCCTCGTGCAAGCCATGCCGGGGCCCCTCTTCAACTTTGCTGCCTACCTTGGCGCCATCATTGCCTTCAACGCGGGCGTGAGCGTTGTGGCAGGCATCTTCATCTGCTGGGTCGCTCTCTTTGCTCCGGGCATCCTCCTCATCTATGGCATCATGCCCTGGTGGGCGGCTTCCGTCACTTCCAGGTCTACCGCAGGATGCTGCCTGGGCTCAACTCTGCAGCGGTGGGCCTC
>NZ_BAFY01000292.1 GCF_000308555.1 Nocardia cyriacigeorgica NBRC 100375 | reverse complement strand
CTCGGGGAACGATGGTATCGAGGACAAGTGTCTTCCGGCCGCCTGCATGCAATTCCACTGGTTTCTCCTGTTGCCCTGCTTCTAGCAGCACAAGCAAAGGACGTGTAACAGCTGAGAAGTCAATTGCGCGTGCGAGACTTGAGACACGAGTCATTTGAGCTAGAAAAGAGGTCCCAAGATGGGGTCAAGGTTCAATCGTGGGAACACATTTCAGAAACCTGAGAATGCCTTGAAGCGTGCAGAGGAGCTTGTGGTGGTTGGACAAAGGGGAGCAGCTTTGCAGACTTTGCACGATGTTATCACGTCAAAGCGTCACCGCACCTGGCACAAAGTGCTGGAGCAGATCATGTTCAGATACATCGATTTGTGCGTGGAGCTCAAGAAGGGAAGATATGCAAAGGATGGCTTGATTCACTATCGTAATGTATGCCAGCAAGTGAACATTAGTTCACTGGAGGAGGTTATCAAGTACTTCATGAAAACAGCCACTGACAAAGCAGAGGCTGCCCAATCGAAGGCAGCAGAGGTGAGTTCATTGAACTCCCAGTGGTGATTGCTTCTGATATTGCAACGCCATTGTAGGAGAAGCCTTCTGTATTGCTTGAATGAAGGCCTGGGAGCTTATCGATCAAGAGTTGATTGGCACTCGAAAGGCTTGCTAGTGTGTGAATCAC
>NZ_BAFY01000293.1 GCF_000308555.1 Nocardia cyriacigeorgica NBRC 100375 | reverse complement strand
TCTGCGGCCTCGGTGGATGGGTCGTACTTGCCCAGCTGCGCGTCGCTGTTGGCCTTGGCGCGCTTGATCAGCGCCTGCTGTGCCGCCTCCTTGTTCTCTGGCTGCCCCTTCCATGTCTTGAGCACGGAGTTCTGGAGGGCGCGGGCGTAGGAGAAGGACACGTGCCACGGGTTGGGGCTCTGGTTCATGGCGTTGAGGTTGAGGGTGGCCTCCAGCTCGGACTGGCCTCCGGACAGGAACATGATGCCTGGGACGCGGGGGGCACTCGGCGCTTGAGGAGCTTGAGGGTGTAGTCAGCGACCACCTCGGGCTTCTCGCGCTTGGGTGAGTCAGCGCCGGGGGTCACCATGGAGGGCTTGAGCAGGATGCCCTCGAACAGCACGTTGTTGTCGGCGAGGTACTTGAAGGTCTCGGCCCAGATGGCCTGGGCAACCTCCAGGGTGGCGTCAATGTCGTGCTCGCCGTCCAGCAGCACCTCGGGCTCCACAATGGGGACCAGTCCAGACGCCTGGGCGATGGCGGCATAGCGGGCCAGGCCGTAGGCGGTGTCGCGCAGGGCGATCATGGAGGGGTCGGCGGGGATGGAGACCACGCCACGCCACTTGGCAAAGCGGGCGCCGGCCTTGTAGTACTCGGCCGTACGCTGGGCAAGGCCGTCAAGGCCCTGGCACCAGGACTCGTTGTTGCTGTTGACCAGGGGCACCAGACCCTTGTCAACCTTGATGCCTGGCACGATGCCCTGCTTGTTGAGCTCGTCG
>NZ_BAFY01000294.1 GCF_000308555.1 Nocardia cyriacigeorgica NBRC 100375 | reverse complement strand
GACCGAGACAGGTTGGATCGTGCAGGGCTGGGTCGTCACCGATCCTGAAGTTCTCGCTCGCATGGACATTCCGGACGGCGAGACATGTGTCGAGATCCCAGATCGGCTCGTCCCGTACTTCTTCCGCGAACCTCAGGCTGCCAGTGACAGCAATCAGTGACGACGAATTCGACCGACTACTCACCGAGTTCGAGCACAGTGCTGTGCATCTGGAGACCCGGGATGCCTATGGCACCGAGGTCGAGCTACCGCATATGGCGAAGTGGGCAGCCGGTGAACACGACGACTTAGCCTGGCTTGATGACTGGTGCGATACTCTGCGCCGCCACGTCGCCGCAGGCCGCAGTGTCCGACGAGCGCGGATCGTGTCGGAGCCGCTGTCGTCGTATCAGCGGTGGTCGTACTCGATCGCCCACCCGATGGTCGACGCAGGTGAAGATATTCGGTGGGTGCCGCGTCGGCGCCTGGATTCCGTGGCTATTCCCGGCAACGATTTCTACGTGCTCGACAACGAGATGGTGATCTTCCTGCACTATTCGGGTGACGGCATGGGGGTCGATAAGGTCGTGTCAACCGACCCTGGAGATATCGAGTTGTGCCGGACAGCGTTCGAGTCGGTGTGGGAGAGGGCGATTCCACACCATGACTACCAGCCCGTCTAGCTCCGCCCAGGATGCCAGGCGCGCACTCGGCCTCCGATTGCGCGGCCTGCGCACGGGCGCGGGCCTTACTATCCGCGAGTTGGCCGCGGAATTATCCGGTGGCAGGCACCACACTCGGATCTCGAAGATCGAGAACGGCCATCAGCTACCCACCGCTCGTGACATCGCCGAGTGGTGTCGCATCACCGGCGCCGCAGATGAAGAGCCCGATCTCCTGGCCA
>NZ_BAFY01000295.1 GCF_000308555.1 Nocardia cyriacigeorgica NBRC 100375 | reverse complement strand
GGTGTGCTGGTCGGGCAAGTTCGGCAACGATCAGCGGGCGATCGAGGCGATCATCGCCCGAGCACACGAAACCGGGATCGAGGTGCAGTGGGCGATCGATCTGATCAGCCCGCTGGCTGCGCTGCTGATCACCGTGCTGCTGACCGCTGGGGAGTCGGTGGCGTACGTGCCCGGCCGGGTGGTGGCCACCATGACCGGAATCCTGCGCGGTGAGGGAAAGACCGACGCCAAGGACGCCCGCGTCATCGCCGACACCGCCCGCATGCGCAACGACCTGACGCCGGTGACCGCACCCGACGAGCTGGTCGCCGAGCTGACCCAGCTCTCGAGCTACCGCGCCGATCTCATGAGCGACTGGGTGCGCGGGGTCAACCAGCTGCGCGGCATGCTCGCCGCGATCTTTCCCGCGCTCGAGGCCGCATTCGACTACTCGGCCCGGTCCCCGCTGATCCTGGTCGCCGGTCTGTGCACCCCGTCCGAAATCCGTGCCGCCGGAATCAACGGTGTCACAACACATCTCACCAACAAAGGCGCCTGGCGCAAGAGCATCGACACCATCGCCACCACAGCCGTCGCTGCCGCCGGCGAGCAGGACATCGCCGTACCCGGCGAGAGGGCTACTGCGACATTGATCAAACGACTGGCAGCCAAACTGCTCGACTTGGACCGTGAAATCAAGGACCTCGACAAACAGATCACCATGCGTTTCCGGGAGCACCCGCAGGCATCGATCATCGAGTCACTGCCCGGAATGGGACCTCATCTGGGTACCGAGTTCCTGGTCACCACCGGTGGCGACCTCACTACGTTCGCCACCCCCGGCCGGTTGGCCTCCTACGCCGGACTCGTGCCCGTGCCCCGCGATTCCGGCCGTGTCAGCGGCAACCTGCACCGACCAAAACGCTTCAACCGGCGACTGCGCCGCGTGTTCTACATGGCCGCACTGTCCTCCATCAGAGCCGAA
>NZ_BAFY01000296.1 GCF_000308555.1 Nocardia cyriacigeorgica NBRC 100375 | reverse complement strand
TGAGGTTCCCCCAGGGTAGTAGACACCGAGTTAGCAGGATCGTTGGTCCTGCTGGAAGGATGTCTGTGTGTCTCGCAAGCGTCGGTCGTTCACGGCCGAGTACAAGGTCGAGGCTGCTCACCGGGTGATCGATTCCGGTCGCACGGTCGCTGAGGTCTCTCGCGAGCTCGGCGTGCACGAGAGTCTGCTGGGCCGGTGGGTAGCCGATGAACGCCGCCGGATGGAAGCGGCGGCGGTGCATCGGGAGCAGCCGTTATCGGGTGCCGAGCGGGCGGAGTTGCTGCGGTTGCGTAAACAGGTCGCCGAGCAGGACAAGGACATTGCGTTCCTGAAAAAAGCCTCGGCGTACTTTGCCGCGATGCAGCAGAACCGGCCCGGTTCGAGCTGATGGCAGAGTGCGCCGCCCCCGATCGGTTCACCGGCGGCTCCGGTGAGGACATCGCCCGGATGGCCCGGCTGTTGTCGGTGTCGCGGTCGGGCTACTACCAGTACCGCAAACGCTGCCGGTCAACGGTTGTGACACCCCGAGAGCAGCGACGCGCTGACCTGGCAGTGAAGATCATTACCCATCATCGGGAATCCGACGGCACCTATGGTGCCCCGCGGATCACTGCCGATCTACGCGCCGCCGGTGAACTCGTCACGGAAAAGACCGTCGCCAAGATCATGGCCCAGGTAGGGATCGAAGGGATCAGCCCACGCACCTTCAAGGTCGCCACCACGGTGGTCGACCCGCGCGCGTCGTTCCCGCCGGACCTGGTCGGGCGCCGGTTCGACCGGGGCCGCCTCGACGCGGTCTGGACCAGCGACATCACCTACCTGACCTGCGGAGAAGGTGACATGTACTTGTGTGCGATCAAGGACGAGCATTCCAAACGGGTACTGGGCTGGTCGGTGGCCGACCACATGCGCACCGAGTTGGTCACCGATACCCTCGACAAGGCCGTCGCTGCCCGTGGTGGAAGTGCCCGGGGAGCCATCCTGCATGCCGACCGCGGCAGTCAATACACCGCGTCGGACATGGCCGTGGCCTGCCGTCGTCACGGCCTGCACCGGTCGATGGGCGCGACCGGGATCTGCTGGGACAACGCCGCTGCCGAATCGCTGTGGTCGACGTTCAAACACGAACACTACTACCGGCACGTCTACGCCACGAAAACCGAACTCGTTGCCTCAGTTGACAAATGGATGCGCTGGTACAACACTCGACGCCGTCACTCATCGATCGGAATGATCGCCCCGATCTCATTCGAACAATCACTCTCCGCGGCTGCTACAGCCGCTTGACCCCCTGTCCACCATTCGGGGGGAACCTCA
>NZ_BAFY01000297.1 GCF_000308555.1 Nocardia cyriacigeorgica NBRC 100375 | reverse complement strand
TTGCCCGGGACCTCGAGGGCACGCATGATCTCCTCGGACAGCCCCCGGACGCGGCGGACGTGCGACACCAGCGCGGAAACCCAGCGCGCCAGCGCGACAGCGGGATCGGGCTCGGCATCGAGGGTGCTCGCGAGCGAGATCACCTCGTCGAGACTGGTGCCGACCACGGCGGCGATGAGGTCTTCGCGCTGGGGGAAATGCCGATAGAGGGTGGCCGGCCCCACCCCGGCGCGACGGGCGATCTCATTGAACGACACATCGACGCCCTCGCTGGTGAACATCGTGTGCGCGGCCTCGAGCAGTCGTGCCCGGCTGCGGCGCGCATCGGCGCGCACACCGCCGGGAGGTGCTGGTTGTCCGTGTTCCATCGGGCTCCTGTGGCTAATTGGAACGGCACTCTGTATATTCGGAATGGCATTCCAATTGTAGTCGACAGGAGTCGAACGTGATGTTGCCGCCGAATCTGCCGCGCACCGGCATCTGGGTGAACGGGCTCGATCTGCAGCCGCCGCCGGTGGCCAGGGGACTGGCTGCGGAGCTGGAGGACCTGGGCCTCGGCGCGATCTGGCTCAGCGAGGGGCTCGCGCACGACCCGTTCGTCACGGCCGCCGGACTGCTCGCCGCGACCAGCGGGCTGGTGGTCGGCACCGGGATCGCGGTGACCTACGGCCGCCATCCACACTGGATGCGAGCCTCCGCCAGGGCCGTTCTGGACGCCTACCCGGATCGGTTCGTGTTCGGTGCGGGCACATCCAATCCTCGCGTCGTCGAAGGCGTGCTCGGACTCGACTACCGCACACCGCTGGCCGACTTGCGCGCCTACCTGGACGATCTCGACGCGCCCGACACTTTGCGCGCCCAGCTCGGTCTGCCGGACTCCGGCCGCCTACCCCGGGTACTCGCGGCGCTCGGCCCGCGCGCTCTGGAGCTGGCTCGAGACCGGGCCGATGGCGCTATCACCTATCTCACGACCCCGGAACACACCGCGCAGGCGCGCGCCGTTCTCGGACCGGACCGGACGCTCGTGGTCGAACAGGCTGTGGTGGTCGGGGCCGACGACGCCGACGCCAGGACCCGCGCTCGCGCACACGTGGGCGCCTACGTTTCCAACCCTGGATACCGCGCGAGCTGGCAGCGACTCGGCTTCACCGACACTGATCTCGCCGCACCCGGCAGCGATCGGCTCGTCGACGCGTTGGTTGCCATCGGGGAGGACGGCGTCGGCCAACGGATTGCCGCGCATGTGTCGGCCGGCGCCGATCACGTCTGCCTCCAGGCGCTCCCGGCCGAGCCGTTCACCATCCCCGTGCAGCAGTGGAAGCTCCTGGCCGCCATCGACGGCAGCTCGTGGTGAGCGGATATTCGGGCTTCGGGCTGCGGCGTCCGGCGGCGAAGCGC
>NZ_BAFY01000298.1 GCF_000308555.1 Nocardia cyriacigeorgica NBRC 100375 | reverse complement strand
GACCACACCGTCATCACCCTCGATGAACGAGGTGTTCGACAGGTCCATCCCGCGCACCTGATAGATCCCGGGAACGACCTCGAACAGCCCGTCGACCGCCGCGAGCTGCGACTGCCGCCACAGGCTCGGGTTCACCGTGTCCGGCGCCGGACCGTCCAGGAAACTGTAGGTGTCGTTGTCCCACAGCACCGTCCCGTCCTCGGCCGTCACCGCATTGGGGCTGCGCCGCCCGATCAACCCCCGTTTCGCATCGTCGAAATCCTGCATATCGGCAAACGGCAGACTCTCTTGCAGCGCCTGATGCTGACGAACGATGGTCTCCGACGCCGGCCTCGATGTCATCGTCATACGGGCCAGTGTGTGATCCGGGACTCGTTGCCCACTTCACCCGGCGGGGGTGAAAACCGGCCCGATGGCGTTCGTCCTCATCCGAGGCCGGAACGTGGCTACCGCGGTAGGAGTCGCCTTCTCAGGCGGTGACGGGTGCTCGGGTGGATCCGTGCAGCGGCGGGTACTCCTCGCTGCCCGAGGCTTCGGCTGCCGCGATGTAGTCGGCGAGGGCGTTGCGGGAGCGGGTCAGTTTGTCGAGCTGATCGTTCAAACGGTCCATCCGCGAGCGCATCGCGTCGAGCAGTTCGGGGCAGCCGGGCAGGTCGGGGGCTTCGCCGGTGGCGCAGGGCAACAGGTAGGCGATGTCGTCGCTGGACAGGCCCGCGTCGAGCAGGTGCCGGATCTGGCGCACCCGCAGCACGGCGTCCTCGGGGTAATCGCGATAGCCGTTCGGGCTGCGGCCGGCCTCGAGCAGGCCTTGGGATTCGTAGTAACGCAACTGGTGGGCGTTGACGCCCGTCCTGCGGCTCAGTTCCCCGATCAGCATCGACACCTCACTTGACCTTCAGACCGGTATGAACGTTGATCATGCTGCCATGACCAACAACGAAACACCCGTGAGCATTCTCGGACTAGGCCTGATGGGGCAGGCGCTGGCCCGCGCGTTCCTGAAAGCCGGGCATCCGACCACCGTGTGGAACCGCACGCCGGCCAAAGCCGATCAGCTGGTAGCCGAAGGTGCGCGATCGGCGTCCACGGTGGCCGAAGCGATTGCCGCCGGTTCCCTGACGATCATCTGCGTCAGCGATTACCAGGCCATGTACGACCTGCTCGGCGCGAGCGAGCTCGAGGGCGCGGCGCTGCTCAACCTGACCTCCGGCGACTCCGCGCAGGCCAGGGAAGCCGCCCGATGGGCCGAGCAGCGCGGCACCCAGTACCTCGATGGCGCCATCATGGCCATCCCGCCGGCGATCGGCACCGCCGACGCGGTGATCCTGCACAGCGGGCCGGAGAAGGTGTTCGAGAAGCACCGCTCAACACTGGAAGCGCTGGGCAGCGTCACCTATCTCGGCCCGGACCACGGGCTGGCATCGCTGTACG
>NZ_BAFY01000299.1 GCF_000308555.1 Nocardia cyriacigeorgica NBRC 100375 | reverse complement strand
TCCCGGTGCCCAGATTGCCGAGCAGGATGCCGACGCCGACGATGGTGTTGTACAGCCCGTAATGGGTGGCGACCAGCCGGTCACCGCACAGCGCGACCACGGTGTCCATCTCGAACGGGAACACCGCCGCCGCACCGACACCGAGCACCGCCGCCGTCACCAGCATGGCCCCGACCGCCACCGGTGTGCCGAGCCCGGTGCCGGGCACCAGCAGCAACGGCACGAACGCGGCCGCCAGGATGCCCATGCCGAGGACCAGGCTCTGCGGCCGTCCCCAGCGCGCGGCGAACCAGCGGGTGATGCGCAGCTGGCCCGCGATGGCGATCAGCCCCGACACCACGAACACCGCCGTCATCAGCGTGGCCGCGGCTTCGGCGCCCACCACCCTGGTCGCCTGCATCGGCAGGGCCAGATACACCTGGAACGACAGCACATAACAGCCGATCATGGCCGCGGAGAACAGCAGGAACGGCCGATTGGCCAAGACGACCCGCCAATCGTCGAGCACCGATGCCGTCTTCTGCTCCGCCTCGTGCTGTGGCAGCGCGCGCAACTGGGCGATGGTCAGCAGCGCGAAGACGATCGCCGACCCGGCGGCGGTGGCCCGGAAGTCGAAGGCCATCAACGCCAGTCCGACTACCGGGCCGAACAGGATCCCGGCCTGGTAGAAGATATTGAACATGGCGAAGGCCTCGACCCGCCGATCGGCGGAGTCGACCGCGAGGTAGGCCCGGACGGCGGGATTGAACAGCGCTCCCGCGAATCCCGTTGCGGCCGAGGCGATGATCAGGGCGGGCAGCGAATCGGCGAAGGCCAGCAGGGCGAACCCGCCGGTGCGCAACAGACATCCCGCGACGATCAACGGCTTGTAACCGAGGCGGTCGGCCAGTGTGCCGCCCACCAGGAACATGCCCTGCTGGCTGAAGTTGCGGATGCCGAGCACCAGCCCGACCGCCCAGGCCGCCAGACCCAGCGGCCCCGCCATGTACCCGGCCAGATACGGCATCAGCATGAAGAAGCCGGTATTGATGGCGAACTGATTGATCATCAGCATCCGGCTCGGCTTGCTGAAACTGCGATAGGTGGTGAGGAATTCGGTCACCGGATGCTCTCCTGAGGGGTGTCGTGGCGCGGGTCGACAGGCGACGCGGTGGCACCGTCCGGCCCCGGCGTCCGGCCGGCGAGGCGGCGCGGATCCACCACGGTGGTGCACCGGGTCCAGCTGGTGACCACCGCGTCGTCCGGGTGGCCGATGGTGGCGGGCTCGTCCGGGATCGCGGCGTCGAGCAGGCCGTGTTCCCGGCAATAGTCGTCGTTGTAGACGGTGTCGAAGTAGCGCAGCGGGCCGTCCGGGAACACCGCGGCGATGCGGACATGGGAGTCGTTGGTGCGGGCCAGCCAGCCGGCCACCAGCGCGACGGCCCCGACACTCCAGCCGCCGCTGGCGTGGTGGGTGGCGGTCAGCGCCCGGCACGCCCACACCGCTTCCGCCGGTGCGACCCAATGGATTTCGTCGAACGCGTCGTAGTCGACATTCTCGGGGTGGATGCTGGAGCCGAGCCCACGCATCAGCCGCGGGCCCGCCGGCTGGCCGAAAATGGTGGAGG
>NZ_BAFY01000300.1 GCF_000308555.1 Nocardia cyriacigeorgica NBRC 100375 | reverse complement strand
GACCATGCCGGGGTGGTTGCAGGCGTTCATCGACGTCAACCCGATCTCACACCTGGTGTGGGCGTGCCGTGACCTGATGAACGACGGGCATGTCGGCTCGCATGTCGTCTGGTCGCTGGTCGGCGCCGTGGTGATCATGGCGGTTTTCGCGCCACTGACCGTGCGCGCCTACATGCGGCGGGTCTGAGGCCGTGCCACGCCCGACCGGGCCCGCCCGCGCGTCATCGTGCGGACGGGCCCGGTTCGGCCGGGTGCGCGGCGACGACCTTCAGCAACGTCATGATCCGGTCGGCGGCGACCAGCCTGCGCAGGCCCGCCACCTCGGCCGTCGCCCGGTCGATTCGGTCGAGGCCGACGGTGTCGCGGTGTAGCTCGCGATGCCGCGCCAGCGCCATCACCGGATAGTCCTGCCGTGCCTTCGCGGCGGGCGCGAGGGCCAGCAATTCCAGCCCGATGCTGCTGTCCGGATCGATGCTGAGCCGGTGCGATCCCACCGCGCAGGCCACCGCGCCGATCTGCGGCACATCCCAGAACTGGATGAGCCGTTCGACCGCGACCTCGGCCAACTGCCCGGACATCTGGGTCATCTCGGCGGTGTCCCCGTAGAGGGTGTGCGCGTCGAGCATCGCGCTGCACAACATCAACACACCGGGACCGGGCACGAATTCGCGCCCCGGCCAGCCGACCAGCTCGAGCGCGCGGCGGAACAGCCACAGACCGCGTTCCCGGTTGCCTTCGGAGAGTTCGATGTCGGCCAGGCTCGCCGCCACCGTCGACAGCCGGTGATTGCGCCGCACCCCCGGATCGTCCAGGGCGGACAGCCGGGAACCGCCTGCTTCGGTGAGGCCGAGGGCGTGCTCGAGTTCCGCGCGTGCCCGCCCGCTCTGCCCGCACCCGGTGAGCGCGGCGGCGAGGAAACAGCGCATCTCCAGGCTCTCCTCGTAGGCGCCGAGCCGGCGCAGCTGCTCGGCCGCGATCTCGTAGTACCCGACGGCTTCGCGGTAGCGCGCGTTCTGGCCGGCCAGGCCGCCGAGGTGCTGGTTGATCATGGCGCCGGTCCAGACGTCCTTGTCGGTGATCATCGACGCGGCGATGCGGGCGTCCCGCGCCGAACCACGCAGTTGACCGTGGTTCTCCCAGGAGTTGGCACGAAGGATCAGCGCCGCCAGCGCGGTATCGCGGTCGGCCGAGCGGGTGGCGTCGGCGAGCAGCCGCGCCACGGCCCAGCCGTCGATCGGGCAGGTGATGAACCGGCCGAAGAAACGGGCGGCTTCGCTGAGTTCGCCGGCCCGGCGCAGCAGCCGCCGCGCCCGTGTGCGCACCATCGCCGCGTCACGCAGTTCGCTTTCCATGTACATCAGATGCAGGCCGCTGTAGACGTAACCGAGCATCTCCAGATCGATCTCGATGCCGTTGCCGCGCGGCGGTTCCATGGTGAGCATCCGGCGCACCCACGCGACGAGTTCCATATGCGCACCGCGCATCACCCACAGCATGGCGCAGATCGGGAACACCGTGTACATGGTGCGCGCGTCGCGGCGTTCGTCGGCCAGCCGCAGCACGGCGGTGAGGTTGTCCATTTCGGCGGCGACGGTGAGTGCCTGCGTCACCTGGTCCTCGTTGTGGTAGCGGCGCGCGACGGTCACC
>NZ_BAFY01000301.1 GCF_000308555.1 Nocardia cyriacigeorgica NBRC 100375 | reverse complement strand
CGTTCGCCGGTACGCACGCCGCGCTCGCTCACTGGGCACCCCAGCGATCCCACATCGTCACCTCGGCCGCGGGCGCTCGCTTGGCGGGTCGCGTACCCCCCGGCAGCAGATGTCCCACCGGCAGCATCGCCACCTGCGTCACCTCCTCGAACGGGATGCCGAGCAGGTCGGCGATCTCGCGTTCGTAGGTCAGATGCGCAGTGGTCAGGCAGGAACCCAGATCTCGATCATGCAGAGCCAGTTGAAGATTCCACACCGCTGGATAGATGGACCCGTAGAAGCTGGCCAGCAGTCGCGAGGACGCCTCGGCCGGTGGACGGCCCAGCGAGCACACCACCACCAGCGCCGGTACCTCGTGCAGATGGGCGGCCAGGTATTGCCCGGAGGCCAGATCGCCCAGCTGATCCGGACGAGGTGTGCGGGCGGAGAGGTAGGCGGCGAAGCCTTTGCGGTAGTACTCGGCGATCTGCTGTTTGGTATCGGAGTCCTCGACGACGAGGAACCGCCACGGCTGCCGATTGGTGCCGCTGGGCGCCTGCACCGCGATATCGAGGCATTCCAGGAGTTCGCGGCGTTCGACCGGGCGGGTCAGGTCCAGCCTGCGCCGGAATGCGCGGGTGGTGGTGAGCAGTTCGGCGCCCTCCATCACCGGCCCGCCTCGTCGCCCGCTTCGGCGACGACGATGTCGTCGGTGAACTCGGCATCCACCCGGGCCGCGACGGCGCCGGCCTGATGGATCTCGCAGCGCACCACCGTGCGGTCACCGGTGCGTCCGATGATCTCGGCCCGGCATTCGGCGGGGGTGTCCAGCTCGACGAACCGGTCGAACGTGCTCGAGACGCCGAGCAGCCGGGGTGCCTGCTCCAGCACCATGGCCAGCGCGGTCTGTCTGCACGCCTCGATCAGTAGGCTGCCGGGAACGTGGTCGAGCGGGTGATCGAACAGGAAGGGGTGCCCGATATCGGGCACCAGCGTCGCGATGGCGGTGCCGCCCTCGCGATGGACGGGACCCACCACCACATTGCGCCAGTTCTCCCGGCCCACCACCGCCGGTTCGGCCCGTTCGGTCAATGCCGAGGCGCCGACGAACGGCCCGAGACCGAGACTGTCGCGGAAGCCGCTGCGCATCCGCTCCCAGCGACGGCCGGTGGTCCAGGAGAACGACCCGTCGACGGTCATCATGGGCACGCCGCCGCAGGAGATGTCGAGCACCATGTCGACGCCGTGCATATCGGTGCCGTCGTGATGTTTGCGCGGAACCCGCACGGCCAGCACCAGATCCGCGGGCGCGAACCCGACGTCCCAGGCCGCGGTGTCGGAGCCGGCGCCATTGAAGGTGCGCACCAGGAACGCCCGGTCGGTGGGGACGGCGTAGAACTCGTGGGTCAACGCGATCGCGGCCTGCCGGGCGGCCTCCATCACCACCAGCGGATCGTGCCGCAATGCCAGGCTGCCCGCGTGGTCGCCGTAGTAGGAGTGCATGCGCGGTAGCTGCGCGCCGGCGACGAACTGGTCTTCGCCGAGGCTGTCGAGGGAGGTGACGAACACCTCGGAAACCGCGCAGCGGTGCGCCAACTCGCGGGAGATGGTGCGGGTATGCGATGCGGTGTTGTCGGCATTCACTGTCTCGACACTCACGGCCGGGCCTCCAACCAGTCGGATGCGGTCACCGGGCGCAACGTCTGCGGTTGCGTCCCCACTCGCATGGGCAGTACGTAGGACCCGAGCACGATCACCGACCACGGATCGAGCTCGACGCCCTGATCCCAGGCCGTGGTCAGCAACCGCGCACAGTCGGGATCGGATTCGGGATCGATGCCACCGGGCAGCCTGATTCCCGCGTTGCCGACTTCGGCGATCAAGCGGCGGGCGGCGGCGGTCTTGTCGAAATCGCGGGCCGGGGTGCTCGCGTAGAGTTCGGCCGCAAGCCGGGCGGCCTCGGCGGATCGGTCGGCACCTGCGGCGGCGCTAGCGATCAGCTCGCCGCGGCGCGGCTCGTCGAACAAGATGGCCAGCTCGCGCAGCACGTCGGCGGGATCGTCGGGCGAATGCACCAGGTTCAGCAGGTAGCTGTGCTGCCCGAGCCGATGACGCAGTTCGCCCGGCCTGCGTTTGCGCGGGTCGGTGGGACCCTTGGCGTCGGTGAGCCGGACCGGGACGGGTAGTTCGGCGTCGGCTCCGGCCACCACGAGCACCAGCACATC
>NZ_BAFY01000302.1 GCF_000308555.1 Nocardia cyriacigeorgica NBRC 100375 | reverse complement strand
GCGCCGTCACCGATCTGGGAGGGCGCCGATGGCGTGATCGCGTGGCTGCTCGGCGGGCCCGACGCCGAATATCAGGTCCCGCTGCCCGGTCCGGGCGAGCCGAAACTCGCCATCCTGGACAGCTACACCAAGCAGCATTCGGCCGAGTACCAGAGTCAGGCGCCGATCGACCTGGCGCGGCGGATGCGTTCGCGGATCGGCGATCTGGATCAGATCGCCTCGATCGTCTTGCACACCAGCCACCACACCCATGTGGTGATCGGCACCGGCTCGGGGGATCCGCAGAAGTTCGATCCGCACGCCAGCCGGGAAACCCTCGACCACTCGGTGCCCTACATCTTCGCGGTCGCCTTGCAGGACGGTAGCTGGCATCACGAGCGCTCGTATGCGCCCGAACGCGCGCAACGGCCCGACACCATCGAGTTGTGGCGCAAGATCTCCACGGTCGAGGATCAGGAATGGACAAGGCGCTATCACTCCAGTGATCCGGGCGAGAAGGCCTTCGGCGCACGCGCGGTGGTGACGTTGAAAAGTGGCGAGACCATCACCGACGAGCTGGCCGTTGCCGATGCGCATCCGCTGGGGGCGCGGCCGTTCGCGCGTGCGCAGTACATCGAGAAATTCACCGTCCTGACCGAGGGCGTGCTCGACGCCGCCGAACAGCGCCGCTTCCTCGACGTGGCGCAACGGGCACCCGAACTGGCCGCGGGCGAACTCGATCAGCTCACCTTCACCGTGTCCGAGCAGGTGCTCGCCACCGCGCCGGCCATCCCCGAGGGGGTCTTCTGATGACGGGCCTGCTCGCGGCCGCCGCCAGCGCGGCCGAGAAACGGATGGCGCTGCGGGCCGGTCTGGCCGCTGATCGGATACTGCGGTTGCCGGGTGCGTTCAACCCGCTGGTCGCCACGCTGATCCAGGAACTGGGTTTCGAGGGCGTCTACGTGTCGGGGGCAGTGATGTCGGCGGAGCTTGCGTTGCCCGATATCGGGCTCACCACGCTGACCGAGGTCGCCGAGCGTGGCCAGCAGATCGCGCGGGTCACCGATCTTCCCGTGCTGATCGACGCCGACACCGGGTTCGGCGAGCCCATGAACGCCGCGCGCACCGTCGCCCTGCTCGAAGACGCGGGCCTGGCCGGCTGCCATATCGAAGACCAGGTGAATCCGAAACGGTGCGGGCATCTGGACGGTAAGGCCGTGGTCGATCGCGACGAGATGGTGCGCAGGCTACGCGCCGCGGTCTCGGCACGACGGGACCCGAACTTCGTCATCTGCGCCCGCACCGACGCCAGGGCCATCGAGGGGCTGGACGCCGCCATCGACCGGGCGAAGGCCTATGCCGACGCGGGCGCGGACCTGATTTTCACCGAGGCGCTGGCCGACGCGGGCGAGTTCGCGAAGTTCCGTGCGGCGGTGGATGTTCCTCTGCTGGCCAATATGACCGAGTTCGGTCGATCGGAGTTGCTTTCGGCGAGCATGCTCGAGGCGATCGGCTTCGACGCCGTGATCTATCCGGTGACCACCCTTCGGTTGGCGATGTTCGCCGTGGAACAGGGTTTACGCGAGATCGCCGCCACCGGGACGCAAGCCGGTCTGCTGGACGCCATGCAGCATCGGTCACGGCTGTACGAACTGCTGGAGTATCAGCGCTACAACGACTTCGATTCCGGAATCTTCAATTTCACCGTGAGTGAGTGATCGCTATGACCGAGATCAAGAAGGGCCTCGCCGGTGTGGTGGTGGATACCACCAGCATTTCCAAGGTGGTGCCCGAGACCAATTCGCTGACCTACCGCGGGTACGCCGTGCAGGACCTGGCACGGCACTGCTGCTTCGAAGAGGTCGCCTATCTGCTGTGGTACGGCGAACTGCCGAATGCGGGGCAGCTGGAACTGTTGTGTCAGCGCGAACGGGCGCAGCGGCGGGCCGACCGGTCGATTCTCTCGCTGGTGCAGAAAATGCCCGACAGCTGTCATCCGATGGATGTGGTGCGCACTGTCGTCAGCTATCTCGGGTCCGAGGACCCGGCGGAGGATCTGTCCGGCAGGCCCGATGACAAGGCGCTACTGGCGAAGGCACTGCGCTTGACGGCCGTACTGCCCACCGTCATCGCCGCCGATATGCGGCGCAGGCGCGGCTTGGAACCCGTTGCGCCGCAGTGGCATCTGGGGTTCGCCCAGAACTTCCTGAACATGTGCTTCGGGGCGGTGCCGGATCAGCGGATCGTGCGGGCTTTCGAGACCTCGCTCATCCTCTACGCGGAGCACGGATTCAACGCCTCCACTTTCGCCGCTCGCGTGGTGACCTCCACTCGATCCGACATCTACAGCGCGGTGACCGCCGCGATCGGCGCCTTGAAGGGCCCGCTGCACGGCGGCGCCAACGAGGCCGTCATGCGTGACATGCTCGCCATCGGCGAACCCGAGTGTGCCGCGCAATGGTTACGTGCCAAACTCGCGAACAAAGAGAAGGTGATGGGCTTCGGCCACCGCGTCTACAAGAACGGCGACTCGCGCGTCCCCACCATGAGAGCCGCCCTCGGCGACGTCACCGACGTCGCCGGCGATACCCGCTGGCTGCGCATCTACACCGAACTCGAACACGCCATGGTTGCAGCCACCGGTATAGAA
>NZ_BAFY01000303.1 GCF_000308555.1 Nocardia cyriacigeorgica NBRC 100375 | reverse complement strand
CGATCGCGCAGAACGCCACGACCTGGTGGATCGAACGGCGCATCGCCACGGCGACGCCGTCCTCCGGCCCGATGCCCCGCTCGATCAGCCAGCGCGCCAATCGGTGCACTCGGTCGTGCAGCTGCTGGTAGGTCAGCGATTCGGAACCGCAGACCACCGCCACCGCACCCGGCGTTTCCCGCGCCCGCTGCCAGATCGGCGCTGTCAACCGGTGTTCGCCGACCGGGCGCGAGTCTCCGGACGACCACTCGCGCAACGACAGCCGGTCGGCGGGGCCGACGAGGTCGAGTGCACCGACCGCGGTGTCCGGCCGGGTCGCGACCTGGTGCAGCAGATGCAGGTAGGTGTCGAGGAATCGCCGGACGGTCGATTCGTCGAACAGATCTGTCGCGTAGGTGAAGCGAATCGCGATAGGGCCGGGGCTGCCGTCGTCTTTCCTGGTGTCGACCACCGCGATATGCAGGTCCGTTTTGGAGGTGCGCGTATCGACCTCGAACGCCGAGAACCGCACCTCGGACAAGTCGAGTTTCGCTTCGGCGAAGTTCTGGAATGCGAAACCCACCTGATAGAGGGGATGGCGGCCCGGCGACCGGATCGGGCCGACGGCGTCGACGACCTGTTCGAACGGCACATCCGAATGCGCGAAATTGATCAGGTCTCGTTCGCGCGTGCGGTCCAGCAGCGACGTGAATCGTTCGCCCGGATCGATGCGGGTGCGGGAAACGGTGGTGTTGACGAACATTCCGACCACATCGTCGAGTGCGGGTTCGGCGCGATTGGTCATCGGTACGCCGATCGCGATATCGGTCGACCCGGACAACCGCCCGAGCATCACCGCCAGCGCTGTTCGCATCACCATGAACACCGTCGCGCGGTGCCGGCGGGCGACAGCGATCAAGTCGCGATGCAGCTCGGCCTCCGCTATGCGCTGCACGGCAGAGCCCTTCAGCGACGCCACCGCCGGTCGCGGCCGGTCCGCCGGCAGATCGAGGCCTTCGGGCAGGCCGTCGAGTTCCTGTGTCCAATAGGACAGTTGGCGGGCCAGCAGCGACTCGGGATCATCGCGGGAGCCGAGCAGATCCTGATGCCACAACGCGTAGTCGGCGTACTGCACCGGCAGTGTGCGCCAGGCCGGAGCCGTGCCGGCGCACCGGGCCGCGTAGGCCGCGGTGATATCGCGCGCGAGCGGGGCCAGTGACGATCCATCCGCACAGATGTGGTGCATGGCGCAGACCAGTACGTATCCGTCGTCGGCACGCAACAGCGCGACCCGGACCGGAGTCTGGGTGGCGACATCGAAGCCCCGCCACAGCAACTGCTGGACTCGCTCGGCGACCTGTGCCGAGGATGCGCCGGCCGCGATGTCGGCGACCCGCAGGTGCAGGCCTGCCTCATCGGGTGAGAGCACCTGCTGGAACGGGCCCGTCGCGTCGGCGGGATACCTGGTCCGTAGAGATTCATGGCGGGCGACGACGTCGGCGAACGCCGCCCGCAACGCCGGCACGTCCAGCTCACCGGACAGCGCCAGCGCGAATCCCAGGTTGTCGACTGCCGAGTCGGTGTCGAACTGGTTGCGCAGCCAGAAACGCACTTGGGCGGGCGAGAGGGGAATGCGCTGCGGGCGCTGACTCGCGCGCAACGGCGGACGAGGCACGTCGAACACCTGTGTTCGCAACGCTTTCGCCAGGGTCGCCACCGTCGGGTGATCGAAAAGCAGCCGTGGCGGGATCCGAGTACCCCAGGCATCGCTCAACAGGGCGGTGACCTGGGTGGCCAGCAGCGAGTTGCCGCCGGCGATGAAGAAGTCGGTCTCGGCTCCGATGCGCCGGCCCAGCACCCGCGCGAAGGCGTCGGCGACCAGATCCTCGCCCACACCGGAAGCCGCCCGATAACCGGATACGGCGGTCGCTTCGGCGCGCAGCGCCGCTCGGTCGGCTTTACCGGACGGCGTCGTCGGTATCGCGTCGACCAGGCGAATCGTGTTCGGCAGCAGATGCCGCGGCAACCGCTCGGCCAACGCTTCCGACAGCCATGCGGTCTCGAGAACGCGACCGGGGTCCGGCTGCACGAACGCCGCGAGGACCGCCTCGCCGGAGGCCGAGCGGACATCCACGGCCACCGCGTGGCGTACCCCGTCGAGGCCGGCCAGAGTGGCGTCGATCTCGCCGAGTTCGATACGCGCGCCGCGGATCTGGATCTGATCGTCGATCCGGCCGAGATACTCGAATTCGCCCGAGGCGGTCCGTCGCACGAGATCGCCGGTGCGGTACATCCTTTCGCCCGGGCCACGGTAGGGATCGGGGACGAATCGCTGTGCCGTCAGCGCTCGGCGATCGTGGTATCCGCGAGCCACCGATGGTCCGGAGACGTAGAGCTCGCCGATCGCGCCTTCGCCGACCAGCCGCAGACGCGAATCGAGGACATAGCAGCGTGTGCTGCCGATTGCCGAACCGATGCTGACGGGCTCGTCGGGGGTCAGTGGACCACTCATGGTGACGGCGACCGTGGTCTCGGTGGGGCCGTAGGCGTTGTGGAACCGACGGCCGGCACCGGCCCATTCGCGGACCAGGCTCGCGGGGCAGGCCTCACCGCCGACGACGACAACGCGCAGCGAGTCCAGTCCGGCGGGATCG
>NZ_BAFY01000304.1 GCF_000308555.1 Nocardia cyriacigeorgica NBRC 100375 | reverse complement strand
TTGTGCGGCCAGCCGCGCGGGCTGTCGACCGGATGGCTGTGCAGGGATGCCTCGACGTCACCGGTCGCCTCGACGCCGGCCACCCCGGCGATCATGTCGTGCCATTCGCGGGACTGGAACACCGCGAGCGGGCCGTTGCTCAGTTCGGTCAGCCGAATACCGCTTGCCCCGTAGTTGTCGGCGACCTTGGCGAATCGATCGGCGTGTTCGCGGCGGGCGCGGTCGAACTCGTCGGCCAGGCGGCGATAGAACTCCGGCGCGAACACATCACGCGCGTAGACGTGCGGAAACGGCTCGGTGCGGCGAATCCAGTGCCGGCTGCCGAGCAGGTCCGCGAACCACTGCGGGGCGGCGGCACGCCGCTCCGATTCCCCTGCCACGATCACTCCCTCCCGAACGAACACCGCGATCTTATTGCACGGCCGCGCGCAGGGCAGAGGCATGATCATCGGGTGAGTCGCGATACCCGTATCTGTTTCGTCGGCGATTCTTTCGTCGCCGGCGTCGGTGACCCCTCGGCGCTCGGCTGGGCCGGACGCCTGGTCGCCGACGCGCACGCCTGCGGTCATCCGGTGACCGCGTACAACCTGGGCGTGCGCAGGCAGACCTCCACCGAGATCCGGGCACGCTGGCTCGCCGAATGCGTGCAGCGCTTCCCCGATGACGTCGACGCGCGGGTGGTGTTCTCCTTCGGTGTCAACGACACCATGGCCGAGAACGGCAGGCCACGCGTCGACGCGGCCGATTCGGTTGCCAATCTGACCGCATTGCTCGCCGAGGCCGCGGACCGCGACTGGCCCGCGCTGGTCGTCGCCCCGCCGCCGATCGACGACGACGAGCACAATGCCCGCACCGCCGCCCTCGACGCCCGATTCGCCGACCTCTGCGCCACCGCCGCTGTGCCGTATGTCCGCACCCATCAGCCGCTCGGTACCGACCCGGTCTGGCGACACGAAGTCCGCATCGGCGACGGCGCGCATCCGGGTGCCGACGGGTACACGGTGCTGGCCGATCTGATCCGGCCCGCGTGGCGAGAGTGGTTGGCGCACTGAGCTACTCGGCCGGCACGAGCCGGTCGAACGGAACGAGCCCAGATGAGGGCCGGGGGTGGACCGCTCACCGAGCAGGCGCTGGCGCGATGAGTGTCTGGGACACTTGCGGACGCCCCGGGTAAGCGACTCAGCCGATCGGTGCCACCCGCAACCGCCGCTCCGGATCGGGATCGACCGGCCGTCCCTCGGCGAGCGTGCCCGCCCGCTGGAACACCTCGTCCAGGAACGGTAGTGCCCGCACCACTTCGTCCAGATAGCCGACCTCGGCCTCGAGCTGGCTCAATGCCCCGATCAGTGTCAGCCCGGCACGGGCGAACGGGGTGAACGCCGCGGGCATGGCCAATTCCCTGACCACGTTCGACAGGCGCGGGTTCGTCGTGCGCAGCACCTGTCGGCGCAACCAGCGGGTGGTCAAATGGAAGCTGCTGTGCCGCAGCGGCTCCCCGCATTCCCCCAGCGCGGAGACCAGCGCGTCGGCATCGAGCGGATGACTCGGGTCGACGAAGCCGTGCGCACGCACCGCGGCTTCCAGTTCGGCCGGGCCGCCGGTGAAGAAGGCGTCGCAGAAATCGTGAGCGAGGGCGCGGAATTCGATCGGCCACGCCGAGCAGGCGCCGAAATCGACGATCCCGAGCCGGCCATCGGGCAGGAGCCGGAAATTACCGGGATGCGGATCGCCGTAGAGCAGATCGTGCTGCCAGCCGGACAGGATGAACCGGGTCATCAACATGCCGACGCGGTCGCGCCGGCACTTGGTGCCGGTGGCGATGATGCGCGACACCGGTGTGCCGTCGAGCCATTCGGTGATCAGCACATCGCCGCGCTGCTCCACGACCGCGGGAATGTAGAACTCCGGTGCGTCGGCGAAGGCGGCTGCGAAGGCCTGCTGATGGGCCGCCTCGGCGCCGTAATCGAGTTCGTCGCGCACACACTCGCAGATCGCCTCGGTGACGGCCTTGACGTCCGCGCCGGGCAGGAACACCGATGCCAGGGTCGAAATCCGCCGCAGCTGCGTCAGATCCGCCTCGACCGCCGCCCGCCCGCCGGGATACATGATCTTGACCGCTACCGGTCTGCCGTCATGCCACACGCCCCGATGCACCTGGCCGATGGAGGCCGCAGCGGCGCGGCGATCGTCGAACTCGCGGAACAACCCCCGCCAGCCGCCGCCCATGCTCGCCGTCATCGCCGCATCGACGGTCGGCGGCAACATGATCGGCGCCGCGTCCTGCAACCGCGTCAGCGCGATTTGATAGGGACCTGCTATATCTTCGGGCAGCGCGAGCTGATAAATGGACAGCAGCTGGCCGAGTTTGGTGGCGCAACCCTTGAGTTCGCCGAGTACCTCGAAGATGTGCTGGGCGGTCCGCAACTGGATCTCACGATCCACCTCCGCCGCGGAACGGCCGAGTGCGCGCCGGCCCGCCCCCGCCGCACGCCGCCCCGCATAGGCCACCGGAAGGGCCGCCAGCCTGGCGTTGCGCATTGCCCGACTCACCGGCGGGGTGCCGTCCGGGCGCGCCGGGAACAGGCCGGATCGACCCGTCGCCTGGCCACCTGCCCGGCCCTTGCCCCGTCGAGTGGTCATGATTCACCTCACACTGCTCCGCCCCGTAGTATCCATGTGCAGTCTGGCACATTGCGCCTAGACTGTCTGGGACGTATGACGAAGGTGAGGGTGCAGGATGGGATCCCGGACGGTGGTCGCCGACGCTGCCGATGAGCTGGCACGCCGGGTCGCCGCGGGGGAGTACCGGCCCGGCGAACTGATGCCCTCGGTGCGCCAGGTCGCCGACGAATTCGAGATGAACCGCGCCACCGCGCTGCTCACCCTCGGCAGGCTGGAATCCTACGGCTTCGTCGACGCCCGTCGCGGCAAGGGTTTCACCATTCGCGACGTCCGCGAACTCGGCGGCATCGACGTGTACCGGCATCTGTTCCGCTACTCGGTGCCCATGCCCGAGGTGGCGATCGAG
>NZ_BAFY01000305.1 GCF_000308555.1 Nocardia cyriacigeorgica NBRC 100375 | reverse complement strand
ACCACCACCGCCCCCGGCCACCTGTCCACGCTGCTCGCCCCCGGGCCCGCCCTGCTGCGATTCTCGCTGCGCCTCGACGCGGTGGTGACCGCCGCCAACGGCCTGGCCTACCTGGCGCTGTCGGGCCCGATCGAATCCCTGCTCGGCCTCGACACCGCCGTCGGTATCCCGATCGGCATCTTCCTCACCCTCTACGGCATCGGTGTCGCGCTCGTCGGCCTCCCGGCGCGCATCAACCCGGCCGCCGTCCGCACCGTCATCGCGGGCAACGCCGCCTGGGCGGTACTCAGCCTGGTCGCCCTGTTCGTCATCGGCCTCGACCTGACCGTGGCGGGCGCCATCTGGGCCGTCCTGCAAGCCCTCGTCGTCGGCGCCTTCGCGGCTCTGCAATACCTGGGCCTGCGCCGCGCCTGATCTCCGAATCAAGCGCAACCACAATTGAATACTCCGAATCCGGTCGGTGTGCTCCGACCGGATTTCGGTGCGTACGAACGCCCCTTCTCAATTGCGTCGCCAGTGCCAGGGATCACCGAATCCAATTCGGGCCTACGAAGGGCCGCTAGCCGGGCCGGATTGATACGCCTCGTTCTATCTGACGGTGTGCTACTCGGAATCCCCGAGTCGTGGCGGCACGCGCGCGAAGTCGGTGTCCTGCCGATTCATCACGTCGAGCAATTCCATCAGCACCGACTTGAACGGACATGGGGCGCAGCCGGTGTGGTAACCCAGCATCGATTCGAGTTCGTCCCGAAAGAATCCGGTTCCCGGCAGCGGCGCGTCGTGGTTGATCGGAAAGTCGCCGGCCGCGACCAGGTCCGGGCCGTAGGGGCCGGTCATCGGCGCCCGCCGAGCGCCGCGCGGGCCAGGCGGGTGCCCCGCGCGAGGAACCCGCTCGGGTGCACGATCAGCAGGTCACAACGGTCGAGGACGCTCTGGGCTCGGGAGCCGAGGTGATCGAGAGTCGGGGTCACGATCGCGGCGATCCCGAGTTGCTCGGTCTTCAACAACAGCCAGGCAAGGGCATCGTTGTCGATATCGATGACGGTGCGCGCGACCGAATATCCGTGCCGGGCGGCATACGCGCGTGCCTCCATTTCGTAACCCTGCTGACGTTTCTTGCAATACGAGGAATTCAGGTACACAACGGCTTTCATGGCTGCCCTTGCTGTGAGTCGGTGGGGCGCACGACGGCGAGGTCCAGTGCGGCTGCGGGCGAGGCCTGCTGGACCATCCACGACGGAGTACTCCGGACTCCCGCGCGGATGTGCGGCGAGGCTTTCCCGCCGCCGTGCGCTGTGCCCAGTAGACCCGCGCCGCGCCGAAATCAGCAGCCGCACAGTGGCTTTTCTCGCCCTGTGCTGTAAGACTTCGTATGCGGGCATCTCTAGGTCAAAGCGTTCCAATTCGGAGCATTCCAGTACGGAGAGGTGAGCAGGGTGGGATCGACACTTCCGCGCAGGGCATTGGGGCGGGAACTGCGCAAACTGCGTGAGCGAGCCGGAATCAGCCAGTCGGCGGCAGCTCGCGCCATCGAGCTGTCTCCGCAGAGCATCGGGCGGATCGAGGAAGGGCACGGCACGCGGGTGTCGTCGCTACAGGTGAACGCGCTGTGCGACCGGTACGCGGCGAGTGATACGGATCGGCGGGTGCTGCTCGGGCTGCTTCAGAAGTTCCGGACGGCCCAGAAGTCGGGTGGAGCTTGGTGGCGCGGATATGCCGACCAGTTGGCTGCCGGCTTCGACCACTATCTGGCCTTGGAGGATGCGGCAAGCCGAGTGACGGCGTGGAAAACGGCGGTAATTCCGGGGCTGTTGCAGACTCCCGAGTATCGACGCGCGCTCGCCTGGGCAGAGTCCCCTGAGGTGGATTCGGAATCCATCGAACGCCGGGTAGCGGTGACAGCACATCGCCAATCTCGGCTCGAGGACCCAGGTTTTGCCGTGGATGTGCTGCTGTCGGAGTCGGTAATCCACGAGCAGACCGGTGGGCCGGCCGTCGCAAGCGGGCAGCTCGACCACCTGGCTCGCATGATGGAGCGACCCAATGTTTCGGTCAGACTGGTCCCTTTCGACGCGGCAAGCCACCCGGGCCTGCTCGTAGGTAGCTTCTTACTGCTGGAGTTTCCGGCGTTGTCGGTATCGAAAGACGCCGAGCCTCCGGTGGTATACGTCGAGGGCTACACCGGCGACCTCTACATCGAAGACGACTCGGAGTTGGACAGATATCGCCAGGTCGTCCGGCGAATTTCCCGTGTAGCGTTGGATGAGCAGCGGAGCCGCGACCGGCTCTTGGAAGTGGCAAAGGAGTATCAACGGTGACCGTCGATCTAACTGGAGCCCAGTGGTTCAAGAGCAGCAAGAGCTCGTCGACCAAGGAGTGCGTGGAGGTCGCGCATCTCGATAGCGGCATCGTCGGTGTCCGGGACTCGAAGAATCCTGCCGGTCCGGTTCTCGTCTTCACTCCAGGCGAGTGGGATGCGTTCCTTGTCAGCGCCCGTAACGGGGAGCTGAACCGCCCCTGAGACTTCCGGCGCCCCATGACCGCAGCGGTCGTGGGGCGCCGGTCTGTCTCGAGCCGCCGCCGATACACCCGCGGTCGGCAGGAATTCGTAGTTCGGAGCGCGGGAGCGAGCCCCCGAGTCGGTGCCCTCCGGATAGGCCGCCTCGGCGTCGGTGACGCCGATCGACCGGCCATCGGGTGCCAGCGCGAATTCGGCGTTCTCGACGGAGGGGATCACGTTGCCGCCCGAGACCTCGGTCCGGAAGGTGCTCTCGGGAACCGGCCGCGCGTGCGCCAGCCCGGCCGCGACGATCGTGCCGGCCGCGACCAGGGCCGCGAGGCCACCCGCGGGCCTGATCACTGCGCCGCAGCCGATGCGGGCGGGGTGTTCTCCTGGCGGGCGGGCCACCGGGTGTCCCGCGGGTTTGCTCGGCATACTCGGTCGACCCCGGTGCTGCGTGCAGCGTGCTCACATAGTCGAACGCGGCGGCTGGCGTCGGACACGCCGGTGCCGTGGTCGAGTAGACCGTCCTCGCCGTCGGAGGGGCTCTGTCCGGGTTGGGGCTGCACGGTGAGTACGTACTTCCAGCCGGCATCGGCCACGGCCGCAGCGCCGGTGAGCAGGGGGGCCGGGTCACCGCGCAGATCGATACCCGGGTTCTGCGCCAGATTCGCCACGGTGCCCGGTGAGGCGATGTCCATGAACACCAGGTGCTGGTCGTCGTAGACCCGCACCGATCCCTTCGGCGAGACGCTGGGCGAATGATCGGGCCGCACGGTCGCGACGAAGGCC
>NZ_BAFY01000306.1 GCF_000308555.1 Nocardia cyriacigeorgica NBRC 100375 | reverse complement strand
TACCCGGGGTAGTCGGTGTCGGGGTCGGCGTACCCGGGGTAGTCGGTGTCGGGGTCGGCGTACCCGGACCGGTGGGCGCCGACTCTTTGCCGCCGCCGTCGCTCTTGCTGCCGCCGTCGTCCTTACCGTCGCCCTTACCGCCGTCGTCCTTGCCGTCGCCCTTACCGCCGTCGTCCTTGCCGTCGCCCTTACCGCCGTCGTCCTTGCCGCCGTCGCCCTTACCGTCCTTGGGCGGTTCTTTGTGGCCCGCGGCCGACTCATCGACATACGCGACGAGCAAATCCATACATTTCTGGACCGAGCCGCTCATGATGCCGTACAGCGGGTACTCTTCTAAAATGCTCTGAATGCCCGCGGCAGTACTGTCCTTCTCGCCTTTGACGCCTTTGGTCAACTGCGTGGCAATTGCGTCGTTCGCGGTCTC
This sequence comes from Nocardia cyriacigeorgica NBRC 100375, assembly GCF_000308555.1. Classification (GTDB taxonomy): domain Bacteria; phylum Actinomycetota; class Actinomycetes; order Mycobacteriales; family Mycobacteriaceae; genus Nocardia; species Nocardia cyriacigeorgica. The sequence continues at coordinate 3,423 of NZ_BAFY01000306.1, read as the reverse complement.
GACATTGTCGTACATCTTCTTGTAGGTAGCGATATTGTCGTTTGTGAGCTTTTCCGCAAGCCTCTTCAGATGTTTGTCATACTCCTTGAATTCATCGAACTTCGTACTGATCTTCTTGTTCACTTCCTTGTATGCCTTATTAGCTTCCCCTGCACCCTCGAGAGGTTTCACATAGGACGTGTCCGAGAATTCATTCTTCAGGGTGGTGCCACCCTTTTTATTCTTACCCTCGACCAGGAATTTCGGAATCTCGGGGTTCTTCGACCCCATCTGATGTCCGATGTGTTTCAGCTTCAAGTTCATGAAATCGACCCAGCGGCCGAGCGCAGGCGATGGCTTTTCTCCGCCCTTGGGAAGCTTGAACTCGAGCGGGTAGTCTTTCGGGCTCGTCCCGGCTTTCAGGCCCTGATGCGGCTTTCCCCATACCGCGATCGTGCCCGTATCGGCTTCAGGGTTGTATTTATCCCAGCTTTTCGGGATACCCCCCTTGATCGCAGCTATCCGACCATCATTGGTGAGCACGAAGTAGTCCGGCTCATGACCGTCGTCGTTCTCCCAGTCTTTACCTTCGGAGGCCGGACCGTCAAAGGTCGAGTTGTCGACCTTTGTTGCCCATACGTTTACATCTTCTTTCCTCTCCTGCTTTCCCCCCATACCGTTCACCTCGACGGTCTTCTCGCCCACCAGGTTCAGCCGAGTGGCCCCCTGCTGGCCGAAAAACCCACCTTCTTCGTCGAACTTTATTCGGGAGCCGTTCTTCCCCTCCGACAGCTGGTTGACGATCCTTCCGGTCGAGACCTCCTCGACGACCGCATTACCGTCCTTGACACCGAACCGGTACTCCTGATTCTGGGAGTAGAGCCACACATCCTTGTCTCCCCCGAGCTCGTCACCCTTGGAGAGTACGCCTGCAGTGATGTCACCTTTTTTCGGTTCCCGCTCAGTCACCAGCACAGCCCCTTTGTGATTACCGCACCGAACTGCATCGAGTCGGGAGCGTCAGATCTGATTCGAATACCGCACAGCCACGGGCGCGGTGCCGCTACTTCCCGCGTGCGGCACGACGCACCTGGGCAGCACCATCGATATCTCTGTCATCGACGGTTGTCGCGGTGATATCGAGATAATCGCCGGACAGGTTTCGGTCGTCGCCGACGCCGGTGTAGTTTTTCTCGCGTTCACTTATCGCGTACGCCCACAGCCCTCGCGCCTGATTGGCCGCCTTGCCGAACATTTCTTCGAAATTGAGCTCCCAGTCGGGATCGCCTTCGGCTTTCGCGTAGGCGGGTTCGGCGGCCGCCCGTTCGAGGTTGGCTTGTTTCCGTGTCTCGGGTGAACTGTGTTCCAGACCTTCCGGACCCATCTCGATGAACACTCTCCTCGTGTTATGCCGGCTTCCATCCGATGCAGGTCGACCATCCGGTTCCCACGTCGCAATCAGTAGTCCGAACCGAATTCATCTCTCAATGTCCTTTGGAAGTCGGACTCCGTCGGAAGTCCCAACGTGTCGGCGGTGTATGGCGCCGCCCCCGCTGCCAGTAGTTCCGCACGCCGACCGACCCGCGACTTGAGGTAGGCGAGTCGAGCCACACGCACGATCTCGCAGGACAACCAGTGATCGCTGTTGGCCCACACTTCGTCGCCGAGGTGTACGCCCGCGATCATGCCACTACTGTCACATGCCACGCCCACGGAGAAATCCGGGTTGAACACCTCGTAAAGGATGTCCTGTGCAACGGATACCGCGCCGTGCTCGCCGAATTCATCCACGTTCGTCATCTCGGTTACTCACCTGCCGGTCAGGCCAGATCTCCGGGCACGGCCCCGGGAAGGTCGGGCGGCCGCATCTCTTCCACAGCGATTCGATGTTGACGGACCGCATCCAGGGCGCTTTCGCGGATGGCAGCCATGATGTCGGCCACGAGCTCCTGCGGGTTCGCCGTACTCGCGACGGTGCCCGGAGCTATGTACAGGTCGGTCAGCCGGCCCAGCCCGTCGACCTCCGGAATGACGCGACCGGAGGGCGACGGCCGACGGGCGCGGATACCATCGATCCGTTCGAGCACCGCATCGATGGCGTGTACCGCCGCTCGACCACCTGCGAGCGCAGCTTCGGTATCGGGATGCATCCCGAAATCCCAGTTGCCGGACACTGTTACCACACAGCGGGCAGGTGCCCATCGGCGTTCGCAGCGCCATGCGCGCGCATCACGGCCGCCCGAGTAGAGATGTCGGTCATCTCATGGACCGAATGCGCATGGTGGACACCGCCGAGTCCCATCCGCACACTGCCTCCTCCCACACGCTGGTATCACCTCAACTTTTCACACTCCGCCCGATTTTCCAGTGATGGGAAGCCGGCACCGTTCGATCTCCCCGCCGACGGAAAGAACAAGAATGGCCGAATCCCCCGATCGCCGTGTGCGCCGCACCCGCGACCTGCTGCATCGCGCGCTGATCGAGTTGATGATCGAACGCGGCTACGAGCGCGTGACCGTCACCGACGTCATCGACCGCGCCGACGTCGGCCGGTCCGTCTAGTGCGACGGTGCTGCACGCCTGCCAGCAGACGGTCAGCAGCATCTTGTCCGAACAGCTCGAGGGCAGCTGGAGAGGTCCGGACCACGTCAAGGGGAAACGCCTTGCCGTAGAGCGCCATTCATTCGATCGAGCGTGTCCTGCGACGATCACGACGGGACAGGGTCCGGCCAGGGCGGGCGGCGCAGGACGGCGAGGGTGACGATGACGACGGAGAGCAGGCCCATGCATTCGCCGAGCAGTGCGATCCGGTTGACGTCCACGGCCGGCGTCCAGACGGCCGCGCCGTCACGGATGGTGAAGATTCCGACCGGCCGCACCCCGGGGGCGAAGCGGCCGTAGCGTTGCGCGACGGTGATCAGGGTGGCGCCGTCGGCGGTCTCGAAGGGCTCACCGTAGATCAGTGTGCTGTCCAGATGTGCCTGCCCCGGCCGTTCGCGGATCGACATCGCTCCGATTCCCTTCCGCCGCTCGCCGAGACCGACTCCCGGCTACTCCCTATCGGGAGGCTGTTCCCGAGTAGTGTGCTGCACCCGCCCGCGCCGCGCACGCCATTCGGCCGCGGGCGGCGCGGGCGGGTGCAGTACGCACAACAGCCCGGCCGCAGGCGTGGTGGGCGTGCCGAGCCACAGACGACACGGCTACCCGACGTGAACGGCATCGATGTGCGCATAGCTCGGCAGTCCGGACACGCGTGGCGTTCGACTACCGGACGGCTGAGCGAACAGCGTGATTGCGGACCGCCCGCGTAGGCAGCCGAAACCCGGGTATGCGATCGGCGAGGCGGCGGATCGCCGCCGGAGGGAACGGAGCTGTTCAGGAGGTTGCCATGGGTGGTGCACATCGAGTGATCGCGTCCGTCGGAGTCGCGGCGGCCATGACGTT
>NZ_BAFY01000307.1 GCF_000308555.1 Nocardia cyriacigeorgica NBRC 100375 | reverse complement strand
ATACCGCCGCGATGGACGGTTACGCCGTCTGCGGGTCCGGGCCGTGGGTGCTGCGTGATGACACCCGGGTCGCGGGCACGCACGGTGGCCGTCCGCTGGAGGTGGGGCAGGCGGTGCGCATCGCGACGGGCGCGCCCACCCCGTCCGGCACCACCGCCGTCGTGCGCGACGAATTCGTGTCCAGAAGCATGCTGGCCGGCGACACGCTGCTGGCACGTCGCCCGGACGCGCCGGTGCGCGACGACACCCGGCGGCGCGGCGAGAACTGGCATCCGGGCGCACAGCTGGCCGCGGCGGGCACCCGGGTATCGGCCGCGGTGGTGTCTGCCGCCTCGAGCGCCGAGGTGCACACGATCGCCGTGCGTGGCCCGTTGCGCGCGGATGTGCTGATCACCGGCTCCGAGATCCGCGCCGAAGGCCCGCTGGCGCCCGGCCAGACCCGGGATTCCATCGGCCCGGTGCTGCCCACCTATCTGCGCGCCTGCGATATCGAGACCACCCATGTCTGGCGGCTCGACGACTGCCGGGAGCTGCTCGGCTCCTGGTTCGCGCTGCGATCGGACGCCGAGCTGGTGGTGGTGGTCGGCGCCACCGGCCGCGGCGCCGCCGATCATCTGCGCGCCCTGCTCACCGAGCTGGGCGCCGATATCCTGATCGACGGCCTCGCCGTCCGCCCGGGCGGCTCACAGCTGGTCGCGCTGCTACCCGACGGCCGGGTGCTGCTCGCCCTCCCCGGCAACCCGTTCGCCGCGATCGCCGCCCTGCTGATCACCGGACCGGCGATCGTCGACGCCTGCACGGCCCGCACGCCTGCCGAACCGATGCGCGGGCGCCTCGCCGATTCCTCCGGCACCCACGACACCCTGACCCGCGTCGTCCCGGTCTGCCAGCAACCCGGCGGGGTCTGGCAGGCCACCGGCCCGGTGCACACCCCGCATCTGGCGAGCCTGATCACCGCTCAGGCGCTGGCGCTGCTCCCACCGCGCTCCGGGCGCGGCACGCTGGTCGAGCTGGTGCCGCTGCCCGGCTGAACCGTTCGCAGGCCGTCCACCGGGGCGGCGCGGGCCCGACGCTGAACGCGGTCTCCCACCGGCATGCGACCGATCCGCGCGAAAGCCGCTGCGGCACAATCGCACCGCAGCGGTTCGTTTCACACGTCGAGCATCCCCTCACTGAACTCGCGATCCAGGTCCGGATCGGCCGACGAGATCGCGGCATCCAGCTGCATACCGACCTCGGCCACATGCGGTTCGGTCATCATGTGCAGGTGGTCGCCGGGCACCGCCACCACCTCGAACCCGCGGCCCGCGTACTGTTCCCAGCCGTTGTTCTCACTGTCGAACATGGTGCCGATGGTCTGGTGGGCGATATCGAAACCGCGCGGAATCCCGTCGGTGGCCCGCAGTAGCGTGATGTCGCGGTCGAAGACCGACAGCTGGTAAGTGATCAGCGCGGTGTAGTTGGCGTGGAATACCTCGTACAACCGCCGAATCGATTGCGCCGGACTGCCTTCGGGCAGGATGCCGGAGCGGATCGCCTCGGCCAGCATCGCGTCGAACAGTTCGGCCGAATCGTGCACATCGGGTTCGAACTCACCGAGCGCGGTCTCGTTACCGCGGGCGTACCAGAGCAGTTCGAGGAAGAACCAGCGGATCAGCTTCTCCTCGGGGATGGGTTCGCGGGCCTGCTGCCGCAACGCCATCGTGTCCAGCAGGGTCACGCTGGCGACTTCGTGCTCGGGCAGCCTGCGCCCCATTTCCAGCGCGACATAGCCACCGAAGGACCAGCCGGCCAGATGGTAGGGCCCCTCCGGATGCACCCGGCGGATCGCCGAGATATAGGAGTCGGCCATCGCCTCGACCGAGGTCAGCGGCGTGCTGCCGGTGTCGGCGCCGGCCGCCTGCAACCCGTACACCGGACGATCCGGGTCCAGATACTTCGCGACCGCCAGGTAGCACAGCACATTGCCACCGATCGGATGCACCAGGAACAGCGGCGGTTTCGTGCCTTCGGGCTGGATCGGCACCAGCGGATCGAAGCTGGTCTGGGTGTCGCCCGCGCGGATCAGTTCGGCCAGCCCGGCCGCGGTGGGCGCGGCGACGAATGCGCTCATCGGCAGCTCGACGCCCCAGCGCCGCGACAGTCCCATCACCACGCGCATGGCGCCGATCGAGGTGCCGCCCATGGCGTAGAAGTCGTCGTCGGGACCCATGGACGGCAGCCCGGCGTACTCGGCGAGCAGCTCCATCGCCGAGCGTTCGATCTCGTCGACCGGTTCCCGATGCTGGTGTGCCTGTTCGGCAGTGCTCGTCACGGGTAGCGCGAGCAGCGCGCGGTCGTCCCGTTTGCCGCTGGGTGTGCGCGGCATCGACTCCACCCACTGGAACCGCGACGGCACCATATGCGCGGGCAGCACCGACCGCAGCTCGGCCCGCAGCGCGGTGAGATCGGTGGACTCGGCATCGCCGGCCAGGAACGCCACCAGCGCCCCGTCGATCCCGCCGAACCCGCGCGCCACCACGGCGGCCTCGCTGATCCCGGGGAACCGCTCGACCAGCCCGAGGATGGTGAGCTCGACCTCGGCCGGCTCCACCCGGTACCCGCGGATCTTGACCTGACTGTCGCTGCGGCCGAGGCAGACGATATCTCCCGGGGGCAGCCGCACGCCGAGATCGCCGGTGCGGTAGCGGATCTCACCACCGGCGGCGGCGACGAAACGTTGCGCGGTCAAGCCGGGCATGGCTTCGTAGCCGCGGGCCAGGGAGCGTCCGCCGAGGTAGATCTCGCCGATCACACCGTCGGGCACCACCCGCAGCTGCCGGTCCAGGATCTCGGCGGTATCGCCGTCGACCGCGCGCCCGATCGGCGGCAGCACCGGGAACGCGCTCTCCGGGCCGGTGAGGGTGAAGATGGTCGCCACATGGGTTTCGGTGGGGCCGTACTGGTTCTCCAGCAGCAGACCGGGCACCGCCGCGCACAGGGCGCGGATCTCGTCGGTGATGCGCAACTGCTCACCCGAGGACACCAGCACCTTCAACCCGGTGGGATAGATCTGGCGCACCGACGCCGCCTCGGCGAACGCCTGCAATGCCACATACGGCAGGAACACCCGCTCGATCTGCTCATCGGCCACCGTGCTCAGCAGCTCGTCCATATCGGCGCGCAGATCGCGTTCGCTCACCCGCAGCGTCGATCCGGTGGCCAGGGTGGTGAAGATTTCCTGGAACGCCACGTCGAAGCTCAGCGGCGCCGCCTGCAGTGTGCTCGCCAGTCCGGCGCCGGACTCGGCGCGCAACTGCCAGTCGACCAGGGCGGTCAGGCCGCGATGCGGCATCGCCACACCCTTGGGCTCCCCGGTGGAGCCGGAGGTGAACAGCACGTACGCGGTGGTTTCCGGATGCACCGGCGCGAAACGCGGCGCCGCGGGGTCCGCCGGACCGGCCGGGGCGGTGAGTTCGGCGGTGTCGAGCACCAGCGCCGGATCGTCGACCAGGTCGAGGTGTTCGGCGTCGACGACCACGCGATGCGGCCGGGCGCGGTCGATCATCAGGTTCAGCCGCGCCCGCGGATAGCGCACGTCCAGCGGGACGCTCGCCGCACCGATCCGCGCCACCGCCAGCACCAGCGCCACCAGCTCCGGGGTGCTGCGGCCGATGATGGCCACCTTCGACCCGGTGCGCACACCGTGCGCGAGCAGCCGGGCCGCGATGACGTCGCTGCGGCTCACCAGCTCGTCATAGGTCCAGACGGAGTCGTCGGCGGCGACGGCGATATCGGTCGGGCGCACCGTCGCGACCTCGGCGACCAGCGCACCGACATCGCGGCCCGACACCCAGCCGGCCCGTGGATCGATCGGGGCGTCCGGGTTGTCCACCAGGGCGGTCAGCATCCGCAGCTCGGTGAGCGCGACGGTTTCGCACTGCTGCGGGCCGACCGCGCCGTCACCGTCCACGCGCAACCACATGCGGCCGTCGCGGGGATCGGTGGCGGCGGTGACCAGCAGCTGGAAGTTGGTTTCCTCGCGGATATCGATGTCGTCGAGCACCACCCGGTCCGCGCCGAGAATGGCCTGGAACTGGTGGTAGTTGACGTAATTGAACGCCGTCTCGAACACCGGCCCGCCGTGATCGGCCATGATCGAACGCAGCGGGTAGCGCCGGTGCGGGTAGGCGGCGCGGTCGCGGCGCACCACCTGGTCGACGGCGTCGCGCCAGGTCGCCACGGTGGCGTCCAGCCGCATCGGCAGGGTGTTGAGGAACAGGCCGGCCAGGCTTTCCGCGCCCGCGCGGTCGGGGCGGCCGTGGCTGATGACGCCGGTGGTCACATCGGCGCGCCCGGACAGCAGGCGCAGCGTCGCCAGATGCGCGGCCAGATACACCGCCTTCTCCGGAACCTGGTGCCGCGCGGCGAAATCGGTGACCCGGGCGCTGAGCCGCTGCGGCACCAGGGCACGCGCCTGCGCCGGTCGGGTGGACTGCGGCTGATGCGCCGCCAACGCCGTCACAGCGGTCGCCTCGGCGCCGGCGAGCGCCTCGCGCCAGTACGTCCGCGACGACACACGCTGGGTGGCAGCGAGTTCGGCCTGTGCGTATTC
>NZ_BAFY01000308.1 GCF_000308555.1 Nocardia cyriacigeorgica NBRC 100375 | reverse complement strand
CTCTGTTCGTCGGCGGCGACGAAGGCTGCCACGCCGGTGGTGTCGGCATGGCGGCGGGCGCCGCCGAGCTCCTCCCGGCTCACCTGCTCCCCGGTGACTTCGCGCACGACGTCGGGGCCGGTGATGAACATATTGCCGATGCCTTCGACCATGAACGTGAAGTCGGTCAGCGCGGGGGAGTAGACCGCGCCGCCCGCACAGGAACCGAGGATCACACTGAGCTGCGGAACCACCCCCGAGGCACGGACATTGCGAGCGAACAGCCCGCCGAAGCCGGCCAGCGCGTCGATGCCCTCCTGGATGCGGGCGCCGCCGCCGTCGTTGAGTCCGATCACCGGTGCGCCGCAGGAATCGGCGAGATCCAGTAGTTGGTGCAGCTTGCGGGCATAGACCGCGCCCAGGGCTCCGCCACGCACCCTGGCGTCGTGTGCGAAGACGAAGACGGTGCGTCCGTCGATGGTTCCCCACCCGGTGATCACGCCGTCACCGGCCGGGTGGGAATCCTCCATGCCGAACCCGACGGCCCGATGCTCGGCGAAAAGCCCTATCTCGGTGAAGCTTCCGGCGTCGAGCAGCCGCTCCAGCCGGCTGCGCGGGTCGAGTTTGCCTTGGGCACGGTGACGGCGGTCGGCGGCCGCGTCGGCGGGAGCGAGTGCGACGGCTCGGCGCTCGGCCAGGGCGTCGATCGCCGCGCGCATGGTGCTCGGCGCGGTGCCGGCGGGCGGCCGGGGTTTGTGGCCGTTGTTCCGGCCGGTGGCCGGTGGTACCCGATCGACATGCCGCACGAGGATCTCATCACGCAGAACCATTGGTCACCCCTGTCGGATTCTTGGTCGCCGTCGATGCTCATCGAGCGACCTTGAATTTTTCTCAGCGTTGGTCTCGAGCGGGCCGCTGAACCTCTCATGACGTGTCGTGGTTCGGTGAGTTCTTTCGATCAATTCGGAAATACATGGGATGTCAAGACGATTGAAAAGGGGGCAGGACGCAGAAATGTTTCGTCCCGAATCCCGCTGACGCGCAGGGCAACTCGCCGGCAACAATTGCGGAACTATCACGGCCGTGTTCACCAGCGCAAGACGGAGCTCATGTGGTGTTCGGCTCAGTGGCTATCTGTTCGCTGCCGTGCCATTGTCGGGATGTCCGGTAGACTGTTGCCGTGACCATGGCGGTCGCGGATGGTCAATTCGTGCATCGCCGGTGCGGTAGCGGCGAAATCGAAAATCGGAGGGTTTGCCGCACTACGTTTTCGGAGCGTTCACGTTTCGGTAACACTGCACGATGAATCGTCAGACCATTGTCGCAGCGGGATATTTCTGTGTATTCCGCGAGAAGTGTGGGGGACGCATGTTGTTCAGCATTCTCGGCCCGGTCGATCTTCGTGTCGAGGATAAGCCGATCGATCTCGGTCCGGCCAAGCAGCGCGCGATTCTGTCCGCGCTGCTCATCGACCGGGATCGGCCGGTGCCACTCGAAGTCCTGGTCGACCGGGTGTGGGGTGATACCCCGCCCGCGGACGTGCGAAATCTGGTGTACACCTACATCGCACGGCTGCGCCGGAAGCTCGCGTCGGTCTGTAGCGACGAGGCCGGCGATCCCGCGCTCAAGCGCGTGGTCGGCGGCTACTGCCTGCAGACTCCGCCGGAGACGGTCGATCTCTACGTGTTCCGGCACCTGCTGGAGCGGTCCAGGCAGCCCGGCGGCACCGGGGCCGAGCGCAGTACCCTTCTGACACAGGCGAATTCGATGTGGCGCGGGATCCCGCTGTCGGGTATCGGCGGGCGCTGGGCCTCGGCCATGCGGCACAGCTTGCAGCAGTTGCGGCACGAGGCACTGGTGGAGTGGGCCGATGTCGAAGTGCGTCTGGGTAGGCCCAGGATGGTGATCGATCCGCTCCGCCAGGCCTACGTGGAGAGCCCGCTCTCGGAATCGATTGCCACGCAACTGATGCTGGCCCTGCACAACGACGGACGCAGCTCAGAAGCGTTGCAGCTGTTCGACAATGTCCGGCGCCATCTGTCCACCGAGATCGGCGCCGATCCCGGGCCGGCCCTGCGTGAGGCACACAATACGATCCTGCAGGGCCATGCCACGCAGCCGGCGCTCGCCCCGGTCCCCGCGGTACCTGTGGACCCGGTCGACATCGCGCCGGAGTCCGGGCCGCCCGACATGCTGCCGATCGACCTGCCCGATTTCACCGGTCGCGACGATCACGTGCGATTGGTGCGGGACACGTTGACCCCGGGCACCGGCCCGCTGATTCCCTCGGTGGTGGTCCTGTACGGGCCCGCCGGCTTCGGCAAGACGACCATCGCTGTGCACGCGGCGTATCAGCTGCGCTCCCACTACCCGTCCGGGCGGTTGTACGTCGACCTCGAGGGCAACGGCGGATCGCCCGCCGATCCACACGATGTGCTCGAGCGGCTGCTTCGTGCCCTCGGTGTCCCTAGGGACGAGATCCCGGCGCGATTCACCGAACGAGCGGAGATGTATCGAGGACGGCTGGCCCGTTCGCGCACCTTGGTGGTGCTCGACAATGCCGTCGACGAGCCTCAGGTCGCGCCGCTGCTGCCGGGCACCGGGCATTGCGGCGTGATCGTGACCTGTCGAGTACGACCCGTGGTGCCACAAGGGGTTCCGGTGATCCGGGTGGATGCGATGCCGGCCGGTGAGTCCATGGCGCTGCTGCGCCGCCTCGCCGGAGAGCGGGTGGACCGCGAGCCGGAAGCCGCGCGCGAGCTGCTCGAGCTGTGCGGTGGTTCGCCGTTGCTGCTGCGGGTGGTCGGTAATCGGCTGATGATCCGGCCGAACTGGTCGCTGGGACGGCTGCTCACCCGGCTGCGCGATGATGACCGCCTGCTCGCCGAACTCGCCGACGGCAGGCACGACGTTCGCGCGCGCATCGCTGAGAGCTATCTGGCGATCGGCCCGGCCACACAGCGGTTCTTCGTGGAACTGGCTGCGCGGCCGGCCACACGGTGGTCGGCGCGGGCGGCTGCCCGTGCCCTCGACCTCAGTGAAGCCGAGGCCGAGGAACATCTCGAGCAGCTGCTCGACGTGCACCTGGTCGACGCTGCGCCGGGCGGTGAGCCCGGCGCCGACCTCTACCTGCTGCCCAAGCTGCACCGCTTGTTCGCCCGCTCGGTGTCAGCCCATGTCCGAACCCTTCCGGTAGCCAACCTCGGCGTGGTCGGCTTCTGAGCCGGCGCGGGCGAATCCGGCGCCGGCGTCGTCGGTGGCGCCGATCAACTCCGCGGCGCGTTCACCGATCATCACCGCGTGCGCGTTGGTGTGCCCGCGCGGACTGCGCGGGATCACCGACGCGTCCGCGACTCGAAGGCGCCCGACGCCACGCACCCGCAGCGCTTCGTCGACCACCGCCATCTCATCGTCGGCGCGACCGATCCGGCAGGTGCCGACGGGATGGAACACCGTCGTCGCGGTGGCGCGGACGAAATCGGCGATCTCGGTGCGGGTCTGCGGTAGCGGGATCAGCGGCTCACCGATCATCGAGGCCAGCGGTGCGGTGCGCGCGATGGTGCGAGCCGCCTGGTAGCCGTCGATCAGCCGGGACAGATCGGTGGCGGCCGTCAGATAAGCGGGATCAAGGCGCGGTGGCGTCGAGGGATCGGCGTCGATCAGATCGAGCCTGCCACGGCTGTCCGGCCGCAGCAGCACGACGCTGAGCGTTCGGCCGCTGACGAACCCCTGCTCGTCGAGGGCGACCGGCGACCAGATGAGCTCCAGGTCCGGTGCCACGCCCGGTCCGACGAACGCGACCGCCTCACCGATATTCGAGGTGAGCGGTCCCATCCGTTGTTCGTCGTACTGCCTGCGCGCCTCGGCTGTGCCGATATCGGCGAACCGATCGCTGCCGCTGACCGCGTAGGGCAGGTGGACGATGACGTGATCGTGCAGATTCGCACCGACACCGGGCAGCTCCACCACCGGCCGCACACCGGCGGCGGTGAGTCGTTCCCCTGGACCGATACCCGACCGCATCAGCAGCTGCGGCGTCCCGACCGTGCCGGCGCACAGCACGACTTCGCGCCGGGCGGCCACCGTTCGGTCACCGAGGTCGATCGCGACCGCATTACCGTCGTCGTCCAGCAGGATTCGTTGCGCCACCCGGTCGGTGAGCACGGTGACCTCACCGCGCGCCACGGCCGGATGCAGGTAGGCGTCGGCGACGCTGAACCTGGACCCGCCGCGCTGGGTCAGTGGGGTCAGCGCGGATCCCGCGCCGCCGGGGTCGGCGAGACCGCCGGCCGGTTCCGGCAGCCCCGCCGCGGCGCAGGCATCGAGGAAGGCCCGGGTGCTGGGATCCGGGTCGGCGGGCGGGGAAATCCATTGCGGCCCGGCGATGCCGAAACCCTGGCCGGATGTCCCCACCCACCGTTCCGCGCGGCGCAGCTGACGCGACATGAGTTCCCAGGACCAGGACGGCCCCGCGGCGGCCTGCCAGTCGTGGAAGTCGGCCCGGAACCCCGGCACCCACATCTGGAAGTTCATCGTCGACGAGCCGCCGACTCCCTTACCGCGCGGCCAATACACCACGCGGCCGTCCAGGCCCGGCTGCGCGACCGTGGCCAGACCCCAGTCCCGTGCGGATCCGAACTGATGCACCGAATGCAGCGGCACCCGCAGTTCGGGATCGTCGTCGGAGGGGCCCGCCTCGATCAGCGCGACCGTCACCGTGGGGTCGGCGCCGAGCCGGGCCGCGACGACGCAGCCCGCCGATCCCGCGCCGACCACCACATAGTCGAATTCCAGGGCCGTGGCCCGGTGCTGGCTCATATCACGTGCTTTCGAGGGAACTCAGAGCGCGGCGAGCTCTTCGAGCAGGCCGGGCTGCGACGGCGTCCAGCCCAGTTCCTTGCGCGCCTTGGCGCTGGTGGCCACCTGGTCGAGCAGGAACGCCTCGACCATGACGCTCCAGTACTGCTGCGCATCGGTGGGATCCCAGTCCTGCACGCGCGCGTCGTGCTTGGTCGCCACGACCTGCGCTGCCGCCTTGACCTGCACCGACTCGTCGAGCGCTCCGAGGTAGACCGAACCGGCCGGCGCGGATTCGACGGCGAGAGCGTACAGCTCGCCCAGATCGTCGGCGTGGATCACCGACCAGCGGTTGCTGCCGTCGGCGAAGTGGCGCACCACCGCACCGTCGTCGTCGTTCTGCGGGCTCAGCAGCATGGGCACATAGCCGCGGCCGCCGCCGTAGACCAGGCCCGGGCGAATCCGGATGGTGCGCACATCGCGTGCGACCGCCTCCTCGAGCAGCTTTTCCACCGCAGGCCGCCACGAGACCACCAGCGGTGGGTCGAACGGTGATTCCTCGGTGGTGACGGTGTCGCCGCTGTTGCCGTGCAGCCACAGACCGCTGGTGTAGGCGAAGGCCTTGCCGGTGCCGGCGAAGGCCTCGATGAGGGCGGCCACGACAGTGTTGTCGAGCTCGCCTGCCCGTTCGTCATTGCTGGAGGCCGTATGCACCGCCGCGTCGACGGATGCGGCCGCGGCGGTGAGCGCGG
>NZ_BAFY01000309.1 GCF_000308555.1 Nocardia cyriacigeorgica NBRC 100375 | reverse complement strand
GTGACCTCCGCTACGAGGGGTGGAGCCGGGCCGACCCGGTCGAGGCCGACTCACTGATCTGGCGGATGACCTATCGCACCTTTCGGGGCGAGGACATGGTGCAGGAGGTGCGCACACAGCACCGGGTGTGGCCCGCCGACCCCGATCGGCTCACCGCCGAGGCCAGGGCGGTGGGCTTGCGCCCGGCCGACGCCGACCTCGCCACCGGCTTGCTGCGCTTCACCCGCTGAGCCACGACCCCGATCCGCGCCGGGCGCACCACCGGCGAATCGTTATGGAGGACCACGCACAATGACCGACGATGCCACCACAGCCGTGCTCGACGCGGTCGGCGACCTGTTGCCGACACTGAGCAAACGAGCCCTCGACACCGAAAACGCGCGCAAGATCCCGGTGGAGTCGCTGGCCGAGCTCACCGCCACCGGGTTCTTCGGCCTGCTGCGGCCACGCCGCTACGGCGGCCTCGAAGCGCATCCGGCCGATTTCTACGCCGCGGTGGCGGAGCTGGCCTCGGCCTGTGGCTCCACCGGGTGGGTCGCGGCGGTACTCGGTGTGTCGCCATGGAATCTGGCATTGTTCGACAGCCGCGCCCAGGACGAGGTGTGGGCCGCGGGCACCGACACCCTCATCTGTTCGTCCTACGCCATGACCGGCACCGCCGTCGCCGTCGACGGCGGCTACCGGCTCGACGGGAAGTGGGGTTTCGCCTCCGGTTGCGACCATGCGCGCTGGGCGTTGCTCGGTGCCCGGGTCATGGTCGACGGTGAACCGGCGGATTCGTGCACCTTCCTGGTTCCCGTCGACGACTACACCGTCGTCGATGTCTGGGAATCGGTCGGCCTGCGTGGCACGGGAAGCAACGACATCGTCGTCGAGGATGTGTTCGTGCCCGCGCACAGGGTGCTCGGCTCCGATGCGGTGACCGCCTGCCGGACCCCGGGGCACAGCGTGAACGACGGCCCGCTGTACCGGATTCCGTTCGGCTGCTTGCACACGAGCGCCATCACCGCGTCGATCGTCGGAATGGCGCGCGGTGGCTATCGAGCCCATCTCGACCAGCAACGACATCGAGTGCGGGCCGCGCTTCCCGGCGACGCGCGCAAGGACACCGGATTCAGCGGCGACGCGTTCCGTGACGACCCGGCCACCCTGGAACGAATCGCGCTGGCCGCGACCGAGATCGACGCCGCCTGGCGGCAACTGACGCACAATATCGACGCCCTGTACGAGATGGCGGTGGCCGGCCGGCCCATCGGTCCGCTGCCACGGCTGCGGCTGCGCCGTGATCAAGTGCGCGGCACCGAACGCGCGGTGGCTGCCATGGACCGGCTGTTCGAGAACTCCGGTGGGCGCGCGCTGCGCCCCGACAACCCCGTGCAGCGATTCTGGCGGGATGTGCACGGCGGACGAGCTCATGCGGCCAACGACCCGGAGCGGGTGTACCGGATGTTCGCCGCCGCCGAGCTCGCGGCCACGGCGGAACCGGAGCAGCCGTGAGCGATCAGCTGGTTGCCGCACTCGCCCGGCATCCGTGGGTGGCAGCGGCGCACTGGGATCGCGACCGTGCCGCCATCGCGGTCCGGCCGGCGGCCGATGCCATCGCGGTGCGGCCCACCCCCGGGTCGCTGCTCATCGAGTATCTCGAGCATTGGCGGCACGTGTACGAATTCGTCTACTCCTCCGACGATCTGCGCCACGCCGAGGACCTGGACCTGTCGGGCTGGCGAGCATCCGACACCGGCGCCGCGTTCCCGCCTGAACACATGCTGGAGTGGATCGATCATGCCGTCGGCCTGGTCTCGCGCGGCGCGCCCGACACGGTGGTCGAAATCGGCTGCGGCAGCGGGCTGCTCGTGCACCGTCTACATACTTCAACGCGCGGTTACTTGGGTATCGATCCGGCGCAACCGGTCGTGGACCGGCTCCGCGAGCGCGCCCTGCCCGGCGTCTCGGTGCTGCGCGCCGCAGCACATGAACTGGCGGCCGATCATGTGCGTGCGGAGCTGCGGCGCTTGCAGCCCGGGGGCTCGCCGGACTGCGTCGTGCTCAACAGCGTCACCCAATGTTTCCCGGATGAGCGCTACCTGACCGCCGTCGTCGACGCGGCGATCACGATGGTCGCTCCCGGTGGCAGCGTCGTCGTGGGCGATATCCGCAATCTGGCGTCGGCAGCGGATTTCGCTCGATGGGTGGAGCAGGCCCGCAACCCCGGGCTCGGCGCCGACGAGCTCGCCCGGCGAGCCGCCGCCCGGCTGGCCGCCGACGAGGAATTGTTGTGCGATCCCCGCGTCTTCGCCGCCCTCGCCGAGCGTCATCCGCGGACGGTGCGCGCGGCCTGGTACGCCAAGCCGATGCGGGCCGATACCGAACTGACCCGATACCGCTACGACGTGGTGCTCACCGTCGACGCACCGGCGCCCGGCCCGAGCCGGGTAGTCCGGTGGGGTGAGCTACCCGGTCGAGACGCATCGGACCGGTTGGCCGCGCTGTCGGAGGCCGTGCGCCGGGACGACTCGGTCATGGTCACCGAGATCCCCAACGCGCTGATGGCGCCGACCGCCGCGCACTCGGTCGCACCGGCTCGACTGGCCGCTGTCCTGCCGTCGCACTGCGCGGTCCTGCTCGGCTCGGCCGACGGCCGATTCCTGACCGCCGGCCGGCCGGAGCAGCACGCCGAGATCGGCCTCGACGCCACCGATTCGTCATCGCCCACCTGCAACGACCCGTTCGCCCGTTATCTGCGCCGCCGGATGCCGGAGGTGCTGACCGACTATCTCGAACTGGTCTGTCCCGCACCGACACCACCGGCCATCGTCGTCTCCGAGGAGTTCGTCCCCGCATGACCAGCACACTGTCCCCGGATCGCCTCGCCGAACTACGCACGGCCTGCCGAGGCTCGGTGCTGTTACCGGGAGAGGACGGCTACGAACGGGCGCGCCGACGCTGGAACACCGCCACCGATCAGCACCCGGCCGCGGTGGTGCGGTGCACCCGGGTACCGGATGTGCGCGCGGCGGTTGCGACGGCACAGCGGCAGGGGTTGGCCGTGGCGGTGCGTGGCGGCGGCCACGAGGTCGCGCGGCACCCGGCGATCGACGGTTCGCTGCTGCTGGATCTGTCCGCCCTGCGCACCATCACGGTCGACCCGGTCGCGCGGCGCGCCGTGGTCGGAGCCGGCGTCACCTGGGCCGAATTCGATCGCGCCTGCCACCGGCACGGCCTCGCGGTGACCGGCGCGGATGTGTCGAGTGTCGGGGTGATCGGTTCCACGCTGTGCGGCGGTACGGGCTGGTTGCAGCGGATGGCGGGATTCACTTGCGACAGTGTGCGTTCGGCGCAGATCGTGCTCGCCGATGGGCAGCTGGTGCACGCGACTGCCGATCACCACGCCGACCTGCTGTGGGCGTTGCGCGGCGGCGGCGGCAACTTCGGTGTGGTCGTGGCCGTGGAATTCGCGTTACATCCCATCGCACCACTGCACGCGGGTAGTCTGCTGTTTCCGCTGGAGCAGGGGCCAGCAGTCTTTCGCGCCTTCCGCGAGCTGTGCGCCGAGGCCTCCGACGAAATGGCATTGCGCGCCACCCTGTTGCATTGGCCGCCCACCGCACCGGAGGGCCCGCCGAAGGCCGCCATCACCGTCGCCCACTTCGGCGCGCCCGAGGTCGCCCGCGCCGAACTGGCGAAGCTCAAACGCCTGGGCGAGCCGGAACTCGATCTCATTCGCACACTGGAATACCCTGAGCTGCAACGCAATACCGAGCAGGCCTTCCATGAAGGACACGGCACCGCCACCGGCACCGAATGGCTACGCGACTTCGACGACGACGCCATCGACGCCCTGGTGGCCCTGGCCGCCCGCATGCCGACCCCGCACTCGCTGCTGTCGGTGCATCAGCTCGGCGGCGCCCTGCGCCGAATCCCGAGAGATACGACGGCATTCGGCTACCACGACGCCGCCTATCATGCCGTGATGTTCTCCGGCGGGCCCACCGGTATCGATCTCGACCCGTCTCGGCGCTGGATCGCCGATGTCGTGGCCGCACTACAGGGATGCTCGGCGGGCGGACCCTATGTCGGAATCCTCGACGACACCGCATCCCCGGACCGGGTGCGCCGCGCCTACCACGTGGACTCCTATCCGCGCCTGCAACAGCTCAAGGCCACCTATGACCCCGCCAACACCTTCCGGTGCAACCACAACATCGCTCCCGCCGGCGGGCAGCGATGACCGCCGACGAGGTGAACGAGATCGCCGCCCACGCCGCGACAGCGGTGGCCGACGTGGACGCACGACACTGCCTGTCCGCCCGCGCGGACCTCGATCTGTTCGGTCTGCAAGCCATGGCCGCCGCGGTGCGGCCCGCCCTGCTCGGCGGGATCGCCCGGACCGAGGACGATCTGGCGGCCGAACTCGCCGTCGCGCCCCGACACCGGTGGCTGCTGCGCCGGTGGCTCGGCGTGCTCACCGGCCACGGCCGGCTGACAGGCGATGCCGTCAGCGGATTCTCGCTCGGCGGAGCGGGCGTCGCCCCGCAGCGCCCGCGGATCAGCGATGTCTGCGCTGATCTGGGCTACTCGCCACAGCTGGCACGCTTCTTCGACACCGCCAATCGGCATGCGCTCGAACTCTTACAGGACCGGGTCCTGGCCCAGGAACTGCTCTTCCCGGACTCGGACATGCTCACGGCCGAGGCCGCCTACCGCGATAATCCGATCAACCGGTATCTCAATGCCGCGGCCGGTGCGATCGTCACCCGCGCGGTGGGGGACCTCGCCGGCGACCGGCATCCGGTGCGGATTCTGGAACTGGGTGCCGGCGTCGGCGGCACCACCGCCGACCTGCTGCCGATCCTCGACGGGCTGCCCATCGAGTACCACTTCACCGATGTGTCCAGCTTCTTCCTCGACGCCGCGCGGGCTCGGTTCGCGCGCTACCCGTGGCTGCGATTCGATCTGATGGACATCAACGGCGAGCCCGCGCCACCGGAAACGTTCGACATCGTGATCGCCGCGAATGTCCTGCACAATGCCCACCATTGCGGCGTGGCGTTGCAGCGGCTGCGCCGCGTTCTGCGTCCCGGCGGCCACCTCGTGGTCATCGAATCGTGTCGGGAGCACTACCAGCTACTCACCTCCATGCACTTCCTGATGTCTCCCCGGCCCGGTGGCCTCCGGCCCGGCCGCGACGACGTTCGCGCGGGCTCCGACCGCATCTTCTTGACCGAGTCCCAGTGGCGGGCCGAGTTCTTCGCGGCCGGGATGCCGCCCCGGCTGGTCCTTCCGGGACCGGATCAGCCCGTCGCCGTCCACGGGCAACGGATATTCGCCGCCCGCCTACCGCGCTGACCCGAGGAGCCCCACCATGCATCGGCATCCCACCGTCGGTCGCCGGTTCGTCGCGAACGACTACTACGAGGTCGGCCGGGAACAGATCCGTGACTTCGCCCGTGCGGTCCAGGATTTCCACCCCGTCCACTGGGACGACGCCGCTGCCCGCGACCTCGGCTATCCAGGGCTGGTCGCGCCGATCACCTTCGCCTCGGCTGTCGGCTCGCTCACCCAGCGCATGCTGATGCGCGCCGCGCTCGACGGCTACGACCCCGCGCGCCTGCTGCATGTCGAGCAGGACATCCACTGCCGCCGACCGGTGATCGCCGGCGACCGGCTGACCCATGAGATCACCGTCGACTCGCGGCGCGCGACGTCCAACGGGGACCTCATCGCGCTCACCACAACGGTCCGCGACCAGTCGGCCGAGATCGTTCAGACGGTGCACACCACACTCGCCGGTCGCTCGCAGGACCCATCGCCGGCTGCGGCAACCCTGGCCATGCTCGACCTTGCCGCACCCGCGGTGACGCCGAGCATCGCGACGCCGTCACCGGCCGCGAGCGCACCGACGTCCACCAGCTCCGGAGTGTCGAATCTCGCGGTCGGACAGCGGTTTCCGGACCAGGTGTTCCGCCTCTCGCGAGGTGAGCTCGTGCACTACGCAGGAGTGTCCGGCGACGTCAACCCGATCCATTGGAACGATGCCGCCGCCGCCGACGCCGGCTTGGCGTCGGTGACCGCGCACGGGATGCTGACCATGGGTCTGGGCGCGGCGTGCCTGACGGCCTGGCTCGGCCGGCCGGACCACCTCATCGACTACTACGTGCAGTTCGCGGCTCCGGTCCTGGTCGGCACCCGCCCCACCGAACTCACCATCGGTGCGACGGTGCGGTCGATCATGCCCGCCGTCGGGCAGGCGGTCATAGCGTTGACCGCGCACAGCGACACCGCGGTTTTCGGGCAGGCCACCGCAACGGTGCTGGCGCGCTGACCAGGACTCATCCTGACCGGCGCGGGGCGCGGAGTAGGCATCGGGAGGGCCGCAACCCATTTCAGGGCGGCCGGACGATCCGCGGCACACTCCGGGCGGTCGCCGGCGGTCGTGCCGATGAACACAGCAGGTGATGAAGAGCGCTGATTTGGAATGCTCGGTCAAGAAACGTAAAGTCTCGGGTGTGGGCAGGACAAAAGAGTTCGATCCCGATGTCGCATTGCGTGCGGCGATGGAACTGTTCTGGCGTCGCGGATACGAGGCGACGTCGATGCAGGACCTGGTCGACCATCTCGGCCTCGGGCGAGGGAGCATTTACGGCACCTTCGGCGGCAAACGGGAGCTGTTCCTGCGGGCTGTCGAACGCTATGTCGAGGACACCCGTCTGGGTTTGCTGGATCAAGTGTCGGTACCGGGCTCTTCGCTGGCGGCGGTGAAGGCGCTGGTGCGCTGGTATGCGAACACCGCGCTGGACGATGACCAGCGCAAAGGGTGCTTCATGACGAACACCGCAGTGGAATTGCCCGGTGACGGCGATGTCGAGCGGCTGGTTGTGACCAGCCTCGAGGGTATGGAGACCGTGTTGACGGCGGCGCTCATGCGTGCGCACAACGCCGGGGAGTTGGGCGCGGATCGCGATCCGGTGGCGCTGGCCCGATTCCTCGTCACTTTCCTGCAAGGCATCCGCGTCGTCGGCAAGACCGCTGTCCGCGAGCGATTTCTCGACGACGCGGTCGAGCAGGCGCTATCCGTCCTCGCCTGATCACACCCCGCCGCGATGCGGGGGTTCTTTCGATCCATTTTCTTGACTGTTCATTCAAGTAAGGGAGCTTCTTCGATGGCTGCTACGGCCCTTGTCCGCACCGA
>NZ_BAFY01000310.1 GCF_000308555.1 Nocardia cyriacigeorgica NBRC 100375 | reverse complement strand
GTTCCACTGCGCGAGGCGCTCGACGGTGCGTTGTCCCCGCGCTCGTTTGGGGCCGCGATCCCAGGGAGTACCGCTGCCGTCGATGGGTTCGTCAGGGTCGGGGACGCCTGCGGTTCCGATGATTGCGTGAGCACGATGTGTGTCGCCCGAAGCGGGCCGGCCCGGCGCAGGGAGCGGGTTGCGTTCGGGTGATGGGGTCAGCGCGCGCGGTGTGGCGGCGGGGGCGTCCGCGGCCATCGACCATGGGATGCCCGCTTCGGCCAGTGCCTCCTGAAGTTGGTCATCAGGCGGTTGGCCATGGAAGACCGCGCGCGCGATGTCGGCGACCGTGACATCTCCGCGGTCGGCGTCGCGGTGGATGTGTGCCTCGATGTAGCTGTTGCGGACGAATCGTTCGCCGGCGTAGTCGCGGCCGATGCCTTCCAGACCGTAGTACCCGAGGTCGTTGTGGTCGCTCGGTGTGGCGCCGAAGGATTCGGGCTGCGGGTCGAGGACACTGCTGGGTATGGAACTCACCCCCCACGGGGTACCCACAGTCGCAGTGGTCCGCTCGGCCACCTTTCGGTCGAGGACGAGATCGACGTCACCGTATTCGGCGAAGGGGTCGTCGGCACCTGTCCGCTGATACGGCGTGGTGCGAATGTAGCCGTAGATCGGACGCTGCTCCGCCGGGAGGTCGGTCGGATACCCGAACAACTCTTGTTCGAGCGCCGAGCGTTTCGCCAGCATGCCCCGTGCCAGTGTCTTCCGCTGTCCGATCAGCTCGTATTCGGTCTTGAACCGTCCACTCTGAATGATCCGATGGACTGTCAATGATTTGGTGCGCACCACGATGTCGCCCCCGAAAACCTGGCGCAGCTCCTCGACCATGAGGGAGCGGAGTTCGTCGACCGTGATGCCCAGTTCTTCGGCCAGTGCCGCCGTGCGACGCTCGTTCGCCCGCCGCCGTTCCACATCGGCACTGGCGGGGGTTATGCGAAGTCCGGTGAAAGGCTCCTCCCCGCCCAGGTCGCCCCGGCCGTCAGCTGTGTCGGGCTGGTGGTGCGCGGCGTCTGATCGGTGGGAGCCGGTGGCCGGCGCATCCGGAAGAGCTACGTTGGGTGGCGTTGAGAGTTCGGACGGGTGCGCGATATCGGAGCCGCCGGTGGTATCGAAGCGGACGGTAAGGAAACGGGGGCGGTAGACGCTGACGTCGTCGAGAACAAGCGTGCGGCGGGCGTGCCCCATGTCCCAGTCGACGGGCACGGCCCAGTTGACGTTGTACGACACAACAAGCCCACCCTGCCCACGATCCAGATGTGGATGCGCGAGCGCGTTGTATGTGTAAACGCCTGCATCGCCGTACGTTCCGTGCAGGCCGGTCTCGGGTGTCGTGTAGAGCACTGTCTTGTCGGTGAACGGCCCGAACGGTGTCGGGGCGGCGTAGGCGACGATGTCGGCACTGTAGATCTGGGTGGCGTCATTGGTGATCAGCAGGTACTGGCCACCGTAGGGGACAACGCTGAACTCGTTGGCCACGCCGGTCATCAGATCCACTGCGGCACGCTCGTTGCCGCTCCACCCGTTGTCGCCGGTGTAGTACTCCCAATCTCCCCTCAGGCTGTCACCCGCGACACGGGCGATCCGCAGGGACCGCTGCCCCCTCCCATGGTCGTGCGCGCCATATATGTAGGTGTATCCGTCGACGCGAGTGAGCGCTGACCCCCATGACACACCCCAAGACGATTCCCGCACCGCGACATCGATCGGCTCGACGGGGTTCGTCGCGTCGAACCGCGCGATCACCAGCCCGTCGGCTCTCTTGTCGCCACGCAGCTCGCCCGGCCGGTAGCGACGATAGGTGATCTCGACGAACTCACCGGCCACGACCGCATCGCCGGCCCAGTAGACGGCGGGGCCATCGTCGGTGGGTGGTTCCAGCACCGCCGAAGGCTCGTTCGCGGTGCCGCCGATTATGGTCGTGAACCGGTCTCCGTCCTGGATCAGCAGACTGTTGCGGACGAATGGCGTCTGCCCGCCATATTGACGTACCTGCGATCGAGAACCGTCAGGGTCCACTGTGCCGAGGAAGGTGTCGGAGAAGATCCACAGAGTGCGCCCATCGGGCAATTCCACCGAGAACGTGCTGTCCGCGCCGGTCCAGGTGAGTTCACTGGAATTGTCGTTGCCGTATGCGGTGAACAACTCCGTGAGTTCATCGCGTTCCACCGAGACGACGGGGGGTACCCGCGAAGGCCGGCTGCCGTCTGCTGCTTCCCCCGTGTGCGCGCTGCTGGCTCGAGGCTGCGGGTCTGGGAACGTATCGAATCGGTTGAAGACCGCGGGGTCACGTCCATCGGGACCCAGCCGTCGACTCGGCGTCGACGGCTGCGCCGGCCGCTTACGCGCGAACGGGTTGAATTCGGCGTCTGGCTGATAACCGGCCCGGGGTCCGGGAGTCGGGGCGGAGCCGCCGGTCGGTTTCGGGGCGGCGGGTTGCGGGTTGGCCGTGGCCTGGGCTCGGGCCTCCGCCTTGGCGCGCTCGACGATGTAGTCGGACAGGATGCGTTGTGCGGCATTCTCATCACCCTCGCGGCGGGCCGCGAACGCCTCGGGAAAAGCCTCGGCCGGCCGGACGCTTCCATCCTTGTGGAAGCTGAAGCCGCTCAGGACGCGGCGCAACCACACATCGAAAGGTTCGCGATCACCGACTTCGGCGGAATGCGCCGAGCGCAGGGCAGGCAGCACATTCTCCCAATCCTGGGCCGCCCGCTCGTTCGCCGCGTACTTGTCGACTCCTGGATCCGGTGCCGGGTACATATGTGCCGCGTGACCGATCTCGTGGCTGAACAGCCGGCGCACGAAGTTCGACCGGGAACCTGAATGACTGTGACTGTCGACGTCGTCTTCGTTGATGTAGCGGGAGAGCTCTCGGTTGATGGCATAACGTTCGTTCCACCTGACCCACAGGCCCTCGGGGGTGGGGTCCAGGTAGCCGATTCGCTCGTCCTGGAGCATGGGAGTCAGCGCGATTCCGACGATGTCGAGGTCTCCCAGCTCTGCCCGGTGGTGGCGAAGCTCGTCGGTGATCTCCCGGAGGGATTCCTCGCTGAAGTCGTTCATCTCGAATCCGACCAACTGCAAACCGAACTCGTTTCGCAGAACGTCGAGCAACGGTTGTTTCGCCTGGAAGCGCGCCTCTTCGGATTCGGTCCTCGGCCGGTTCATCGCGGCCTCGTTGCGGCCATCCCACTCTCGGGCGGCGTCCACCGCCAACTGATGGAGCACCCTGTGGCCCGCCGTCGCGTTCGAGCTGTCGTCGACGACAGCAGAGAAGGACTCCTCCAGCGCCGTTCGCATGTCGAGGGAGCCATCGCCGCGGAAGTTCTCAGCGGCGAATTGTTCACGCAACCAGGTTGCGAACTCAGCTGGGCCCGCGCCGGGCCGAGTGAGTCGATAGTGCTCGTAGAGCGTTCCGAGTGCTCGGCTTTCGCCGCGCCACCGGCCCGCGTGAACGATTGAGCGGAAGAATGTCCGCGTCACAATATCGTCGATGTGCTCGGTCAAGGTCGCCGGTTCGGCGTCGCGCCTGATCGTCACCTTGATCGAGAACGCGGAGACCTCGTCGCCGGAGATGTGCGGAGTTGCTTCGGCTGAGATGTCGTCGCCATCCTCCGCAATGGATACCGCGATCTCCCGCAGCTGGATCGGGTAACGAGTAAGGCGATCGTGGAAGGCTTGTGTCAGCTGATGAGCATGCTCGTCGGCCAGCGCCTCGATGCCGTAGAGCACCGTCTCCGGATGCTTCATCTCGAAGGCGTCGATGAGTTCATACGGACTCGAATACAGGTCGGCGTCCAGTTCCACGCGCGAATCCATGTCGAAGAATTTCGCCAGGGATGTCACGAGCGGCGTGAGCCCGGACTCCCCGGGCACGTGTACGCCGAGGCGGCGCAGTTCGGCCAGCGGATCCTCGCCGAGGAGTCCCCCATTCCCGAGCTCGATGTCGGGCGCGCCGAGCACCCTCACAAGGTCGCTCGCGATTGTTTCCAGCTGCGCTTTACGTTGTTCGAGCTCGTCGATGCTCAACCGTCGTCCGCGGACCGCTGCCTCGGCGGCGATGGACCTGCCGATCCAGCTGGAGAGTTCCGAGACCTGCAGGTTTTCGCCGACCACTCGCAGCGCCGTCTCGTCCAGCGGGCTCAACGCGTTCCTGAGCGGCGCCAGAGCTCGCAGCAGCGGTTGCGGAGTCGGTAGCAGCTCGGGATCGATCCCCAGGTGCGCGGCCAACTCCGCACGCGCCTGGTCGACCTGGTCCTTTCCGATCGTAGGTCGTCCCCACGCATTGCTGTCGGTAGCAGGTTCGGAGGCCAACGCGCCTGCTCGCTGTGGTTCTCCGGCAAACCACACCGATGGGTCCGTGCGCCCGCCAGGAACGGCAATAGTCTCGATCGGCCAGCCTTCGATGTTCTTGCGAGGGGGAAGGTCGAGGATCTCGGACGGGCTGAGCGGCGGACCCGTGACTGGCGTGCGCGCTGCCGTTGGGGCACTCGGCGCGCTCGTGGACCGAGGCTCCGGGTCGGGGAACGAGTTGAATCGGTTGAAGACTCCGGGGTTACGGCCATCGGGTCCCAGCCGCCGACTGGGCGTGGCCTGCTCGGTCCGGCGGTCGTGGCTGATGGGATCGAACTCGGCTTCCGGTCGGTTGCTGACCTGGGGGCCGGGAATGCCGGTGGGCCCGCCGGTGCGGTCCGGAGCTTCGGGTCCGTCGGCGAGTTGCTTCGGACCGGCAGTCTGGCCGGAGTCCGGGAGGAAGTAGCCGTACTCGACGATCTGGTCACCGTCCTGGACCACCCTGGTCACCACCTGGGTGATCCCTCGACCGCGCACGCCTTCCGGGATTCCGGTGGCACTTTCCACCCAGGGGAGGCGAGTGCCCTTGGGCACCAAGAAAATCCCCACATCGACGAAGTCGAAGCGTGGCGAGGGGTGGTGGCCGAATTCGGCGGTGCTGTAGCCGGGGTTCCAGGAAGTCCCGACGGTCCCCTCGGACACCACGGGGACATTCACGAAATAGTCGCGATCGGTGCGGTGGCGGTCCATGAACTCGTCCACCCGATGGACATGCTGTGCCGCGTCGTCGGTCGGTGAGCGTTGTTCCTCGGGAGTGGTCAGGTAACTGTTGGCGGCGTCGTATCCGAGGGGGCTCGCTGTGACCGAGCCGCGGATCCAAGCGAACGATTCACGGACCGGTTCGGAGAAGGTGGTCGTGAAATGCTGCCGGGCGTAGTCGATGGCTTCGTCGCGGCTGCCGAACATCAGCGCCGTGCCGGACAGTTCCGCGAGGGCAACCTCGTGCTGGCGGTATGTAGGCAGCGCGTCGAATTCCTCGTCGCTCATCGACGGTCGATACTCGAACGGCCGATCGGAATCGGTAGCGTCGGCGCGTGGTTGTGCAGTGGACTCGGCAGAGTGGTCGCCGGGGACGATGCGGCCCTGCTGGTCGGGTGGTTGCGTGTCGTGCGCCCGGATCTCGGCTGTGAACCGCGTGTTGGGATCGGTCTCCGCCGCGCTGAGCATGTCCGCGAATGCCTGTTCGGCGGGAAAGGGGCGGCCTTGGCTCGGCGCCGGAAACGGACCGGCGAGACCGGAGGGGTCGCGGCCGGATTCTTCCTGTGCTGCCTGCTGGGTTCTCGGCGCTCTGAGCCGTTCGTTCGCCTGCATGGCGCGCTGGACCAGATGGGCGGCCAGAATGAGCTCCGTCTGGTTTGCCGTGCCCCAACGCCAGGCAGAGTGTGCCTCGGCAAACGCCTCGACCGGTACGGGTTTACCGTCCTGATCGACGCTGTATCCGCTGAGTTCTCGCTGGAGGTGGGCAAGGAACTCACCCAGATCCTCTGGCAGGTTCGAACCCACGAAATGTTTGACCAGTTCGGGTAGGACCGCTTTCCAATCGTTGGCCACCGCATCGGCAACGTTGTCCGGCCCGAGGACATTGGCCGCGAAAAATTGGAGTACGTGCCCCATCTCGTGGGTGATCGTTTCGGCGGCGCCATCGACTCCGGGAGCCGAGAAGTGACCACTTGCTGCGCCGTCCGCGACGGTTTGACGATGCAGCTCGGCATTGATTGCGTACCGTTCGGATATCTGGAGAGTTATCTCATGGCCCTCCAGAAACACGCATCCCATGACGTCTTCATCTGCCATCGGGACCACCGAGAGGGTGGCCAGGCGAAGCTTGTCGAACGTTGCGAAATACGGGGCGAACTGCCGCAACATCGTGTGCACGACTTCCGGATCGATGTCGTCGAGGTCCAAGCCCGACGTCCTGTCGACGACGCGCAGCTCCTCGATGGCATCGATTGCGGATTTCCTGAGTGGCCGGATCATCTGCGCTGCCAATGTCCGGATATACGCGGACGGGCTGCGATGGTACTGACCCATGGCAAGTTCGACCAGGGTTCGGTAGAGAGTCCGATGCCCTTCGGTCGCATCGGAGGCCTTGGTGAAGATCTTCTCGAAGGAGCGGGACAATGCCAGTCTCTGCCATAGCCCACCGTCGTCGCGAAACGTCGATTCATCGAACTGTTCGCGCGTCCACGCAGCGAATCCTCGCTCCCCGCCGGTGCCGCCGCCTCCGATGTAGTGCATCCGCAGTTCGTCGAGGAGATAACTTTCCGCCCGCCATCTGCCCTGATGAATCAGGGCCTGTCCGAAAACGCGGATGGCGACGGAAGCGATGTCCGAACTGGAAAGCTCACTTAAGCGCTTGCTCCCAATGGTGAACCGCACCGTCCCGGCGGAGACTTGATCGCCCGAGACAGCTGGTTTTGCGACTGCGCTCCATCCGTTCCCGTCGACGACCGAAACGCCGATGACGCCGAGGGGGATCGGGAAATCGGTGAGCAGCCGGTGGAATATCTGGGCGAAGGTGTGCGCCTGCTCGGAACTCAGCGCGCTGGGCAGATTCATCGACGTGCCGGGATGCTTCCGCTCGAACGCGTCGGCGATCTCATAAGGGGTCAGCTGTTCACGCGCGCGTGATGGTGCCGCCGATGGATCGTCGGGCACGGACGCGGTGGGGGCCGGATCATCGGGGCCGGCGGCCTGCGCGGCGCCGAGTGGCGTGTGAAACTCGAACCACATGTGTTTGCCGTTGTGGTGGACGGTGACGCCGGTGTCGTCGGCGGCGGCTTGGACGATGGCGAGTCCGCGGCCGCGGGTGGCTTCGAAGTCGAGCAGGTCGCCTGGTTGAGGAATGTCGGTGCTGTTGTCGGAGACGGTGAATCGTAGGGCTCGCCGGTTTCCGGGGTGGGTTTCCGTGATGGTGAGGATGACTTCGCCGTTGGTGTGGCGGAGCGCGTTGGCGACGTATTCGTCGATGCCATATTCGGCCTCGTCGATCTTGCTGAACCAGGGGAATCGATTCCGGAGTACTTCGACTGCCCATTCTCGGGTCGGCCGGACGGGTCGAACTCTTTCGCCCTCTTCGCCGAGTTGTCCAGGGGCGGTGCCGTCCTCACGCACCACGCGTTGGACTTGCGTGCGGGGCGTTGTCTCCGTCGGAACATCGAGGAACTCTGCCGGCGAACGCGGAACTTGCGGTCCGGGTTGATCGACCGGCGCCACCGAT
>NZ_BAFY01000311.1 GCF_000308555.1 Nocardia cyriacigeorgica NBRC 100375 | reverse complement strand
AAATCGAATATCGGACACACCTCGGCCGCCGCCGGTGTCGGCGGCGTGATCAAGATGGTGCAGGCCATGCGCCACGGCGTGCTGCCGAAGACGCTGCACGTGGATGCGCCTACGCCCCACGTGGATTGGTCGGCCGGCACGGTCGAACTGCTGCGCGAGAGCGTGGCCTGGCCGGCCGGCGAACGGGTGCGGCGCGCCGGGGTGTCCTCGTTCGGCGCCAGCGGCACCAACGCGCACGTCATCGTCGAGGAAGCACCGACGGCCGTGGACGATGCGACCGCGGACGACCGGGACACCCCGGAGCCCGAGACGGAACCCACGGCAATAACAGAACATCCGGTCACCTCCGAAGCCGTAGCCCTGGTGATTTCGGCGCATTCGGACGCGGCGCTCGCCGGACAAGCCGAACGACTGCGCCGGGCGATGATGGCCGATCCGGCCACGGATCCCCGCGACATCGCCTACTCGCTGGTGACCTCCCGCGCCCGCCTGGAGCGGCGCGGCGCGGTCGTCGCTCGCGACCGGGAACAGCTGCTCGCCGGCCTGGCCGCGCTGGCCGCCGACGAGACCGTGCCCGGCGCCGAGGTGGTCAGGGGCGGCCCGGTACCGGGCCGCACCGCGCTGCTGTTCACCGGGCAGGGCGCGCAGCGTCCGGGGATGGGCCGCGCGTTGTACGCGGCGTTCCCGGTCTTCGCGTCCGCGCTGGACGAGGTGTGCGCCGAGTTCGACCCGCTGCTCGGGCGATCGCTGCGTGAGGTGATGTTCGCCGACGGTGACGGTGCGCTCCTGGCCCGCACCGAGTTCACCCAGCCGGCCTTGTTCGCCTTCGAGGTGGCGATGTACCGGCTCGTCGAATCGTTCGGGGTGCGCGCGGATGTGCTGCTCGGTCATTCGGTGGGCGAACTCGTCGCGGCGTATGTGGCCGGGATCTGGTCGCTACCGGAGGCCTGCGCGCTGGTCGCCGCGCGTGGACGCCTGATGGGGGCGCTGCCGTCCGGCGGTGCGATGCTGGCGGTGGCGGCCGGCGAGACCGAGGCGAGTGAACTCCTCGCCGACTACCAGGGCAGGCTCTCGCTCGCGGCGGTGAATGGTCCGGCCGCCGTGGTGCTCTCCGGCGACGCGGACGCGGTGGACGAGATCGAACAGCGGTTCGGTGAACGCGGCCGAAAGACGAACCGGCTGCGGGTGAGCCATGCGTTCCACTCCGCGCGCATGGAACCGATGCTGGACGAGTTCCGCGCCGTCGCCGCGGGACTGGACTACCGGGAGCCGGCGATCCCGATCGTGTCGAACGTGACCGGGGCGGTCGCAGGCACCGAACTCACCGATCCGGCGTATTGGGTGAATCAGGTGCGTGCCGCGGTCCGGTTCGCGCCCGGGGTGCAGGCGGCGGCCGCGACCGGGGTCCGCCGTTTCCTGGAAGTCGGACCCGATGCCGTTCTCGCCGCGATGACTCGCCAGACCTTGGCCGAGGACCCGGCCGTGGAGTCCGCAGCGGTCGTCGCGGCGGCCGCGCGCCGCGACACCGACGAGACCGTGCAGTTCACCGCGTTCCTGGCCACGGCCGATCGGGCGGGCCTCGAGGTGGATTGGCTGCCGATGTACGCCGGACGCGAGGTGCGCCGGGTTCCGTTGCCCACCTATGCCTTCGACCGGCAGCGGTACTGGCTGGCGCCCACCGACGGCCTCGGCGATCTGACCCGGGCCGGTCTGATGGCGATCGACCACCCGATGCTCGCCGCGGCGGTCGCCATGGCGGGCACCGGCGAGTGGCTGTTCACCGGACGTCTGTCGACGTCGACGCAGACCTGGATCGCCGATCACACCGTCTTCGGCGCGGTGCTGCTGCCCGGAACCGCCTTCGTGGAGCTGGCGTTGGCCGCCGGATCGCGGCTGGGGGCGGAACTCGTCGACGAGCTGGTGCTCGAGGCGCCGCTGCGGGTCGAGGACGGGGCCGAGATCGATATCCAGATCAGCGTCGAAGCTCCCGATGAGGAGGGGCACCGGCGTTTCGTCATCGGCTCCCGGCTCGCCGGCGAGCCAGGCGAGAGCGGGACCACCCACGCCCGTGGTGTGCTCGCGGCCGCGCCCACCGGCGAGGATGATCTGAGCGGCATGGACGTGGAGCTGCCCGACGACGACCTCGCCGCCGCGGCACTCTACGACGACCTCGCCGCCCGCGGCCTCGCCTACGGCCCGGCCTTCCGTGGGGTGCGCGGTCTGCGGCGTCTCGGTGACGAGGTCGTCGCCGAGGTACGTCTACCCGCCGAGGCGGGCACCGACACCGCGCGTTTCGGCATCCACCCGGCACTGCTGGACGCCGCGCTGCATGCCGCGGTCGAGGAACTCGGCGCCGATCTCGCGCCGGGAGCCGTGCCGCTGCCGTTCTCGTTCACCGGGGTCCGGCTGCTCCGTCCGGGCGCGTCGGCGGTACGGGTGCGGATCGCCGACCTCGGTGCCGACGGCGTGCGGCTCGAGCTGCGGGACGAGGCGGGAGCGCTGGTGGCGACGGTCGCCGCCGTGCGCGCGCGCCCGATGGATCGCCGGGACTTCGACACCGCGTCGTCCGCGGTGCGTCGCGGGCTCTACGACCTGCGGTGGGTAGAGACCGAAACCGATTCCACCGCAACGGCTTCAGCGTCGCGGCTGGTAGCGATCGGCGCGGGGCCGCTGACCGGATTCGATATGCTCTCGGATCTCACTGTCCCCGCATCCGCGAGCCCGGCGACACCGGCATCGGCGGGCGCTGTTTCGGCTGACGCCACGACCGACGAGGCCACAGTGACTGTGTGGTTCGCCGACACGCAGGCCGTCGGCCCGGATGGCGTCGCGTCCCCGGAGGAGATCCGCCGAGGTGTGCGCACCGCGGTGACGACACTGCGCTCCTGGTTGGGCGCGGCGGACGCGCGGGATCGGCTGGTCGTCGTCACCCGTAACGGCGCGGGTCTGCCGGGGGAGAGCCCCGACCTCACCGCGGCCGCGATCCGCGGCCTGCTGCGCAGCGCCCAATCCGAGCATCCCGGCCGAATCGTGCTGCTGGACATCGACGCCGACACCGCGGTGACGCCCGCGCTGGTCACCGCCGCGCTCGCCGCCGGCGACGGGCAACTCGCGGTGCGCGAGGACAGATTGCTCACCGCGCGGCTGGTACGCGCCGAAACCAGCCCGACCGCCGGCCCGGACTTCGGCTCCGGGACCGTCCTGATCACCGGCGGCACCAGCGGTCTCGGCGCGATGGTGGCCGTGCATCTGGCCGCCGAGCACCAGGTGCGCGATCTGGTACTGGTCTCGCGGCGGGGTCCCGCCGCCGACGGCGTCGCCGAACTGACCGCGCGGCTGTCGGAACTCGGCGCCCGGCCCAAGGTGCTGGCCTGCGATGTGAGCGACCGCGCCGCCCTGCGCGCCCTGCTCGACGAGATCGCCGACGGACCCGCGCTCAGTGCGGTCGTCCACGCGGCGGGCGTACTGGACGATGCCACCCTCGACCAGCTCACCGACGAGCAGATCGACCGAGTGCTCGCGCCCAAAGTCGACGCCGCGCTGCATCTACACGAACTCACCCGCGAGGCGCCGCTGTCGGCCTTCGTGCTGTTCTCCTCCGTCGCGGCTGTGCTCGGCTCGGCCGGCCAGGGCAATTACGCCGCCGCGAACACCGTGCTCGACGCGCTGGCCCGGCAGCGGAACACCGACGGCCTGCCCGCGATCGCGGTGGCCTGGGGACCCTGGAGCCCCGACGGTGGCATGACGGCGCAGCTGGGCGCCGCCGCCGTGGCGAGGCTGTCGCGCATGGGATTGCGGAGCCTGTCGCCGGAGTTCGGGTTGTCGCTGCTGGACGCCGTGGTCGGCGCCGGCTCGGCCTTCCTCGCCGCCGTCGATCTCGACACCACGGCACTGGCGGTACAGGCCCGGGCCGGCCTGCTTCCCGAGGTCCTGCGGACCCTGGTCACCGCACCGCGCCGTGCCGGTCACGGTGGCGTCGATCTCGCGCGCCGGTTGGCCGCGGTCGAGGCGGCCGAGCGGGACGCGGTGGTCTCGTCCTTCGTGCGGGAACAGATCGCCGAGGTGCTCGGCTTCGCCTCCGCCGACGCCATCGACCCCGGTAAACCCTTCTCCGACATGGGTTTCGACTCGCTCGGCGCGGTGGAGTTCCGCAACCGGCTGAACAAGGCCACCGGACTGCGGC
The DNA here is from genome assembly GCF_000308555.1 of Nocardia cyriacigeorgica NBRC 100375. Lineage (GTDB taxonomy): Bacteria > Actinomycetota > Actinomycetes > Mycobacteriales > Mycobacteriaceae > Nocardia > Nocardia cyriacigeorgica. Next base: position 3,433 of record NZ_BAFY01000311.1, on the reverse strand, counting down.
TGCCGTCGACGCTCGTGTTCGACTACCCGACCTCGGCCGCCGTGGCCGGGTACCTGCGAACCCGGCTCGAGGGCGCGGTCGCGGCCACGGCCCGTCCGCGCGGCCGTGACCGGGTGGAGGAGCCCATCGCCATCGTCGGTATGGCCTGCCGGTATCCCGGTGGCGTCGGCTCCGCCGATGAGCTGTGGGATCTGGTGTCCTCGGGGTCCGATGCCATCAGCGGATTCCCCGCCGATCGCGGCTGGGATCTGAACCGGCTGATCCACCCCGATCCCGACCACCCCGGCACCTCCTACGCCGCCGAAGGCGGGTTCCTCACCGGAGCCGCTGATTTCGACGCCGGGTTCTTCGGCATCGGACCGCGTGAAGCCATGGCGATGGACCCGCAGCAGCGGCTGTTGCTCGAAGTGTCCTGGGAGGCACTCGAACACGCGGGTATCGACCCGACCTCCCTGCGCGGCAGCGATACCGGTGTGTACACCGGCGTCATGTACCAGGACTACGAGGTCCTCACCCGCAGCGCCGGTCCCGAGGCCGAGGGGTACATCGGGACCGGCGCGGCGAGCAGCGTCATCTCCGGCCGGGTCGCGTATGCGCTGGGTTTGGAAGGACCCGCCATGACGGTCGACACCGCGTGCTCATCGTCCTTGGTCGCGTTGCATGTGGCCTGTCGCGCGCTGCGGCAAGGGGAGAGCTCACTGGCGCTGGTCGGCGGCGCGACCGTGATGTCGACGCCGATGGTGTTCGTGGAATTCTCCCGGCAGCGTGGCCTGGCTCCGGACGGGCGCTGCAAGTCGTTCTCGGCCGCCGCCGACGGCGTGGCCTGGGCCGAGGGCGCCGCCGTGCTGGTGGTGGAACGGCTCTCGGACGCGATTCGCCACGGCCACAATGTGCTCGCCGTCGTCCGCGGCAGTGCGGTCAATCAGGACGGTGCGAGCAATGGGCTCACCGCCCCCAACGGTCCCTCCCAGGAGCGGGTGATCGCGGCCGCGCTGGCCGACGCCGATCTGCGCCCGCAGGATGTGGACGTGGTGGAGGCGCACGGCACCGGCACCGCGCTCGGCGACCCGATCGAGGCACAGGCCTTGATCGCCGCCTACGGCCAAGACCGCGCCGATCGGCCCTTGCGGGTGGGCGCGCTCAAATCCAATATCGGCCACACCCAGGCCGCGGCCGGCGTCGGCGGCGTGATCAAGGTCGTGCAGGCCCTGCGCCATGAGCGACTGCCGAAAACCCTGCACTTGGACGAGCCGACGCCGCATGTGGATTGGTCGGCGGGGTCGGTGCGGGTGGTGTCCGAGCACGAACCGTGGCCCGCGGGGGACCGGGTGCGCCGGGCGGGGGTCTCGTCGTTCGGCATCAGCGGGACCAACGCGCACGTGATCATCGAAGAGGCCCCCACGCCGAAGGTCACCGGACCGGCGGCGGAAACCGGCAGCGATGCTCCCGCGATACCGCTGGTGATCTCCGCACGGACCGAGGTGGCGCTGCGTGCGCAAGCGGACCGGTTGCGTGGCTGGTTGACCGAGCACCCCGACGCGGACACGTGGTCGGTGGCCCGATCGCTGCTGGATTCGCGCGCCCTGCTGGACCGGCGCGCGGCCGTGATCGGCACCGATCGCGAGGAACTGTTGAGTGGTCTAGCGGCATCGGCGTCGGGCCTGACCGCACCGGGCGTGGTCGACGGCGGCCCGGTGCCGGGACGCACGGCGGTGCTGTTCACCGGCGGCGGTGCCCAGCGCGTCGGCATGGGGGCCGAGCTGCATCGGAGTTTCCCCGTCTTCGCGGCGGCCCTGGACGAGGTGTGCGCCGAATTCGACGGTCTTCTCGGCGGATCGCTGCGGGAGGTGATGTTCACCGATCCCGATGGCCTGCTGGATCAGATGGCCTGGATGCAACCCGCACTCTTCGCGTTCGAGATCGCGATGTTCCGCCTGCTCGAATCCTTCGGCCTCACGACCGATTTCGTCGCCGGCCATTCCCTGGGCGAGCTGACCTCGGCGTACGTCGCGGGAGTCTGGTCGCTCGCCGATGCGTGCGCGCTGGTGGCCGCCCGCGGCAGGCTGATGGGCGCGGTGCCAGGCGGGGGCGCCATGCTCGCGGCCGCCGTTTCGGAAACCGAGGCGCGGCGTCTGCTGTCCGACTACCAGGACCGGGTATCGCTCGGCGCGGTGAACGGGCCGGAATCGGTGGTCTTCTCCGGTCAGGCCGAAGCCGTTGCCGAACTCCGCCGGCAGCTGACCGACCAGGGGCACAAGAACACGCTGCTGCGCATCTCGCACGCCTCGCACTCACTGCTGATGGAACCGATCCTGGCGGAATTCCGCGCGGTGGCAGCAGGTCTGACCTACCGGTCCCCACAGATCCCCATCGTGTCGAATGTGACCGGTGAGCAAGCCGGTGAGCAGATCTGCGATCCCGAATACTGGGTGCGCCACCTGCGCGGGTGCGTCCGGTTCGCGCCAGGGGTGAACACACTGATCGAATCCGGTGTCCGACGGTTCGTCGAGGTGGGCCCGGATGCCGCGCTCACCGCCATGGTCCGCGAATGCCTGGCCGAGCGGGCCGATGCCGCCGCGCGCTCGGTCGTCATCGCCACGTCCCGACGCGCTGTCGGGGAGAACACTCAGGTCGTGACAGCACTCGCTTCTGCATATCTCAGCGGGCTGACTGTGGACCTGTCGCGGCTGTCCTCCCGTCCGGTCGAGGGACGGGTATCCTTGCCCACCTACGCATTCCAGCACCAGCGGTACTGGGTGCATCCGATCGCGTCCTCCGCGAGTGGCTCGTTCGGGCATCCGCTACTGACCGACGCGACGCCGTTGGCCGGCCGTGACGAATGGCTGTTCAGTGGCCGGATTTCGGCCCGGACTCTTCCGTGGATCACCGACCACGCGGTATTCGGCACAGTCGTCCTTCCCGCGACCGCATTCGTCGAATCGGTGCTCGCGGCCGGTGCGCATCTGAATCTCGCATCGATCGAGGAACTCGTGCTGAAGGCGCCGTTGACCATCGGCGACGGCGCCGAGGTCGAACTCCAGCTGAACATCGGCGCACCCGATGACGCTGGGCGCCGGGAATTCGCGGTGTACTCGCGCACCGCGAGCAACACCGACCAGGCAGACGAGCGGCCGTGGGTGCAGCACGTCAACGGCGCACTGGCCGACGCCGCCGGCCATGCCACCGGCTGGACCGCACCGAGCTGGCCGCCCTCGGCAGCGCCGGTTGCGGACGACTCCTTCTACGACCGCCTGGCCGAGCGCGGATTCGACTACGGCCCGGCCTTCCAGGGCGTGACCGCGCGCTGGACCACCGGCACGCAGGTGTTCGCCGAGGTGTCGCTCGAGGAATCGGTGCGCGGATCGTCGGCTGCCTACGGCGTGCACCCGGCGCTGCTGGATGCCTGCCTCCAGCTGGCCATCGACGGCCTGAG
>NZ_BAFY01000312.1 GCF_000308555.1 Nocardia cyriacigeorgica NBRC 100375 | reverse complement strand
CGGACGTCGCGCTGGAAGTCGACGGCTACATCGCCGAGTCCCACGAAGCCTGGAGCGTCGTGATCAAGGGGCGAGCCGAAGGGATCAAGGAGATCGGCCACCTGATGGACACTGTGGATCTCCCCCTGTTTCCGTGGCAGGCCGGGGCAAAGAACTTCTTCGTTCGGGTCGTGCCCACCGTGGTGACCGGTCGCCGGTTTCCTGTTGCCGACCCCGAGGTCTGGCGAACTCCCTTCTCGGGTGTGCGACGGTCTCCGATGGAGTAAGGCGACTTCGTGGTAAGTCCCTGGCGGACCTCCGCCGCCGTCAGCGCGGTCGCGAGTCACACGGGTCGACCACCGTTCGCAGGGGTCGTCGGAGCGATGTCCTTCAGCGCTGTGCCGCACGTTCTTCGTCCAGGTCGAGCACCGCACGGAAACCATTCGCGAGGCACTCTGTCAGCGCGAAGGTGTCCGGGACCGCGGCCGTGTCGACATTCACCCCGACGAAGCATGTGCCGGCATACGAGGTCATGGTCACGTTGAGCGCGGTTCCGAGAGTCGGGCTGAAAGCGAACATCCGCTCGATACGCGCACCCGCGAGGTAAAGAGGTACCCGTGAGCCGGGTACATCAGAGGCGACGAAGTCGACATGCTCGAGCATCGCAGCGATCAATGCAATCGGCACCCGATTGAGGATCGCGGCCACAGTCGCGGAGTGCGGGACCGACCGCTCGGCCATCTGCTCGCGCACAGTCGCGCCGACGCAGCGCATCAGACTCGACGCATCGTTTCCGTCTGCAGGTACTACGAAGCGCGACAGACTGATCCGGTTGCCGCCCAATGGGTCGTCATTGCCGCGGAGACTGATCGGCATCGTGACCCGCAGGCGCTGGATCGGCCGATCATGCTGTAGGTGATAGCGGCGCAAGCCGCAGAGAACAGCGGTCAAGAACGCGTCGTTCATGGTGCAGCCGCTGGCATGTGCGGCCCGGGCCAACGCGTCGACGGGGACTTCGAAGGCGGCCAGCGTACGGGCGGGCCCTCGGTTGGTCATCACCGGCGACAACGTGGTAGTGATCGGTCGGACCAGACGGGCCAAAGACATAGCGAGTTCCGTACTGGCGCGCGCGGACTCGAGTGGATGTGCGGCGGCCCGGAGTGCTGCGGACACCGATCGGGAAGCGTAGCGCTGGATCGACCCGAAGCCCGGCCATCGTAGCGCCGCAGATCCTCGGAATCCGGAATGCTCCTGCACCGCAGGTGGGTAAGTCGGACGGGGCCTGCCGGATCGTTCCATGTCGCACAGCCCGGCCAGAATGCGCACGCCTCCGACTCCATCGGTAAGGCAGTGATGGATCTTCAGGACCAGCGCGCAGCCGTCGCTGTCGTCTGGGCCGGTCAGCAGGGCCGAACGCCATAGTGGGCGATCCGGGTCGAAGGGCTCCATCGCGTAACGACGAGCGAACTCGACAACCCCGTCGAGGTCAACCTGGGGAACCAGAGACACCCGCTGCACATGCCACGACAGATCAAACGCTGCGTCGGGCTCCCACCGGGGTGCTGTCAGCGGCAACATCGAGGGGACAAGCCGCTCCCGCAGCCCCGGCACGGAACGGGTGCAGCAATCGATCGCCTCGACGAGCGCATCCGGATCCGGTCTGGCGTCCAGCATCATGATCGACACGATGGTCGGCTGCAGAACCGGATTCCGCTGCAACCGCCAGGTGAGGTAGTCGGTCTGAGACAGTCGGGTCATTCGTGTAGGTATCCTTTCCTGCAGTACGGGCTGGACACCGAGGTGCTGCACCGGTTGGTCCCGCTGACCGCCCCCTGCGCGGCGCGCTCCAGCTACCCGGGGGGAGCTGTCCTGACGGATCATCTGCACTGCACCGTATGCGCGTATGTGTGCCGATCCACAGTGCCGATCAGACGTGATGTCCGGGACCTTCGACTCCGCCCGGGCCGATCTCCATACGACCACCGGCCCCGCAGCCGATGACATTCGGCGGCTTGTGCGCTCGGGTCGTACTGGTGGACGCTCGATACCTGCGATCGAACCGAGTCGATTGCTGGGATCAACGGGACGGCACGCCATGACCGACCTACGGCCACTTGATTCAGGATTCATAGAGCTAGAAGACGCCGACTGGCATGTCAGCCTCGGCATCGGTGTGGTCGCAATCATGGACGGCTCGCCGCCACCGCGTGAGCACGTCCTCGACGCGCTGGACCGGCAACTGCGTGAGGTGCCGCGGCTTCGTCAGCGGGTGCACCGGGCACCGCTCGACATCACAACGCCGACCTGGGAGCCCGATCCCGGCTTCGACCTCGGACATCACATCCGCTGGGCAGCGCTTCCCGCCCCGCGCGACGAATCGGCGCTGTGGCAGTTGGTGGCCCTCGAACTGGAAGAGCGGCTCGACCGCGACCGGCCGCTGTGGCAATGCGTAGTCGTCGAAGAACTCTGTGGCAATCGGTGGGCGTTGATCGTTAAAGCTCACCACAGCCTGCTGGACGGTGTATCCGGCGTGGCCATGTTCGAACGTTTGTGTGAGCCGGTCCCCGAGGGCGGCACTCGCGCCATGCGCGAGACGCCGCATCGGCACCGCGCCGGGCTGCCTCTGTCCGGGCTGCTCCGGCTGCCCGTAGCGGTACCCTCAGCGCTTTTCACGACCGTGCGGAGACTTGTTCCGGTGGGCGTCGCCGTGGTGAAGCCAGGCCCGGCCTCGTCGCTGAACGGTCCGATCGGGCACCAACGTCGATACACCGCGATTCGCGTGCCCCTGCCGACGGTGGCTCGTATCGGTGCCGCGTTCGAAGTCACCGTCAACGACGTCGTGCTGTCCGCGATAGCCGGCGGATACCGCGATGTACTGCTGGCGCGCGGCGAGGAACCGACGGCAGACCTACTGCGCATCCTGGTTCCGGTTTCCATGCGTAGCGAGCATGCCAAGTACGTGCTCGATAACCGGGTCTCAGCGTTGTTGCCACACCTTCCGATTCACGTGTGCGACCCTGCCGAGCGGTTGTGTCTGGTCCACGCGACGATGCTGGAACACAAGTCCAGCGGCGCGTCGAGTGCTGAACATGATGTGCTGGCGCTGGCGCGGTGGCTGCCGTTTGCTCCCGTGGCGTGGACCCTGCGCATTCTCGGCAAGCTGCCGCAGCGAAGCGTCGGCGCGGTCGCGACCAACGTTCCCGGTCCGCGGCACCCACTCACACTGCTCGGGCGCCGGGTGCTCGAACTTCTTCCAGCTGTTCCGATCGCTCTGCGATTGCGCACGGCGGTGGCGATTCTCAGCTACGAAGATCAGCTGGCCATCGGCATCACCGGGGACTACGACACCACGAGCGACATCGACGTTCTCGCACTTGGTATCCAACGTTCGATCGACCAGCTCGCTTCTCGCGTCGGTGACGACCGATCAGGTGACTGATTCGGCCGGAGGGCATATCGCAGCGAGTCATCGTGTGGTGAGACGCTGTTCAGTACGAGTGCAGCAGGGGTGGACGCCTTGTCTGTTGCGCTCTCGATCGCGGAGAAAAGCATCGAACTCCTTTGTTTCGCTGAGCTGCAAGCGCCCACCGCGGGCTATGCACGCGCGCTCAATCACGTTGTCTGGCATGAGAATCGAGCGGAACCGATCGGTGACCGTCTCGAGCCTTTGAAAGGGGGCTTCCTCGCTGTCGCGCGCCGGGGTATCCGATCGCCGCCGTTCCGATAACCTTCGCGCACAGCAGGTGCCGACATCAACGGACCGCGCCGGCATCGGCTTCTTCATCACGATCGAGGTCGGCGTCGCCGCCTAGCTCACCACGCTTGGGCCCGCGGATGCCGGCCGCTACGGATATGGGAGATCCTGTTCTCGCCCAGGACGGCACCGAATCAGGATCAGCGGGCCGGTGTGGTTGCCACGTGGTGGATTCGCAGGTCAACGGGAGCTTGGCTGATGAGCTCGTGGTGGGTGTCGCCGGTGAGCAGTCCGGCGTCGGGGCTGTGGGCGAGTACCAAGTAGTCGGCGCGGTAGGTGAATCCCCCCGGCATGTCCGGAGGCTTCGTCTCTTGAGAGAGGATGAAGTCTGTGAGTTCGAAGAGGTATCCGCCGGAGTTGCGTGAGCGGGCGGTGCGGATGGTCGCCGAGATCCGCGACCAGCACAGCACCGAGTGGGCGGCGATGGCTGCGGTCGCCGAGCTGCTGGGGATCGGCTCGACCGAAACGGTCCGCAAATGGATGCGGCAAGCTCAGGTCGATGCCGGTAGCCGTGCCGGGGTCACGAGCGAGGAATCGGCAGAGCTGAAGCGGTTGCGGCGGGAGAACGCAGAACTCAAGCGCGCCAACGCGATTCTGAAGACGGCGTCGGCTTTCTTCGCGGCCGAGATAGACCGGCCAAGCCGCTGATCTGCAGGTTCGTCACCGAACACGCAGGCCGCCGCGACAGCGGCGGCCTGCAGTGGGTGTGGAGTCTATCTGCGCCGCGCTCGGCGAGCTCGGCGTGAACCTCGCCCCCTCGACCTACTACGAACACCGCAACCGGGTCCCGTCGGCCCGCCGGCGCCGCGATGAGGCGCTGACCGCCCAGATCCGGCGGGTGCACCGGGAGAACTTCGGTGTCTACGGGGCCCGCAAGGTATGGCTGCAGCTCAACCGTGAAGGCTATCCGGTGGCCCGTTGCACGGTGGAACGGTTGATGCGCGAGGCCGGGCTGCGCGGGATCTCGCGTGGCCGGGCCAAGCGCACCACGATCGCCGATCCGGTCGCACCCACGGCTGCGGATCTGGTGCAACGCCGGTTCGCGCCGGCAGCGCCGAACCGGTTGTGGGTCTCAGACATCACGTATGTGTCGACGTGGTCGGGGTGGGTGTATGTGGCTTTCGTGATCGACGCTTATGCCCGCCGGATCCTGGGCTGGCGGCTGTCGACGTCGATGACCACGACGCTGGTGCTGGACGCGATCGAACACGCGATCTGGACCCGTGAACGCGAAGGATGGAACGTGAAAGATGTTGTGCACCACACGGATAGGGGATCTCAATATACGGCTATCGCGTTCACCGAGCGGCTCGCGGAGGCCGGGATCCAGCCCAGTGTCGGTGCGGTCGGATCGAGCTACGACAACGCGCTGGCCGAAACGATCAACGGCCTCTACAAAACCGAGCTGATCAAACCACGAGGCCCGTGGCGCAGCGTCGACCAGGTCGAGTTCGCCACCGCCGAATGGGTCGACTGGTTCAACCACCGCCGTCTCTACCAGTACTGCGGCGACCTACCACCGGCCGAGATGGAAGCAGCCCACTACGCTCAACACCCAGCCCAGCAACCCGCCGGGCTGTCACACCAATAGGTCTCCGGACTCACCGGGGCGATTCAGGTCTTGTAGTGCGGGGCGATGGTGTTGAGGGTGTCGCAGAAGTCGATCCATTCCGGTGGGGTCATGGCCATGTCGGGGTTGCCGTGGCCGGTGCCGATGGTGGAGAAGACGTGGAATTTGAGTAGGCTGACGCCGAGTTGGTCGCTGAGGTCGAGCAGGTGCAGGACGTCGGCTTCGTTGGCTTTGTTGACGGTGCAGATGATGCGGGTGTCGAACCCGCGTTCGGTGAGTTCGGCGGTGGTGGCCATGGCGGTGTCGAAGGTTCCGGCGCCGCGGACCGCGTCATGGGTGGTGGCGCTGCCGCCGTCGAGGCTGACCTGGACGTAGGCGAAGTCCGACGGCTCGAGTTGGCGGAACTTCTTGACTGCGGGGGTCTGTGCGTTGGTGGTGGTGATGACGTGCTCGTAGCCGAGCTTGCCGGCCGCGCGGATCGCGTCGCAGAAGTAGGGGTGCAGGGTCGGTTCCCCGCCGAGGAGGGTGACTTTGCTGCCGCCGAGTTTGCGCCAGGTGCTCAGGGTGTTCACGATCGCCGGTAGCGGCAGCTTGAGGGCGCGGTCGAGGCGTTCGCCCATGTAGCAGTGCTCGCAGCGCAGTTGGCAGGCCTCGGTGATGTAGAGGTAGACGTTACGGAACCGGCCGTAGGGGACGCGGTCGACGCGCTGGGGTTTGGGCATGTCGATGTTGCGGGGCATCCGCGCGTGGCCGTAGCCGTCGGTGCGCAGTGTCGGGATCGGCAAAGGGGTGGAAGTCATCGGGCAACACTCCGGGAGATGAGGAGCGGGGCGAGCAGGTTCACGGCCCCGTTGATGCTGGTGGTGGTGTCGAGCTGGGTGACGGGCACGCCCGAATCGACAAATGCGGCTCGGATGCCTTCGGCGGCGTGCTGGTAGCGGCGGATGCGTGCCTTCAGCAGGCGCGGGGCGTCCCCGCGCCGCGGGTGCAGTAACCCGCGGCACCGTGAGCACGTCCAGGGGTCGTCGGCGCGCGGGATGGCGGGCAGGCGCGGGTCGCCGATCGGATCAGGTTCACAGCGGTGGCAGACCTTCCTGTTCTTGGCCCGCTGCTGCAATGTCTTGGCGTCGGTCGACACCTCGACCGCCTCGACGCGCGCCTCTGGAACAAGGGCGCGTAGCTCGGCGAACAATTGATCGACTTGTCTTGCGGCGCCGGGGAAGTTGTCCAACAGGACGGTATGGACATTCGGGTCGGCGGCGGTCGCGGTGAAGAAGGCTCGAAGTGCGGCCGATACGGTGTAGTCGTCGATCCAGCCGAGGCGTCGGCTATCGGTCGCGGTCGCGGCCAGGACCTCGCGAGGAACATGCTCACGCAGCCGGAAGACCCGCCGGCCCGGTGCGCCACCGAGCAGGGCCGTCAGCGTCGTCTTACCGGCTGCCGGTGGCCCGAACAGCGCAACTACCAACGACAAACCCATCTCGCTCCTCCTTGTCGAATGCCGAAACCGACTGCGGCAAGAGTGCGGCGGGGAAGGCGGTGAAACCATCACGGCGGGGCATAACGCCGTATGCGTTGAAGGCATAACTTCTTGTGCGGCAGCGTGATAGCGTCGCTCGATCATGGAGTCTGAGGGGGCGATTGGTCCCGTGACTGATCCGGGAGCGGCGGGGTGACACGGAATCCACAGCCGGGACGTGCCTGTACCCGGTGCGGCGCGCGGCTCAACCGGTACAACACCGACACCGTCTGCGGCCCCTGCGAGTCCGGCGTGCTGGAACCACCGGAACTACCCCGGACGTTCTGGGAAACCGAACGGATGTGCGAGGCCCTGGCCACTTGGCATATGGGCCGCGTCATCTATGCCTACCGCACCCACCCGCACCATGGGCGCCCGTTCGGCCAGGAGACGGTTGCGGGATGGCTCGGCCTCACCCAAGGCCAGCTCAGCAAGCTCGAATCCGGGCGAGCACCCGAACAGCTGAGCAAACTCATCCGCTGGGCACAAACCCTGCGTATCCCCGGCGATCTGCTGTGGTTCTCCCTCCCGCCACACGACACCGATACCCTCGACCAGGTGAACCGCCAAGACTTTCTGCGCGCCGCAGCGTCGATCGCGGTCGCCCCCGCCGCGATGACCGACCTGATCGGTGCGCTGGAACCGACACCGGTGCCGTCTATGGTCGGGCCGCACGAGATCGCGCAGCTGCGCGAGGCGGCGAGCATGTTCCATTTCTGGGACCACGCCTACGGCGGCGGCGTTGTCCGCGACGCCGTCGCCGCACAGCTCCGCTACGCCGTCCGGCTCCTCGAAGCCCGCTGCGCCGACCGCCACCGCGGCGAGTTGTTCTCCGCCGTCGGTGTCCTCAGCCACACCGCTGCGTTCATGGCCTTCGACGCCTACGCCCACAGCGACGCCCGCACCATGTTCAAACTCGCCCTGTCCTGCGCCGAAGAAGTCGACGACTGGCAACTACGCGCCAAAATCCTGTCCTCGATGGCACGTCAGGCCATCTGGTGCGGCAACCCCGACGCCGGACTCACCTCCGCAGAACTGGCCCTCGTCCGCGCCGACCGCATCACCCCGACCCAACGCGCCATGCTGCACACCACCCGCGCCCGCGCACTCGCCAAAATGGGCCACGTGCAGGACACCATGGCCGCCGTCGGCAGCGCCGACGACGAATTCGACCACGCTAGTCCCTGCAACGACCCCGCGTGGATGGCCTACTACGACCACGCACAACACGCCGGTGACACCGGACACGCGCTGTTCGACCTCGCCATCGCCGGCCGTTTCATCCACGAGGCGCGGACCCGGCTGGCCATCGCCGTCGACGGACACACCGACCGATACGTTCGATCCCGCGCCATCTCGGCCACCAAACTAGCGACGCTAGTAATGACCGTTGGCGACCCTGTCGAGGCCGCCCACATAGGACAACGCGCCCTCACCGAGGCCGGCCACCTGAGGTCCCGCCGCGCCACCGACGACCTGCGCGACTTGCAACGCATCGCAACCCAGCGCGCCGACCAACCCGAAGTGGCCGAACTGTCCACTCGCATCGACGAACTGCTCAACCCATGACCACCGAAACCCACGACCCTGCCCTGGAAACCCTGCGCGCCGCATGCGCCCAAGCCGCGCTTCCACACGAGCGAGCAACCGTCCTGAGTCGCAGTGAAAACGTGCTCTACCGGCTCGAAGCAGGAATCGTCGCCCGCGTGACGCGCCCCGGCCAACAAGCGGCAGCCCGCCAGGAAGTCGCCGTCGCCGACTGGCTCGAAGCTTCCGGTGTGCCGGCGGTGCAAACCTGGCCAGGCATCGACCAGCCCGTCGTCGTCGACGACCGCGCGGTCACCTTCTGGCACGAACTACCCCCACACCGGCACGGCCGCCCCGCCGAAATCGCGACCGCACTACGCCGACTCCACAACCTCCCACCACCGGAACTCGACCTCGGCACCGTCGACCCATTCGTCCGCCTCGACCACCGCATCGCCACAGCCACCACCATCTCCGACGACGACCGCGCATGGATGCGCGACCATCTCACCGAACTACGCGAGCGCTGGAACCACGTGCCTGCCGGTCTTCCCTGGTGCGTCGTCCACGGCGACGCCTGGGGCGGCAACGTCGTCGCCACCGACAACGGCGAGGTCTATCTCCTCGACCTCGAACGCACCTCGCTCGGGCCGCCCGAGTGGGACACCGTCCACACCGCCATCAAACACCACACCTTCGGCTCCATCACCGACACCGAATACCGTGCATTCTGCGACGCCTATGGCCACGACGTCACCGACTGGGCAGGCTACGAACTACTGCGCGACCTGCGCGAGTTCCGCATGACATGCATGGCTGCCCAAGCCGCCACCGAAAACCCGACCCACCGCGAACAAGCCGACCACCGAATCGCCTGCCTCCGAGGCAAATGCGGCCCGAGGCCATGGCCAGGCTGGCGGCCCATTGCATGAGGTGTTGGTCAGTTCGAGCGGAGGGCGATCCCACCGCGGTTTCCGGGGATGGGCACCCGGCGCTGCGAGGTCTGACCATTCGGCCAACCTCCAGGTGTGGCTCTACGCGAAATGCTAAGTACTACAGGAGGATTCCAGCAGCCACACGGCCAACGTAGCGTACTGTCTTCAGTCGTGGAGATCGTTGCGTGCATGGTCTGCGGTGCCAGCGAAGGAGCGCGAGAAAGGCCTGTGCCACTACGCACGGTGGCGTGCGAGGAATGCTGGGACAAGGCGGCTCAGTTTCCCGAGCGCGAACCGGAGCGCCCCGACGTCGAATTAGTCGCCGACCAACTCCGTACCGCGCCGGTGGTTGATCCGAGAGAAGGTTCGCCTACTTTCTGCAAGTATTGCGATACGGAAGCTTTGTGGCACCGGACGTTGCATGGCCGTTGGATACTGCTGGAATACGGCGCCTACCCAACCTTTCAGATCCCGCCAGGAAAGCGTTGGCGGGTTGCCGGTGACGGCACGGCTGTAAATCTTGGAGGAGCGAACCCGACCGACGAGTGTCGGATTACCCACTTCGACGTATGTCCCGCAAGGCGAGCGCCTGAGGACAGCCCGCTGTTGCTCGCGGTGTGGCGGAGACATCGGCGCGAATGGAAGGCGCGCGAACATCAGTAGGTGTCGGCCGCCGGCTGCAGAA
>NZ_BAFY01000313.1 GCF_000308555.1 Nocardia cyriacigeorgica NBRC 100375 | reverse complement strand
TTGCTTCGACGAGGTCCGCGACCTGCTGTCGTATCTTCCGTCGAACAACCAGGAGCTGCCGCCGCGTCAGTGGTCCGGCGATCCGGCAGACCGGCGGTGCGAGGCCCTGTGCGACATCGTGCCCATCGATGACCGCGTGCCCTATGACATGCGGCGTGTGGTCGCCGAGATCGTCGACGACGGGGAGTACCTGGAGGTCCACGAGTCGTGGGCACGCAACATCATCTGCGCGCTGGCCCGGCTGGACGGCAACGTCGTCGGCATCGTCGGCAATCAGCCCGCGGTCCTGGCCGGCGTGCTCGACATCGACGCCTCGGAGAAGGCCGCTCGGTTCGTGCGCATGTGCGACTCGTTCAACATCCCGCTGGTCACGATGGTGGACGTGCCGGGCTTCCTGCCCGGCGTCGAGCAGGAACACGACGCGATCATCCGGCGTGGGGCGAAGCTGCTCTACGCCTACTGCGAGGCGACCGTCCCGCGGATCCAGGTAATCGTGCGCAAGGCGTTCGGCGGGGCGTACATCGTGATGGACTCCAAGTCGATCGGGGCCGACCTGTCGTTCGCCTGGCCGTCGAATCGGACCGCGGTGATGGGAGCCGAGGCCGCGGCCAACATCATCTTCCGCAAGCAGATCGCGGCGGCCGCCGATCCGGTGCGGCGGCGGCAGGAGCTGGTGCGCGAATACGAGCGCGATCTGATGAATCCGTTCGTCGCCGCGCAGCGCGGCCACGTCGACGACATCATCGACCCGGCCGACACCCGCTCGGTCCTGATCCGCTCGCTGGCCCTGCTCGCGGCCAAACGCGCGGCCGGGCCGGTGCGCAAGCACGGAAACATCCCGCTGTGACCGCGATCCGCGTCGTCGCGGGCAATCCGACCGACGCCGAGCTCGCGGTGCTGGTCCTGGTGCTCACGGCCGCGATCACCATCGAACCCCCTGCCGCACCGGCCACCCCGATCCCGAACACCGCGTGGCGCACCAGCCGCACGACGCGCTACCGGCGTTCACCCGCGGCGTGGGGACCGGCACCACGTCAGCATCGGCAACCCCAGCCGGCGTCATAGAGGAGGACCCGAACCATGGCAGCGATCACCGCGCCGCTCGATGGACCCGAGCAGGTCCGCACCGGCCCGGCACCGACGATGGCGATGTTTCCCGGGCAGGGCTCCCAACGAGCCGGAATGGCCGCGCATCTGATCGAATCTCACGCCGGGACAACCGAACCCATCTTCGCCGCCGCAGACGAGGCCGCCGGATTCGCGCTCACCGAGCTGTGTGTCTCGGGAACGAAAGAACAGTTGACCCGCACCGAGGTCACCCAGCTGGCCGTCGTCGCCACCAGCCTCGCCACTTGGGAAGTACTGCGGGCGCACAGCTTCCGGCCCGCCATGGTGGCCGGGCACAGCCTCGGGGAGTTCTCCGCCCTGGTCGCCGCCGGCGTCCTCGATCTGCCCGGCGCCTTCGCGCTGGTACGCCGGCGCGGTGAGCTGATGGCCAGGGTGGCGGGCAGCACCGACGGCGGCATGCTCGCCGTGGTCGGCTTGCCGTCGGCGACCGTCGAGCGCCTGTGCACCGAACGCGACGGCGCCGGGGTGGCCGAGGTGGCCAACTACAACGATCCGAACCAGACTGTCGTCTCCGGCCACACCGCCGCGCTCGAACAGATCGCCACCGCGGCCACCGACGCCGGTGCGCAGAAGGTCGTCTTCCTCGAGGTGGGCGCGGCCTTCCACTGCTCACTCATGGCCGACATCGAGGACGAGTTCGCCGAAGAACTCGCCGCACACCACTTCGCAACCCCGCAGATCCCGGTGATCAGTTCGGTCACCGGCGATTTCCTGACCGACGCGGCCGATATCGCGACGATGCTGCGCCGGCAGCTGTCGCGCCCGGTGCGCTGGACCGACGTGCTGCGCAGCGCCGATCAGGCGGGCCCGGTGCGATTCGCCGAGATCGGGCCCGGCCGGGTCCTGACCGGCTTCGTCAAGAACACCTTCGAGGACCGACCGGTGTTCAGCACCGGCGACGCTCGCCGCATCGGCGCGGCGATCGAGCAGATCACCACCAAGGAGAGGAACCAGTCATGACCGAGATCACCGCGCAAACCCTGCAGGCCGTCCGGGAAGCCGTCGCCGAGGCCGTCGGCATCGACGTCGACGAGGCCGAGCCGGACGCCACCGTGCTCGGTGAACTGGGTGCGGAGTCGATCGACCTGCTCGACATCCTGTTCCGGATCGAACGCAAGGTCGGGGTGAAGATCCAGGCGGCCGAGATCGCGGAACTGTTGCAGGGCGAGCTGTCCGACGAGGAGTTCGAGGACGCCGACGGCCGCATCACCCCGGCCGGTCGCGAACAGTTGGCGCGGGCGCTGCCCCAACTCGACCCGTCCACGCTGCCGGCGACGCTCACCGCCGACCAGGTCATGACGCTGTTCACGGTACGGAACCTGGCCGAGATGGCCACCGCCCGCGCCGCGATCACCGCGGACGCGAGCTGAGATGGGGCCCGTACCGCCGGCGCATGGCGACGCCACGATCTTCGTCGGCGTCGATATCGCAGGCGTCGATCAGGTCGCCGCTCGGATGAGCGACCGGCCCGGCCTCGCCGAGCAGGTCTTCACCGAGCGTGAACTCGGGTACGCCGGCGGACGCGGGCGCCGAGCCGAGCACTTGGCCGCCCGCTTCGCGGCCAAGGAAGCGGTGTTCAAGGCCCTCGGCGGCGCGCTGCCCTGGCGCGACGTGGAGGTGGTCAACGGTGCGAGCGGGCGGCCACGGCTGCGCCTGCATGGTGCGGCGCGGGCCGCCGCCGAACGGAAAGGCATACGGGACATGGAGATCTCGCTCTCCCACACCGACGGGGTGGCGATCGCCTTCGTCGTGCTGACCACGGCATCGGCCACCGCGCGCGATGCCATCGAACTGGTACAGGAGGCGGCGCGGTGAGGCTGGCCGATCGCGTCGCGCTGGTCACCGGCGCCGCACGCGGAATCGGGCGGGCGGCTGCGCTGCTGCTCGCCGAACAGGGCGCGGCGGTGGCGGTCAACTACCGCACTGGTGCGCAGGAGGCCGAGGAGGTCGTCGCCGAGATCACCGCCGCCGGTGGCAAGGCGGTCGCCCTCGGCGCCGACGTGTCCGATCCCGAGGCCGCGGCCACGCTGATCGAACAGACCATCGGGGCACTCGGTGGACTGCACATTCTGGTCAACAATGCCGGAATCGCCCGTGACGGGCTGATCTTCGATATGACCCCCGGCGATTGGGTCGAGGTGATGCGCACCAACTTCGGCGGCGTGTTCAACTGCACCCGGTCCGCGATGGGCCACTTCATGGCCCAGCGCGACGGCGTCATCGTGAACGTGTCGTCGGTGATGGGTCAGCGGGGCTGGATCGGGCAGGCGAACTATTCGGCGTCCAAGGCGGCCATCAATGCCTTCACCCAGTGCAGCGCCATCGAAATGGCGCGCTTCGGGGTGCGTGTCAACGCGGTCCTGCCCGGTTTCACCCCCACCGAGCTGATCGGCCCGGTCGTCGCGGGCGGCGCCGGCAAGAAGCTGGAGAAGCAGATTCCGCTGCGATCGCTGGCCGAGGTCGAGCAGATCGCCGAGGTGATCGCCTTCCTGGCCGGGCCAGGCTCGGCGTACATGACCGGCGAACTGGTGCGCGCCGACGGCGGTTTCGCCGCCCAGCTCGGCATCGGCCGGCTCGGGTGAAGGGGTCCGGCGCTGTGCGATTTCATCTGGTGGATCGAATCGACGCCTGGGAGCCCGGCCGGTCGGCGACCGGCCGAAAGCTCACCTCGAACCAGGAAACCTATTGGGTCCGTGATGATTCCGGCCGAGCCGTCATGCCGCCCGCCCTGGTTCTCGAGTGCGTCTGTCAGACGGCCACCTGGCTGATCCTGCTCGGTAGTGCGCTGACTCAGCGGGCGACGTTGCTGGCGGTCGAGGAGGTGCGGCAACTGCGCGCGGTGCGCCCGGGTGACGTGCTCGACATCGACGTGCAGGTGGAGTCGATGGCCGATACCGCCGCCGTCGTCAACGGCGTGGTGCGCGTAGACGGCGAGCCGGTGCTGACCGCCTCCAGGATCATGTGCGGCCTCATGCCCGCCGACGAGCTGGACGACCCCACCGAAACCCACCGCCTCGCGCGGTTGCTGAGCCGAAAGGAGCTGGTCCGATGAGGCGCGTCGTGATCACCGGAATCGGTGCCGTCACACCGCTGGGAAACGATGCCGCGGCCACCTGGTCCGCGCTGGCCGCCGGACGCAGCGGCATCGGAGCCCTGACGACCTTCGACGCCTCCGGATTTCCCGTGCGGATAGCGGGTTTGGTGCGCGGATTCGATCCGGCGCGCGATCTACCGGCAACCACCCGGTGGCGGCATCTGTCGCGGGCGGGGCAGTTCGGTGTCGCCGCCGCGGCGCAGGCCATCGCGCAGGCCGGACTCGATACTTCCGCGCCGGACGGGGGGCGTGGCGTCGCGATGGGCGCGAGCGTTGGCCGTCCGGATCTGCAACTGCTGGTCGACGTCGGCCATGAACGCGCCACCACCGGAAAGGCCGACGCGTTCCGCCGTCAGCCACCGAGTCTGACCCTGCAGGGAAACCAGAACCTGCCCACGGCGGAGATGGCGCGGCTGCTCGGCGCGAGCGGCCCGATGGTCGGCATCAGCACCGCCTGCTCGGGATCGGGTCACGCTGTCGGCGAGGCGTTTCGGCTGATCCAAGAGGGTGATGCCGACCTGATGCTGGCCGGCGGCTACGACTCGCTGACCACCTGGCTGGACGCGCTCGGGTTCAGCCTGCTCGGCGCGCTCACCACCGAATACAACGACGACCCCGAACACGCGTCGCGGCCCTTCGACGCGCGCCGGTCCGGATTCGTCCTCGGCGAGGGTGCGGTGGCGTTCATCCTCGAGGAACGCGAGGCGGCGCTGGCGCGTGGCGCGACAGTGCTCGCCGAGATCCGCGGCTACGCGTCCACGCTCAACGCCTGGCGCATCACCGACTCCCCGCCCGACGGCACCGGCGCGATCCAGGTGATGGAGGGCGCGATCGCCGAATCCGGCCTCGGCGTCGAGGGCATCGACTACGTCGTCGCTCACGGCACCAGTACCCCGGGCAACGACGAATCCGAGACCGTCGCGATCAAGCAGGTCTTCGGCGAGCACGCCGCCCGGGTCATGGTCAGCGCTCCGAAGTCGATGGCCGGGCACCTCACGGCGGCAGGCGCCGGCCTCAACGTGGTGGCAGCGATCGGCGCCATCCGGCACGGCGTGGTACCGCCGACGCTCAATCTCGACACTCCCGGACGTGGGCTGGACCTGGACTATGTGCCGCATACGGCACGCACGGCGCCGGTCCGGGCGGCGCTGGTGAACGCCTTCGCCTTCGGTGGCACCAACACCGGACTGGTCCTCGGGGCGGCGTCATGAGCGCGCCACCGGCGGCGCTCGACCGCGTCGTGGACGTCGTCGCGGGGGTGCGGGCGGTCGCGCTGGTCAATGTGCCGGTGACCCTCACCGTATTCGACACCCACTTCCCGCGTTTTCCGGTGCTGCCGGGCGTGCTGCTGCTCGACCACATCGGCGCGACCGCCCGCCTGCTCGCGCCGCCCGGACTGCACTGCCAGCACGCCGTGCGCGGCGTGCGCTTCCGGCGCTACGTGCAGCCGGGCGACCAGATCCAGATCACCGTCGAGGTGGTATCGACCGCACCGGATGTCATCGACTGCCGCGCCGTCGCCGCGGTGGACGGCCGCACCGCCGCCACCGTGCGGTCGTTGCGGCTCGGCGCGGACCTCGGCGAACCGGGGCACGACAGGGGAATCGGATGACTGAACAACGACGGGTCGTGGTGACCGGCATCGGCCTGCTCACCGCCATCGGCGGCGACGCGGCGACCACCTGGGACGCGCTGCTGGCCGGGCACAGCGGCATCCGCACGATCACCGCCTACGATCCCGCGCCGCTGCGCACGCGGCTGGGCGCGGAGATCGATGGCTTCGAGCCGGAGCGTTTCGCCGCACGCAAGGCGCTGCGCATGCTCAACCGCGGCGATCAGCTCGGTTTGGCGGGGGCGACGCTGGCACTGGCCGATGCCGGCATCGACCCCACCGATGGGCTCGGCCACCGGTGCGGGCTGTTTCTCGGTGGCAACAAGGAAATCTCGCGCCTGGACGATCTGATCGGCAGCGTCACCAGGATCCGCCGTGACGACGGCACACCCGATATGCGCGTGCTCGGCGAACAGGGCGCCTCGATCATGGCGCCGCTGTTCTTCGTCGAGGGACTACAGCCCGCGGCCGTCTTCCACGTCTCGCAGAAGTTCGGCATCCGCGGACCGAATGCCTTCTACGCCGGCACCGCCGACAGCGGTGCCACCGCCATCGGCCGGGCCATGCGGGCGATCCGCCGCGGTGAGGCCGATCTGGCGCTGGCAGGTGGCTACGACGACGCGACGAACTGGTGGCCGATGTCGAAAATGGATGGCGTCGGCGTGCTCTCGACCGCGAACGAGCGCGGGGCTGCCGCCTTCCGGCCGTTCGACCGGGAGCGCTCCGGCTCCATCCTCGGCGAGGGCGCGGCGATTCTCGTGCTGGAAGAGCGGGCCGCCGCGCAGGCGCGTGGTGCCAGGATCTACGCGGAGATCGCCGGATTCGGGGCGGGGAACGAATGCCATCCCCCGCCCGCCCCGCACCCGAGCGGACGCGGCCTCGCACGCGCGATCGACCGCTCGCTCGCCGATGCCGCGATCAACCGCGACCAGGTGTGCTACGTCGCGGCGCACGGATGTGCCACCGGCAGTGGCGATCTCAGCGAGACCCGGGCCTTGCACACCGCCTTCGGTGAGCACGCTCCCGCGGTGCCGGTCAGCAGCGTCAAACCGCAGACAGGGCACCTGGTCGGCGGCGCCGGTGCGGTGAATGCCGCCGTGGCGGCGCTGGCCGTGCACCACGGAGTCATCCCAGGAACCGCCCATCTGGACGATCCGGACCCGGGATGCGATCTGGACTACGTCCCCGACGGGCCACGCGAGGCGCCGGTGACCGCCGCGCTCGCGCTGGCACGGGGCTTCGAAGGCCAAGCGGTATCGCTGGCCCTGACCGAGGCGAGGTGAGCAGGCTGTGAGCAGCCCGAAACGAATCGTGGTCGCGGGCATCGGCGCCGTGACCTCACAGGGACGGGGCGCCGACCGGATGTGGCAGGGGTTCCTCGACGGCCACGTCGCGATCGATGCGGTCGAATCCCTGGACCTCAGCGGCCACTCGACCACCATCGGTGGTGAGGTCAGGCCCTGGCGCACCGAAGCCGCGCGAACCGAATCCCTCGATCCGGCCGTTCAATTCGCGCTCGCTGCGGCCGCCGAGGCGATCGACTGCGCGCGTATCCGCCCGCTCGACGATGCAGGCGCTGCGGTCCCCGCCACCCGCTGGGGCGTGGCCGTCGGCACCTGCAACGGCGGGCTCGGCACGGTGGAGCAGACCTGGTTGGCCGACCGCGACGGCAACGCCACCGACTGGCAGCAGTATCTGATGATCCAGCCGCAGATCATCGCCGAGGCCCTCAGCGCCGAGTTCGGCCTGCGCGGCCCGGTGCTCTCGGTCAACACCGCCTGCGCCGCCGGTGCGCACGCGATCGCGCACGCGGTCGAGATGATCAGGATCGGCCGGGCCGACGCCATGCTCGTCGGCGGTACGGACGCCTTCAACGCGACAGTTTTCGCGGGCTTCCACAGCCTGGAATCGCTGTCACCGATCCCGCCCGCCCCGTACTCCAAGGATCGCCGGGGGCTTTCGCTCGGCGAGGGCAGCGGAATGCTGGTGCTGGTGGAGCATTCGGTCGCGGTCGCCGCCGGCGCCCCCATCCTGGCCGAGGTGCTCGGCTACGGGCTGTCGGCCGACGGGCATCATCCGACGGCACCCCATCCCGAAGGCGCGGGCGCCGCGCGGGCCTTGTCCGCCGCCTTCACCGCCACCGGGGTCACCCCCGCCGACGTGTCCTACGTCAACGGCCACGGGACCGGAACCCCGAAAAACGATTCGGCCGAAAGCAACGCCGTCCGCCGGGCTTTCGGTCCCGCCGCCGAGAAGATCGCGCTCACCAGCGTGAAATCGATGATCGGGCACCTACTCGGGGCGGCGGGCGCGGTGGAGGGTATCGCGACGGTCCTCGCCCTGCGCGACCAGATCGCTCCGCCCACCGCGGGATTCACCGGCCCCGATCCGAAGTGCGGCCTGGACGCGGTGCCCAATACGGCGCGGCCACTGCCCATGGATGTGGCCATGTCGAACAACTTCGCCTTCGCCGGCGCCAATGCCACTGTGGTGTTCGGCCGGGAGGGCCGGCCGGCGAGCCCGGTCCCCGAACCGCCGATCGACCGCGTCGTCATCACCGGCCTCGGGATCATCCTGCCCGGCGGCACCACCGCCGGTGCGCTCTTCGACACTTATCGCGCCGGAAGATCCGGTGACGACAACAGCACCGAACTGGCGCTGTCCACACCGGTTTTCGACCCGGCGCCATTCCTGTCTCCGAAGCAGCGGCGGCGGATGGACCGGCTCGGCGTTCTCGCCGTCGCCTCCAGCCGGATGGCACTCGACGACGGCCGCCTCGATCCCGACGCATTCGACTCTGACCGGATCGGCGTCATCGTCGGCACCGGCCTGGGTCCGGTGGAGAGCCTGGAGGAATTCACCGTCCCTGTCCTCGAATCCGGTGTGACGGCGGCGAACCCGGCGGTCTTCCCCAACACCGTCTACAACGCCGCCGCCGGGCAGGTCTCGATGGTGCTCGGGGTGCGCGGCCCCACCTCCACCCTCACCGCGGCCCATGCGGCGGGCGCTACCGCGCTCGGTGTCGCGCACGACCTGCTCCGGATCGGTGCGGCCGACGCGGCGCTGTGCCCGGCGGTCGACACGCTGTCCCCGTATGCCCTGCGGGCCTACCGTCGCATGCCGGCGTTCGCGGACGCACCGAGCCACGGCTATCGACTCGCCGAAGGCGCACTCACCCTGCTGCTGGAGCGGGAGTCGGTGGCACGGTCCAGGGGCGCTCGCATCTTGGCGGTAGTAGCCGGGTACGGCAATGCCTGCGACGGCCTCGGGATCGGCCGATGGGACCGCGAGGGGCGCGGGATCGAACGCGCGATGCGTGGCGCGCTCGACGAGTCCGGGCTCGCGCCGGGCGACGTGAGCGCGATCTGGGCCAATGCCGCGGGACTCCCCGCGGTCGACGATCCGGAACGCGCGGCCATCGCCCGCCTCACCGGAGGCTCCGGGCCGCGCGTCGAAACGCCCAAGCAGATCCTCGGCGAACCGGTGGGCGCCGGTGCGCATCTGTGCGCCGCACTCGCCGTCCACGATCCGGCCGGCTTCGACGGCCCGGTGCTGATCAACAGTTCCTCGATGGGCGGGACGCACGCCTGCCTCGTACTGACCCCGGATACCCACTCCTCGACATCGGAGCACCATGACTGAATCGAACAACGTCGCGATCCTGGGTACCGGATCGTTCCTCCCCGGTGACCCCATCGACAACGACCAGCTGGAGAAGCTGGTCGGCCCGTTGCCCGCCGATGTGCTCGACGGCATCCAGGTGCGGCGCAGGCACTGGCTGATCGACCCCGCCGACGGCTCGCATCGCATCGGCAACAGCCGGATGGCCGAGGCCGCGGCACGCACCGCGCTCGAGCGTGCCGGGGTCGCGCCGGAAGAGGTGGATCTGATCGTGGTGTCCACCGCCAGTCCCGAGTTCCATCTGCCGACCGTCGGCAGTTATGTGCAACAGCACCTCGGACTGGAGCGCTGTGCCGTCATCGAGGTGCGCGCCGGCTGCGTCGGCGCGATCCAGGCGCTCGATATCGCCTATCGGCAGCTCGCCGACGGCACCCACCGCACCGCGCTGGTGATCGGCACCGAGGCCATCTCACCCATCCTCGCGCCGATGTTCCTCGGCCGCGAGCCCGACGCGGTCCGGATGCGGGATCGCCTGACGCTCTACAACTTCGGCGACGGTGCCGCGGCGGTCGTGCTGCGCGCGGCCACGTCCGGCCCGGTGACCCACCGGTACGGCTACGTCAACGCCTGCATGGGTGGTGCGCGCAAACCCGGCATGGTCGTCGTCGGCGGCGGCACCGACCTGCCCGTGCACGAACAGCTGAAACGCAAACGGCTGATGGACATCACGCTCGACGCGGTGGGTGTCGCGGAATTCGGGCCGCGGATCTTCGTCACCGCCCTGCGCGAGCTGCTCGACCGCTCGGGGTTGCGGCTCGACCAGATCGACGCCTGCGTGCTGCCCGAAGGCAATGCCGACTACTTCAGCCGGGAATTCGAGGAAGCCGGACTGACACGGGCGGACTACGACCTGCTGCAATCCCGGATCGTCGAGAATCTCACCGATGTCGGCGCGACCGGATCCCCCGCCGTGCTCCTCGCGCTCGACGCCGGGATCGCCGCAGGACGGATCACTCCCGGCAGCACCGTACTGCTGGTCGCGATCGAAGCCAGCCGCTATGTCTACGCCGGCCTCGCTCTGCGCTGGCCCGGCGACGAAAGCTGAGGAATACC
Source organism: Nocardia cyriacigeorgica NBRC 100375 (assembly GCF_000308555.1). Taxonomy (GTDB): domain Bacteria; phylum Actinomycetota; class Actinomycetes; order Mycobacteriales; family Mycobacteriaceae; genus Nocardia; species Nocardia cyriacigeorgica. The sequence goes on along the minus strand of NZ_BAFY01000313.1, from coordinate 3,785 downwards.
ATGACCACAACCTCCATTCCGGCGCGCCGGTTGTTCACCAGCGAGTCGGTGACCGAAGGTCATCCGGACAAGATCTGCGACGCCATCAGTGACGCCGTGCTCGACGCACTGATCGCCCTCGACCCGACCGCACGCGTGGCGGTCGAAACGATGGTGACCACCGGACAGGTGCATGTGGCCGGCGAGGTCGGCACCGACGCGCAGGTGGACATCACCGCGATCGTGCGCGACAAGCTGCTCGAGATCGGCTACGACAGCTCGCTGAAGGGCTTCGACGGCGCCACCTGCGGGGTGAACATCGCCATCTGCGCGCAATCACCCGATATCGCCCAGGGCGTGGATCACGCCTACGAGGCGCGCGTCGACGGTGCGGGCGATCCCGTCGACCGGCAGGGCGCGGGAGATCAGGGCCTGATGTTCGGCTACGCCACCTCCGACACCCCCGAGTTCATGCCACTGCCGATCGCGTTGGCGCACCGGCTGTCCCGGCGTTTGGCGCGGGTACGCAAGGACGGCACGCTGCCCTATCTGCGTCCCGACGGCAAAACCCAGGTGACCATCGAATACGACGGGGACCGGCCGGTGCGCCTGGACACGGTGGTGATCTCGACCCAGCACGCCCCGGATATCGACCTGGAGTCGCTGCTCGCGACGGACGTGCGTGAGTTCGTGGTGGACGCGGTGCTGGCCGAACTGCCAGGAGGTTCGCTCGACACCGGTGATTTCCGCCTGCTGGTGAATCCGACCGGAAAATTCGTCGTCGGCGGGCCCATGGGTGACGCCGGATTGACCGGCCGCAAGATCATCGTCGACACCTACGGCGGCATGGCTCGGCACGGCGGCGGCGCGTTCTCCGGTAAGGACCCGTCGAAGGTCGACCGCAGCGCCGCCTACGCCATGCGCTGGGTCGCGAAGAACGCCGTCGCCGCTGGGCTGGCCGATCGGCTCGAGGTCCAGGTGGCCTATGCGATCGGACGGGCGGCGCCGGTCGGGCTGTTCGTGGAGACCTTCGGCACCGAGACGACCGACCCGGCCAGGATCCAGGCCGCCATCGGCAAGGTGTTCGACCTGCGGCCCGCCGCGATCATCCGCGATCTGGACCTGCTGCGCCCGCTGTACGCGGGCACCGCGGCCTATGGGCACTTCGGCCGGACCGACCTCGACCTGCCATGGGAGCGCTGCGACCGCGTCGACGAACTGAAGGCGGCGGTGGCGTAACCGGTCACTCCCCCACCACGGCCGCCAGCCATTCCACCAGCGGCCGCTGCGCTTCCCACGCCGCGCGGATCTCCGTCGCGGCGCGAGGTGTCGGCAGCCAGTCCGGTGCGCCGAAGTCGCGGTGGGTGCTGAGCGATTTGTGGCGCAGCAGGTCGATGCGTGGATGATCGGCGGGGTAGCCCTTGGGTTTGGTCTTCAACCGCTCCCCGCCGATCTCATATCCGGCGCCGGTGAGATCGGCGAGGATGGCGGTCAGTTCCGCGCCGCGCACCTCGTCGTCGATGGTGGCGCGGAGCCGGGCGAGCTGATCGGAGGTTCCGCTGTAATAGCCGGCGGCGACGAACAGTCCCGCCGCACCGATCTGCACATACCAGCCGACCCCCGGTGCGGCGCCGACGACCACACCCTGATGGGTCTTGTACGGCGATTTGTCCTTGGCGAAGCGCACGTCTCGGTAGGGCCGGAAGAGTTTCGCGGTCCCGAAGTCGGCCTCCAGTTCCTCGATCAGCGCCAGCATCGGCGCCTTCACCGATTCGTCGTAGACCTGCTTGTGCGCGGCCCAGAACGTCTTGGAATTGTCGGCCTCGAGATCTTCGTAGAAATCGAGCCCGGCGAACGGGAACCCACCGAAACGACCCATGGGTAGAAGATATGCCCTCGGTCCGACACTCAGAACTTGCCGCTGTGGTGCTCGACGCGGTGGCCCAGCCGCGCGGCGAACTCGGCCACGAAATCGTCGGTCAGCGGCGGCCAGCCCCAGAAATCGAAAGCCAGTGCGCCGAGGGCGAAGCCGGATGGCCACCGCCATTCGGTGACCGGGCTCGCGATACCGCACCGGCCGCAGCCGGCGATACCGGTGCCGGTCTGCTTCCACTGGTCGATGGCCGCGCCGAAGGGACGCCACACCTCGGGGTCGGCCTCCCACCGCTGCGGATAGTCGATGATCACGGTGGTGGCGCCGCAGCTCGGGCAGGTGGCCGACTCCGGTTCGATTTCGCCCTGCCCACCGTGGTGATCCTCGCGTCCGACCACGACAGCGACCGGGCCCGGCCGCCGATCATCGCCCCATTCCCGCGCGATCAGCCGCCAGTCCGGGCCGGGGAGGTACCCCTCGTCGACGGTCAGGCTGTACACGCCGTCACCGGACATCTCCCGCGACAACAGCCCGCGCGACACCATCCACTCGACCATGCGCGCCGCCGGGGCACCGGCCTCCTCGGCGCTCACCTCCACATCGACGATGCGCTCGAAGTAATCACCCATCAGCGTCGTCCCGGCTTTCTCACCGGGACGAAGCTACCGAACGAGTGTCTCGCGCGCCGCCCGGACGGCCGGGCTCAGCGCGCACCCAACGCGTCGAGGATCATCGGACGCGCGTTGGCCAGGGCCTGCTGCCAGTAGGGCCAGGTGTGGGTCCCGTTGACGATGTCGACGCGCGCCGGGACACCGAGGGCGTTGACGCGGTCACGAAAGATCTGCGCGGCGATCATGGTGAGCACCTCCAGGCCCATCGCGTTCACCGTGTTGCCGACGCCGTGCGGCAGATCGAGCGGGCCCGGCACCCCGTTTCCGCTGGTGACGTAGAGCGGCAGGCCGCGCAGCCGACCGGCCTGCACGGTGGCGTCGTTACGAGCCCAGGCCGGATCGCCCGGCGGCCCCCACATATCGTCCGGGTTGTACTGCCCTTCGTCCCACATGGCGGCGCGCATCGCCTCACTCCACATCGGGAAGGTCGGGTTGAGGAAGCCGGAGAACGAGCCTGCGAACCGGAACTGGTCGCGGTGGTAGGCGGCGAGGATGAGCGCGGCATTACCGCCCATGGAGGCGCCGACAACGGCGTTGTTGCTGCGTGAGACCCCGTAGCCGGCGAGGAAGTCGGGCAGTTCCCGGGTCAGGAAGGTCTCCCATTTGTAGGTGATCTGCTGACCGTTGGTGCGGCTGGGCCGGTACCAGTCGGTGTAGAAGCTCGATCGGCCGCCGACCGGCAATACCAGCGTGACGTTGTCGCCGGCGAATTGACGCAGCGCGTCGGTGTCGCTGGCCCATTGGCTGTGATCGTGTGGGGCCCGCAGGCCGTCGAGGACGTAGAGCGCCGCACTGCCGCCGCGCGCCGCCCACTGCACCTGGACCTTGATCGGCCCCATGCTCGACGGCAGAACAGTTCTTCGAATCCGCCGGCCGGCGCCTGTAGCGCGGGCGAGCGGACCGGTGCCGCACCGGCGACCGCCGCCACCGACGACATCACCAGCGTTGCCATGACTACGACGACGGCTCTGCGAAGCCATCCGCCGGCTATCCGTTCATCTGCTGATCGCGCCACCCCTGCCACTCGCATACCTCCCACCACGTCGATTGGAAGTTACCGAAGTTAACCAATTTACGCCGGTTGGGCCGGTAGCGATGTCGCCGACGCGCCGCCGGCATGTCGGTAATCGTGGCCGCGCGACGGGGACGATCGAATCGCGGTCGCCGGCCGCTCACCGGGGGGCGGACCGAGAATTTCACGAATCGGCAGCACCCGAATTCCGACGGTCGGCGCCCGAAAATCGGACCGTGCGCAGTATCGG
>NZ_BAFY01000314.1 GCF_000308555.1 Nocardia cyriacigeorgica NBRC 100375 | reverse complement strand
AGCACGAGCACGATCCCGGCGATGAGGACGACGGCGAGGATGTCCAGGATCGGGTTCGCCAGGATCGCGGTGTTCTCCTGGAGCCAGGCCTGGGCGTCGAGCGGAACCAGTTCGGGAGCCCCGACCAGGCCGTTGGTGGTCCAGAACAGCACCCCGACGCCCACGATCAGCAGCCCGGTGACCACCGAGGTGGTGTGCAGCTCCCGGCCCAGCACGGTGAACGATCGCCCGCGCAGGAACCGGCGTCCACGGGCGCCCAGGCGCTGCCAGAGCGCGGCGATCAGCAGCAGCGGCAGCACCATGCCCGCGCCGTACACGGCGAGCATGACGCCGGCGGCGAGGGTGTCGCCGCGGGCGGCGGCCAGGGTGAGCACGGCGCCCAGGATCGGGCCGGCGCAGAATCCCGCGATGCCGCTGGCAGCGCCCAGCAGCACCGTCTTGACGAGTCCGGTCTTGGACGCCGCTTGCGCGTGCAGGTCTGCCCCGGCCGGTAGCAGCCGGGCAGGGTCGAACCCGAACCCGAGCGCCTGCGCCGCGCCGAGGACGACCAGGACCAGCGAGGCGACGAGCACGATCGCCTGCCGGTGAGTCACGAACAGCGTCCCCAGGGCGCCGGCTCCGACCCCCACGGGGACCAGGACGGTCAGCAGGCCGACGTAGAACACGGCTCCGTGCAGCAGCAGCCGGGGCCCGCTGCCGATCGTGGAGGCGAAGAACGCCGGCATCAGCAGCGCCGCGCACGGGCTCAGCAGCGCGAGCGTGCCGCCGGCGAACGCGGCGAGCAGTCCGATGTCCACGCCGCCTCACTCCGCCGCGTCGAGCGCGCTCTGGAACGCTTCCTGGAACACCTCGGTGGGCTGCGCCCCGACGATCGGCTGTCCGCCCAGGATGAAGATCGGGGTGGAGGTGGCGCCGAGGTCGAACCCGAACTGCTGGTTGGCGGCGATCACCTGCGCCGTCTCCTCCGAGCCCAGGTCGGCGGCGAACTGCTCGGTGTCCAAACCGAGTTCGCCCGCCAAGGCGACGAGGGCTTCCTCGCTCAGCTCGCTCTCGGACCTGCGCTCCCCGTCCTCGAACAGGGCGTCGTGGTACTCCCAGAGCGCCCCCTGGAGGGCGGCGGCGTACGAGGCCCGCGCTGCGCGCTCGGACGCGGGACCGAACACGTTGATGTCGCGCCACTCGATCCGCAGATCCCCGGCGTCGACGTGCTCCATCATCGACGGCAGTGTCTGCTCGCTCCACCGCGCGCAGAACGGGCACTGATAGTCCGAGAACACCACCAGCACCACCGGCGCATCCACGGGCCCGGCCGCGAGCAGGTCCGCCTCGTCCCTGGTCTCGGCCGCAGACAGGTCCGGTTGCTCGGGGTTCTGCACCTCCGTCGGCGCGCCGCTATCCGACGGCGAGCCCCCCTCCTCGGCCGTCGTGCCACTCCAGTTCACCGCCACGATCACGGCGATCAGGACAGCAGCCAGGGTCAACACGGCGACCGGCACGATTTGTGACGACCTCGAACGGTTCGACGGTTTCGGGCGGTTCGTGGTCTCGGTGGGCATAGGGATTCTCCTGTCACTGTCGCGGGCACCGACCTCTACTATCTCAGATAGTCGACTATGCGTGGTAGTCGAGTCGTGTCAGAATGGGTTCCATGACCTCTCCCACGACTCGATCCCGCCAGGGCATCGGCGAAAGCTTCCGGTTGGCGGTCCAGGCGCTTCGAGGGTGGACGGGCAGGCAGGTGCTGGCCGCGATCGCTGCCTCGGCGGTTGTCGCGGTGGTGATCGGGGTGGCGACGGTGCTGATCCCCAACCCGCTGTTCGGTCGAGACATCCCGCCGGTGTGGTGGAACTATCCGGTGTGGCTGGTCACCTCGGTGCTGTCGGGCATGCTGGTCGCTACGTATATCCGCCCGTACCGCGCCGCCGCGGACGAGCAGCAGGCGAATGCGGTCAGCGAGGACGGCGCCGCCACCGACGCGGCCGATGAGGCGCAGGCTCGGCGCAGCAGCCGGATGGGAATGGCCGGCGGCATCCTGGCGTGGTTCGCGGTGGGGTGCCCGGTGTGCAACAAGCTGGCGCTGCTGGCGCTGGGGTACTCGGGAGCGATCACCTGGTTCACCCCCGTGCAGCCGTTCCTCGCGCTCGGCGCGCTGATCCTGACCGGCGTCGCACTGGTGTGGCGACTACGCGGGCAGGTCGCTTGCCCGGTCCGCCCCGAGCCGGTGGCGGCTGTGCGATGAAGGCCGCCGATGGGCGCTCCGGCGACCTGCTGCGCCTGGGGGCGTTGGAAGCGCAGGTGATGGACGTGCTGTGGGACCACGGCCCGGCTACCGTGCGCGAAGTGATCGAGCACCTGCCCTCCGACCCCGCCTACACCACCATCGCGACCGTGCTCACCAACCTGGATCGCAAGCGCCTGGTGACCATCACGAGGCAGAACCGGTCCACCCGGTACGGCGCCAAGATCACCAGGCACGAGCACGCCGCGGGGCTGATGGAGCAGGTGCTGGAGGCTAGCCGCGACCGGGCCGCCTCGATCCTGCAGTTCGTGGACTCGATGCCCGAGAACGACCTGGACCTGCTGCGCGACTACCTGGAACGCCGCGACCGGGGAGACATGCCATGACCGCGGGCATCCTCACGATGGCTCTGTGCACCGGACTGGTGGCATTGGCGGTGTTCGGGCCGTGGTTGCTGCGGCACGCTGCCCCCGCCCTGGTGCGCGTCCCGCGCTTGGCGATCGTGGTCGTCGCCGGCGGCATCGGGGTCTGGCTGGTCACGCTGCTGGCGATCGGCCCGGTGCTGGCCTGGGCCGGAGCCGGCCCCGCGCTGCTGCCCGAACGCGCGGCCGAGGTCTGCCAACGGTGCCTGACCGCCGCGAACCCGTTCTCCGCCGACACCACCGAAACCCTGATCCCCGCGGTGCTGCTGCTCGCCCTGCCGGTGGCGCTGGCCCTTGCTCTGGGAGCAGGTCTTGCCCGCCAGATGGTTCGGCGCAGCTCTCGCTCCCGGGACGCCGCCCGCACGCTGCTGCACGGCGCGCGGCGGCAGCTCCTTCACGGGCACGAGGTGGCACTGGTCGACGCCGAGCACCCGTTCGCGCTTACCTTCCCCGACCGTCACGGCGGGATCGTGCTCTCCACCGGCGCGGTGCGCGCGCTGGGGCCGGGCGAGCTGGCCGCCGTGCTGGCCCACGAGCACGCCCACCTGCACCAACGCCACCACCTCATCACCGCGCTAGTGGACAGCATCGCCGCCTACCTACGGTGGGTGCCGCTGATCCGCGCTGTCGCCGACGCGCTGCCGCACTACCTGGAGATCGCCGCGGACGACCAGGCCCGCCGTCACGCAGGAACCAGGGCGCTGGTCAGCGCCCTGGTCAAGCTCGGCGAACGCACCCACCCCGCCATGCCGCAGCACTCCTGCCCTGTCGCCTTGCACGCCGCTGGTCCCGAACGCATCCGCCACCTCGTCCACCCCAGCGCCGGGCTGGCAGGCGCCCTGCCCGCCGTCGCGATCGCCGCATACCTGGTCGGCATGGCCGCCCTTGCTGCCCTCGTCCATCTGCCCTACGTCTCGGCCGCCCTCACCGGCTGCACCATCTGACCCTGCCGGAAACCAAGAGAGAACACCAAACAATGAATGAGAACACTCGTGAGGTGATCCTGCACGTGGCCGACGACCCCGCCGACGTGCAACGGGCGCTGGACGCCGCCGCCGGACTCCACGCCGCCGGCCTGGGAGTGCGGGTGCGGGTGATCGTCAACGGCCCGGCACTGGCCGGCCTGACCGGCACCGATGCCGTCCAGGTGCCCGAGCACACCGAGGTGGCCGCGTGCAGCGTCGGGCTCGGACGGCGCGGCATCGACCCCGGCGAGTTGCGACCCGAGGTCGGCACGGTCCCCTCCGCGGTCACCGCGATCGTCCATGCGCAACTGGCCGACGCCGCCTACATCCGCATCTGACCGGACCAGAAGGTGGCAGATGGAGCGCCGATGAGGACCATCGGGTTGCTGCACGGGATGAGCAGCGTCGCGACGGTGGACTACTACCGCCGGATCAACGACCGCGTGAACGAGCTGCGTGGCGGGCACGAGCGAGCCGAGCTGGTGCTGTCCAGCGTGAACTTCGGCGTCATCGAACGATGCGTGCGCGCCGAAGCCTGGGATGAGGCCGGACAGTATCTGGCAGGCAAAGCCCGGGGCCTGCAGCGGGGCACCGTTGCCGGTCGCGGCTGGTGAGCTGGCGCGGGCCGGAGTTCCGGTGTTCCCCTGTGCGCCGGCCGGGAAGCGGCCGATCCCGGAGCGCGGATTCCACGAGGCCAGCATCGACCCGAGCCGTGTTGAGGCGTGGTGGCGGGCGCGGCCGGCCGCGAACATCGGCATCCCGACCGGTGCCGTCTCGGGGCTGGTAGTGATCGACGTGGATGTGCACGGCGTCAACGGGTACGCCGCCTACGCGCGGTCAGCCCGGGCCGGGCTGATCCCCGAGCCGCTGGCGGTCGTGCGCACACCCACCGGCGGCCAGCACGCCTACTTTCCAGCCGACCCGAACCAGGCGCAACGGTCCTGGCAGGCAGGGAAGGTCGGCATCGACTGTCGCGGGGACGGCGGCTACATCATCGCCCCGCCCTCGCTGCTACGGCTCGACGGCCTGCGCACGCCGTACCGGGTCGAGCAGCTCGCGGCCGGTGCGGCCTGGCCGATAGATGCGGGCCGGCTGCGAGACTTCCTTGATCCTCGGCCCGCGCCTCGGCCGCGCCTCGGTGGGCCAGTGCGGCGCGAGGATGCGGAGCGGCTGGCGACGTGGCTGGGGCGGCAGGCCACAGACCGCAACCTCAAACTCTTCTGGGCCTCGTGCCGGTTGTCCGAGGGCGGGGTGCCGCTCACGGATGCCCTGGACGCGATGGTGACGGCCGCACAATCCGATTTCGGGGAGCGGGAGATCACCCGCACCGTCTACAGCGCCTATCGCAGCGTCGGCGCCGGAGCCCGCCGGGACCGTCCGGCCGCATCGGCTTCGGGCGAGTTCGCTCGCGGGAACGCGCAGCAGCGGGCGCCCGCCACGCGGGGGCTGTCATGAAGGAGCTACGCGGCCGCCGGTGGGCGGTCATCACCTCGGTCGCCGGGACGGTGTTCATCGCTGCCGGCGCGTTCTGGTTGTCGTTCACGTCCCTGGCCGACCTTGCCCGCCGCTCCGGGATCGGTGCCGGGCAGGCGTGGGCGTGGCCGCTGATCGTCGACGGCGTAATCGTGGTCTCCACGGTGGCCGTCGTTGCCCTCGCCGGTGAGCGAGCGGCGTGGTATCCGTGGGCGTTGCTGGTCGGCGGTGCCGCGGTGTCGGTGACGGCGAACTCGCTGCATGCGGTGGTCGCGGCCGACGCCGACGTGCCCGGACCGCTCGCGGCCGCGGTCGCTGCCGTGCCGCCGGTCGTGCTGCTGGCGATCACGCATCTGACCGTTGTGCTGACCCGCGCCACCGCACGCCCGGCTACTGCGCTCGAGTTGCCGCCGGCGGTCGAGCCGATCACCCCGTTGCCCCAGAGCGAGACGGCATCTCTTGACCCGCCATCTACGGCGGCAGGCGTCACCGCTGCGGACACGGACGGCGGGCCGGATCGTCGGGCGCTGGCGGCAGAGCTGCGAGAGCAGGACTGGTCGAACAAGGCCATCGCCCGGCATTTGGGCGTGCATCCCTCGACGGTGGGTCGCTGGCTGCCTCGTGCTCACCAGTCCGATGAGGCCGACCCGTCCGGGTCGCAGCCCGAGATGGAAGGAGCCCTGCCATGAACGATCAGGACCGGATGCGGGAGCAGCATCGCTCCGAGCCCGAGCCGCCACCCCGTAAGCGGAACGACCTGAACCCAACCGAGGCGACCGAAGCAGCGGGGACGCCGGATGCGGTCAAGGCCGCCGCGTCCCGCACGGCGGCGAAGGAGAAGCTGGCGCGGGTACGGGGCCGGGGCGTGGATTGGGTGCGCCCGACCGACCTGATCGCCCAAGGCGGCGGCCGGTTGTCCCGCCGGGGCATCGACCGGACCGCCGATATGAACCGGCACGTTCGCGCCCCGATCGAGAAGGGCGCCCGCTGGGTCGCCGAGCGAGCCAAGCGTCTGCCGCCTCTGAGCGCCTTCGGCCGTCGCGGCGGCGCCGAGCAGGGACCGCACCGCTCCGGGGTCGGGATGAGGTAGCCGGGTGGTGATGAGTCATGGGCGCTCATTCCGTCAAGGCGAGCCCCGCAGTCGTCTGCGGGTGCACCTCGCCGTCGGGAGGTGCCCAGACCATGACCAACGACACCAGCACCATGAGCGAGACCAGCGGCCGGACGGCTGAGGACTACCGCACCAGCGAGGGCCTGCGTGCCCTGCTGAAACGGCTGCACGCCGCCGGCCAGCGCGCCTGGGAGCACGACCCGGTAGCGGCAGAGCTGATGGCGTTCGCGGCCGAGAAGTACGCGGCGCTGGCGCACAAGCACCGGCTCGATCCGTGGGAGGCCGCGTCGGCGGCGTTCGACGTGATGCGCACCAAGGCCGCCCGCACCGCCGATGACCCGTGGGCGGTCATCACGCACGCGGTACGGATCACCTGCATCGCCGAGGAACGCGGCCAAGGGCTGCTGTGCTCGACCCACCAGGCACGCCGGCCCCGCTACTCGATCTTCCACGACCCCGAACGGCTCTCCGACCGCGAGAACGTCCTGAGCGACTACCATCCCGCGTTCCAGATCAAGGACGCCCACGACCGCGACAACACCCCGGAGCAGGCACCGGCCGAGCCGGCGGCAACCACCGCGGCGTCGGCGGTCGAGGACGCGATCACGCTGCTGATGCTGCTGGACTGGCCCGAGGGCACGGCACGCCCGGCGGTAGAACACGTCTGCGTGGCGCTGACGCGCGTCGGGAACCGGCACACCGCCTACGAGACACTGCGACGCGACAAGCACGCCCGAGCCCTGATCGACCTTCCTGGCCGGTCCTGGGCGGTGCTGCTGCGCGCCCTGCTCGGCTGCCCGGACCCGGCGCTCGCGGCGACCGGCGCGGGACGCGGCATCCTGCTGCGGCTGCTGATCGGCGAGACCCTGCCGGTGCTGCTGCGCGATGACGACCTCGTGCTCACCCTCTCCCTGGCCGCACCGGGCATCAGCAAGCCGGGCGCGAGAAAGGCGCGAGGTGCGGGATGAGCGCACCGGCCGGACACATCGAGCTGGAGCGGGCGGTTGACTCCATCACTGTCGGCCGCCGGCACCGCACGGACCTGGGCGACATCGACGCGCTCGCGGCGTCGATCGACCGGGACGGTCTGTTGCAGCCGCCGACGATCACCCCGGACGGGGTGCTGGTGTGCGGGGCGCGCCGGATGGCCGCGATCAAGAAGCTCGGCTGGCGCCGCGTCAGCGTGTGGGTGCGCTCCGGTATCTCGGACCGGCTGGGGCATCTGCTGGCCGAGCAGGACGACAACCAGCTCCACAAGCCGCTCACCGCGATCGAGGCCGCCGCCTTGTACCGGGAGATCAAGGAACTCATGGCCGAGGACGCCGCACGCCGCAAGGCCAAGACCCAGTTCCACGAGGGCCACGAGCCCGGAAAGCATGGTCCCGCCGATTCGGCGGGACCATCGGACTCGCACCAGCTCGGAGACGCTCGGACACAGGCGGCGCGGATGGTGACCGGCTCGGCGTCCTACAGTCGGCTGGAACAGATCGGCTACCTGCAACACCTGGCCGACGATCCGAGCACCCCGGAGACGATCCGCGTCCAGGCGCGGGACGGGCTGACGCAGATCGAGGCCGGTGCGGCGGTCAACCCGATCTTCCAGCGCCTCCGCGACAGCCAAGCCAAGGCCGACAGCGAGCGGGACCAACGGTTGCACGAGCTGGCCGACGAAGCCCTGGCCCGCGTCCACGCCGCCAAGACCAGCAAGGCCAGCAAGGTCAGCAAGCCGGCCACGCCGAAGCGTCGCCCCGTCGTTGAGGACGAGGAACCGACGCGGTACCCGCTGCGGGCGTTCGTACTGACCTGGGGCGACCTGGAAGCGTGGTGGACCCACTACGACGTGGACGAGCTGGCCGTCGAGCTCACCGACGAGCAGGCCGAGGCGTTCTTCGCCACCGTCGAGGGCACCACCGAGTTCGCCGACCGGCTCCGCACCGCCCGCACAACCGTCGCTGAGTCGGCGGGCCGGCCGCTGCTGCGCGCCCTCTGATGCACCGGTAGGGCCAGTCACCGGCGGGCTCACCTCTGGGCATGAAGACGAATCTCGCTTCCTGGTCCCGTGGCCGACTCATCGCGGTGATCGCCGCCGGCCTCGTGCTGCTGCTCCTGATCGGCGTCGGCGTGTATGGGCTCATCACCGGCCCACGACAGCCCACCGATCGCGCGCCCGATCCGGCTCCGACCATCACCGCTCCGGGTGAGTCCGAGCCCGGCAAACCGGGGCCGCCGCGGGTGATCCCCTCGCACGACCCGGATGAGTTCGCCCGCAATGTCGCTGAGGCGCTGTTCGCCTGGGACACCGGCTCCGGGCTGATGCCGCTGGATTACTCCGCCGCGATCTTGGAGGTCGGGGACCCCTCCGGCCATGAGCAGGCGGGCCTCGCCGCCGACATCGCGTCCTATCTGCCGTCGCGGGAGGCGTGGATCGAGCTGCGCAAGTACGCCACCACCCAGCATCTCACCATCGAGTCCTCGTTCGTGCCCCAAGCATGGGACACCGCGGTTGAGCAGGCCCAGTCCGGCCAGCTCCCGCGTGGTGCGACCGCGATCACGATCGAAGGAACCCGGCACCGCGAGGGCGTCTGGAACGGCGAACCCGTCACCAGCGAGCACCCCGTGGCCTTCACCGTGTTTCTGGCCTGCCCGCCCCCGGCGCCGGAGTTCCGCACCGGCCCGTGTCACGTGCTGCGCCTGTCGCAGCTCGACAACCCGCTGCGATGACAGAAGGCACGCCGTGGTCAAGAAGCTCCTCATCCTCGGACTCGCCTTCGTCCTGTTAGGCCCTGCCTGTGTCCTGATGGCGATCGGCGTGCTGATGAACCCCGCCGCCGCGAACTGCGCCGTCCCCGGCGGCAGCGTCACCGTGGGCAACGTCCCCGATTCGTTGACCGTCACCACGCAAGACGGCACCACGTTCACGCTGAACAAGACCCAGCTCACGCACGCGGCCACGATCATCACTGTCGGCGGCGGCATCGAGGGCGTCGGCCGGCCCGGCATCAAGATCGCGCTGATGGCCGCGCTCACCGAGAGCACCCTGCGCCAGCTCGCCAACACCAGTGCCTACCCCGAGTCCGCGAACTACCCCAACGACGGCAACGGCGGCGACCACGACTCCCTCGGCCTGTTCCAGATGCGCCCGCAATCCGGGTGGGGAACCGTCGCGGAGCTGATGGACACGAACTATCAGGCCCGCGCGTTCTACGGCGGACCCGATGGACCTAACTATCCCTCGCCGCGGGGCCTGCTGGACATCCCCGGCTGGGCGCAGATGGACCCCGGCGAGGCCGCGCAAGCCGTCGAGGTCAGTGCCTACCCTGACCGCTACCGCAACTACGAGCCGGTCGCCGAACGCATCCTCGACGCTCTCACCGGCGCGACGGGTGCGGCTGGCCCGGCCACCGCCTCGGTGGTGGCCGGTCCGGTCGCGGAGTCCTCGCGGGTCGTGTTCCCGCTCCCCGAGGGAACTTGGGTGCTCACCAGCGAGTTCGGGCCGCGTATCCATCCGATCACCGGGGAACCGTCGTTCCACACCGGCACCGACTTCGCCGCACCGGACGGCACGCCGATCCTCGCCGCCGCAGACGGGACCGTGACCGTGGCCGAGTTCTCCGGCGGCTACGGCGGACTCATTGTCATCGAGCACCAGATCGACGGGCAGACCGTGGCGACCGCCTACGCGCATATGTGGCAGTCCGGCATCCTCGTCGCGGCCGGAGATCGTGTGACCGCGGGCCAGCACATCGGCGATGTCGGCAGCTCCGGGAACAGCACGGGGCCACACCTGCATTTCGAGGTCCGGCCCGGCGGCACGAGCGGCGAGGCCGTCGACGCGGCCAAGTGGCTTAACGACCACAACGCGGTCGACCTGCCCGAAGCCACGGTCGGCAGCCCGAACGAGTGCAGTTCCGGTGGAGCGCCGGGCGATCCCGCCCCGCTGGACGGCGACCCCGACCAGATGGTCGATGACCCCACCAGCGACGGGCAGATCACCGCGCGGATGGCGCACGTCATGGCCCAAGCCCGTGCCGCGTTCCCCGACAGCTCCTGGGCCTGCTACTCGCCCCGGCCCGGCACAACGTCAGAGCACCCGCTGGGCCGGGCGTGTGACATCACGTTCGGGAACCCGATCGGGACGCACCCGACGCCCGCGCAGCTCGAGGACGGGTGGCGGGTGACGAACTGGATGAAGGACCACGCCGAGTCGCTGGGCGTGGAGTACCTGATCTGGCAGGGCCAAATCTGGTCCCTGGCCCGCGACGCCGAAGGCTGGCGCCCCTACAACGGCGGCGGGATGCACGACCCCGGCGACGTGACCGGCGGCCATTACGACCACCTGCACGTCACCGTCAGGGCCGGTTCGTGATGGAAGTGTTCCCCGACTTCGACGGGCTCGGAGGCATCGGTGATCTGAAACAGGTCATCGGCGCCCTGCTGATGTTCGTGCTCATCGTCGCGGTGCTCATGGTCATCGTCTCGGCGATCTGCTGGGCGCTGGGCGCCTCGCACGGCAACCACTCGCTTGCCTCCAAGGGCCGGGTCGGGGTGCTCGTCGGCGTCGGCGCCGCCGCGCTCGCCGGCGCGGGGGTGGCGTGGGTGAACTGGCTCATCGCCCTCGGCCAACAGCTCTGATCCTCCGTCGCCAGCAGGCCCGCTCTCTGCGTTGGGAGCGGGCCTTTCGTCTGCCCGGTCTCGCCAGTCGCTCCCTGGTTCACCTCGTCGCCACAAGCCATTCGCTCAGCGAGGGAGTAACCGCCGTGATCGACATCGACCCCAACAGCTCGGGACTGCCCGGCATCGACCAGCTCCGCACCATCGTTGGCGCCGTGATGACGGTCGGCCTCATCCTCTCCGTACTGGCGCTAATCGTCTCCGCGATCGTCTGGGCCTACGGCGCCAACAGCTCGAACCCGCATCTGGCGGGCAGGGGCAAGCTGGGCGTTCTCATCTCCTGCGGTGCCGCGGTGATCTGCGGCGCGGCGGTGACGCTCGTGAACTTCTTCTGGAACGTCGGCCAGGCTGTATAGGGCCGCCGGTCACCGCAGGAGATTTGAGATGGGTGTCTGCGACGTTCCCGTGATTTCGACCGTCTGCGACGTGGCGGGCGAGGCTGCCGCGACGGTCGTGGCTGCCCCGTTCGACTGGCTCGCCCAGGCGATGGGCGGCGCGGCCGGCTGGCTGATCGAGGCGATGTGGGCCGTGTTCGACACGACCACGCTGGTCGATGTCCAGACGGACGGGTTCACCAGCGTCTACAACCTGATCTTCGGCATCGGCGTCTTCCTCGTCCTGATCTTCTTCTGCCTGCAACTCATCACCGGGCTGATCCGCCGCGACCCGACCGCGCTGTCCAGAGCCGCGCTCGGCGCGGCGAAATCGGTGCTGGGCGCGTTCGTGGTCGTCACGCTGACCGCGCTCGCACTGGAAATCGTGGACCAGCTCAGCATCGGCATCATCCAGACGTCCGGCGAGACCACCGAGACGATGGGCGACAAGATCATCCTGCTCGCCGCCGGGCTCAGCGGCATCAACATCGCCGCGCCCGGCGTCGGCGCGATCGTCACGATCTTCCTGGCCGGGCTGATGATCGCCGCCGTCGCGATCGTCTGGTTCAGCCTGCTGATCCGCAAGGCGCTGCTGCTGGTCGGCGTGGTGCTGGCACCGATCGCGTTCGCCGGCGCGTCCTGGGACGCCACCAAAGGATGGATCGGGAAATGGGCGGCGTTCGTGATCGCCCTCATCATCAGCAAGCTCGTGCTCGTCGTCATCTTCTTGCTGGCGATCACGCAGATCGCCACCCCGATCGAGCTGGACATCGCCGCCGTCACCGAACCGATCACCGGCATCGTGCTCATGGGCATCGCGGCCTTCGCGCCCTACATGGTCTACCGCTTCGTGTCGTTCGTGGGCTTCGACCTGTACCAGCAGATGGGCACCGAGCAGGAGGCCAAGAACGCGCTCAACCGTCCCGTCCCGATCCCCTCCAAGCCCCAAGGCGGCGGCGAGCCCAAGAAGGTTCTCGAAGACCCCAATGACGGCGCGTCGGACGCAGGATCAGGTGGCACGCCTCCGCCGTCGCCCGCCCCGGCGCAGGCACCTGCCGCGGCCGGCGGTGAAACCGTGGGCGCCGAAGCCGGCGCCTCCGCCGCGGGCGCGGGACCGGCGGCAGCCGTCGTGGTCGGAGCGAAGGTCGCCAAGGATGCCGCCGAGGCCGGGCCGAAGGCCGGGCACGCGGTGGCCGGTCAGGCCGAGACCGCCGCCGACGCCGCAGGCGGGCAGAACGGCGGCACCCCGCCGCCGTCGCAGACGCCCCCGCCGTCCACGCCGCAGCCGAGGACGCCCACGGAGCCGTCCAACCCCACGGCATCGCCGTGGGGCAAGGAGTGACCACCCATGCCCACCACGGACCAGAAGACACCCGGTAGCGAGCTGACGCCGATGAAGTTCAGCCGACTCACCCGCCGAGGGGTGCTGCTCGGCCTCTCGGTCGCGCAGCTCATCACCCTCGGCATCGGCGGCCTGGCGCTGCTGGCCGCGTTCTACGGCGGCGCCGGGATGCTGCTGGTCTACACCGCCCCGGTCTGGCTGCTCGCGGTCGTGCTGACCTGGGTGCCCATCGCTGGGAGGCCGATGGTCGAATGGCTCCCTGTCGCGCTCTGGTGGCTGTGGCGCTCCACCGGCGGGCAACTGCTCTACCGGCGGCGGATCGTCAAGCCCCGCCCTGCCGGAAGTCTCGCGCTGCCCGGTGACATGGCCCGGCTTCGGGAGCACCTGGACCCCGAGACCGGGGCGTGCATGATCCACGACCCCCGCCAGGCAACCTTGACGGTCGTGACGGAAGTGACCCATCCGGCATTCATCCTGCTCGACCCCGGCGAGCAAGAGCGCCGCGTCACCTCCTGGGGGCGAGTGCTCGCCACGGTCTGCCGGTCCGGGCGGATCGCGACCCTGCAAGTGCTCGAACGAACCCTGCCCGACTCCGGTAGCGGGCTGGCCGAGTGGTGGGCCGAGCACGGCACCGACGACGGCTCCTGGGCCGCGACCACCTACCGCGAACTGATCGAGCGGGCCGGCCCCGCCGGGGAACGGCACGCCACCACGGTCAGCCTCTCCCTGGACATGAAGGTCGCCTCCCGGCAGATCAGGACCGCCGGCGGCGGCATCCGCGGCGCCGCCGCGGTGCTCCGGCAGGAGATGGCGACGCTGGTCGCCGCGCTGCGTTCGGCGGACTTGACCCCTTCGGGGTGGCTCGGCCCCGGTCAGGTCGCGGTCATCCTCCGCTCGGCGTATGACCCGGCCGTGGCCGCCACCTTGGAGCGCCACGGGCGGCTCGGGCAGGAGCTCGCCGCCGCCGGCCCGGTCGCGGTCACCGAGACCTGGGGCAACCTGCGCACCGACTCCGCCTGGCACACCGTGCTGTGGGTCTCGGAGTGGCCCCGCAGCCTCGTCTATCCGGGGTTCCTCGCGCCGGTGCTGCTCTCCACCGGCATCCAACGGGCGGTGTCGCTGATCTACACCCCGATGCGCTCGGACCAGGCGGCCCGCGACATCCGCAAGAAGAAGGTCGAACACATCTCCGATGCGGCCCAGCGCGCCCGAATCGGGCAGATCGAGGACGCCGCGCAGACCGCCGAATACCAAGACGTTCTCCAGCAGGAAGCCGACCTGACCGCCGGCCACGGGATTCTACGGGTCTCCGGGCTCATCTCCGTCTCCGCCCCCAGCGTCGACGAGCTGGAAGCCGCAGTCGCCGCGATCGAACAAGCCTCGATCCAAGCCTCCTGCGAGACCCGAAGGCTCGTCGGCCAGCAAGCCGTCGCGTTCACGGCGGCCGCGCTGCCGCTGTGCCGCACGGTGTGACCGGCGCGCTCACCTGGCAGGCATCCCACCCTCGTTGAAGGAGGCCCGTGATGCCGACATACACGAACCCGACCAGCGATGCCAGCGATGCCTACGAGGCGTTGCGCGGTCTGGCTCACGCCAGCCGTAGCTTCGAGGACCCGTCCGAGACCTACGTGGTGATCGGTGAGCTGTTGGGCGGGCTGCGATCGCTGCGGCAGGTGCTCGACCAGCTCGCCGCCGCCCATCTGAGCCGGCAGCATCACGTCACCGACGAGTCCCGCGAGTACAGCGGCGGTGCGGCCGAGGCGCTGGCCGCAGCGGATGAGCTGCACCAGGCCGGCACGCTCATCGACCAGGCCGACGACCGCCTGAGCGCGGCCATGACCCACTCGGGCCGGATCGTGTGGAACCCGCAGGACCGGATGGTGGAGCGGTGGGTTGGCGTCGTGTTCCTCCAAGGCGAGGAAGCCGACCGGGTGATCGACCTCATCGACGCCCACGGGGTCGAGGCGGGGATCGAGCATCTGTCGGCGTGGGACTACGGCGAGGAGACCACGAACGCCGCCTTGGAGAACGGCGACGTTCACGACACCGCCCCGGTCTATCCCGGTGACCGGCAGGCCGAGACCGGCGACTACGCGATGACCTACAACCCGATGGCCGGGCACGTCGCCCTGTACCGGCGGCACCTGATCCGTGCCGAGGACGCCATCGACAAAGAAGCAGGGGCGCACGTCCCGGCCCGCCGCCCGACGACAGGCCGTGAGCGAGAGACGGCCGGGCGGCGTAGCGCCGTCCGTGACGGGGGCTGGTTCGAGCATCCCGGCGTCGCCGCCGTCAAGCAGGCCCGCGGGCTGTCGCTCTGACATAGCCACCACGGAGACGTGCCGGCGCGCACCTGCCCGCCATGAACAGCGCAGACCCCACCGCTTCGATGTCCCGGCACGTCGGGACGCTCACCTTGACCGTCTGGCCGGACTCGCCGCTGGGCGAGCACCAGCGATATGCCTACCGCATCGAGGACACCGCGACCGGGCAGACGCTCGTCGGCCGGGACCTGTTCACCGGCGCCGGAGCGCCGGTCGCCCCGGACCGCGCGATGCGCGACCTCGCCGCCTTCCTGGCAGCGGCCGGCGACGCCCGCCAGTACGCCATCGACAACCCCGGCAGCAGGCCCGAGCATGAGTGCCTGTTTCCCGGATGGGTCGCGGAGGCCGCTCGCCAGAACGCGGACGCGCTGGCACCGCTCGGCATCGAGGGCCCGCCGCAGCCCAAGCCGGACATGCCACAGCAGCCTCGCCCGGCGCCGGACTCGTCATGGTTCGACCGTCCCGCCGGCGGTTGGGTCTCCGGGACGCGGGGGCGGTCGTTGTGAGCCGGGGCGAGAAGCTGCACACCGCTGTCCTCGTCACTCCCGCCTCGGAGCGGCGCCGGCTGCGCAAGCAGCGGCGGCAAGCCGCCGCCCGCCTCGTCGCCGAGCAGCGTCACGTCGAGAAGGAAGCGGCCCAGGCCAAGGCCGCCGCCGAACGGGCTGAACGCCGTGCCACGGTCTACCTGCCCGCCGCCGGCGAGCCCGGCCCGGCCGCGCTGAGGACACCGGGCCGCTTCCGGGTGGCCCGGCATCAGGACACCAGCGCCGTGCTCGCCGGGCAGTACCCGTTCCTGGCCGAAGCCGGGCTCGGAGCCGCGGGAATCTTCATCGGCCAAGACCTCTACAGCGGCTCCTCGTTCGTGTACGACCCGTGGGAGTTGTACCGCAGGGGCATCATCACCGCGCCGAACCTGATCTTGGCGGGGATCGTCGGCTCCGGGAAATCGTCGCTCGCCAAGAGCCTCTACACCCGCAGTCTGCCCTTCGGGTACCGCGTCTATGTCCCCGGCGACCCCAAAGGCGAGCACTCCGGCGTCGCCGAAGCAGTCGGCGGGAAAGCGATCATCCTCGGGCACGGGATGGGCAACAGGCTCAACCCCTTGGATGAGGGCTACCGGCCCGGCGGCCTGTCCGACCAGGAGTGGGCCACCACCCTCGCCGCGCGACGCCGCGATCTGCTCGGAGCCTTGACGGAGACGGTGCTGGATCGGCGGTTGGCGCCGTTGGAGCACACCGCGATCGACACCGCCCTGGCCGGCGCGGTCCGCGACGCGGACGTGCCGATCCTGCCGATGGTGGTCGACCGGCTGCTGCGCCCCGACCCTGCCGACGACCCGGACGGCCGGCTCACCGAGGACGGCCGCCAGGTCGGCCACGCGCTGCGCCGCCTGGTGGCCGGGGACCTGGCCGGCCTGTTCGACGGGCCGAGCACCGTCAGGTTCGACCCGTCGCTGCCGATGGTCAGCCTCGATCTTTCGCGCGTCACCGAGAACAGCACGTTGATTTCGGTGCTGATGACCTGCTCGTCGGCATGGATGGAAGCCGCCCTGCTCGACCCCAACGGGGGCCGCAGATGGGTCGTCTACGACGAGGCATGGAGGCTCATGTCCCACCCGGCGCTCCTGCGCAGGATGGACGCCCACTGGCGTCTCGCCCGGCACTACGGGCTGGCCAATCTCTTGGTGTTCCACAAGCTCACCGACTTGGAGAACGTCGGCGATGCCGGATCGGCGAACCGGGCGCTGGCGAACAGCCTGCTGGCAAACGCGGAGACGAGGATCGTCTACCGGCAGGAGACCGATCAGCTCGGCCCCACCGCCGTCGCGCTCGGGCTGACCGGCACCGAACGCCGCCTGCTGCCCGGACTCGGCACCGGGCAAGGGCTCTGGCGGATCAAGGACCGGGCCTTCGTCGTGCAGCACCAACTCCACCCCGCCGAGCTCGCCGCGTTCGACACCACCGCCCGCATGACCGGCAAAGGCTAGAGCCGTCGCCCGCGATCGATTCCCGTTCTACGCCTGTCCGCATAGCGTCCCGCTTACGCTGGAAGCATGGCTGTGGACCCCGCACTTTCCGAGCTCGCTCGCCCGATTGAGGACGGACAGCCGTGGCCGCGGCCTGCGTGCCCCAAGTGCCAGACCGGATACATCGGATTCTCAGCGCCCACCGAGGATGAAGGACACGATTCAGCTTCCGCGCGCAACCACCCTGCGTTCGAGCCGGAGTGGATTTCCGGCACGTTTGTCGTCCGCGGTCAGTGCGAGAATCCCGAGTGTCGACAGGCTGTGCACGGCACGGCGACTATCGCGTGGACTACTCCCACAGGTCGAACCGCGATGATTTCGAGTACCAAGGCATCGCCTATTCCTCGTACTACACTGTGACGCACCTGCATCCGCCGATGCTGATAATGCCGATCCCGAGATAGGCACCCGACGAAGTAAGAGAGGGTGTGCTGCGCGCTTCTCGCGTGCTTTTCGCTGATCCTGGTCTGGCCGCAACTGCGCTGCGTGCCACGGTGGAACGGTTCTTGACTTCAGAAGGAATCTCTGCAACTCGACCATCTGGGCAATTTCGGAACGCGCACGAACGTATCAAAGAGTGGCGTGATGCTGACCCAGACCGTCCAGCGGTGGCCGATCTCTTCTTCGCCGTCAAATGGCTCGGAAACGTCGGAACCCACGAGGACTCGGACTTAACCACTATGGAGGTGCTGGACGGAGCCAGAGTGCTCGACGAGGCGTTCCACCGACTCTTCACTGGCCCGGATATCGATGCCCAAGCACGAACCATAAACGCGGCCAAGGGGCCATCGCGGCAACCTTGAGCAACGATGGCCAAACCAGGGCTAAGTGACTCAACCTCTGAGTCTGTAGACCGTCTCACCCGTGTTGACATCGACCACACGGCCGTCATCGCGCACGCGAAACCGTGTCTCGCCGGAATTGGCATCCACCACTCTGCCGTCGTCGCGGACACGGAATGATGTCTCCCCAGTGTGCGCGTCAACCATCCGGTTGCCGCGCACGCGAAACCGTGTTATCACCCGAACTCGCACTGACCGCCCGGCGGCCGTCCCAAGTTTCATCACTCATACGAAGAGCCT